>JAJYKS010000002.1 GCA_021788365.1 bacterium
TCAGCCAGCGGGTTACACCCGCCAAGCTTCGCCGGCTATACAACCAGAGCCGCTGCACGCTCGCTGTTGCTGTTCGTGAGCCGTTTGGTCTGTCGGCTGTCGAGTCTATGGCGTGTGGCACACCCGTGGTAGCAGTCGACGAAGGCGGCTATCGTGAGACGGTGGTGCACGGGAAGACAGGCTACCTCGTTCCACGAGACGCTGGTATGCTCGCCGTCGCAATACAAAAAGTAGACAAGATCAAAGAGTCATCGTGCCTTGCCCACGTCCGCGCCCACTTTACTTGGTCGCGCGTCGCCAAAGATACGCTGCAATTACTGCAAGGATAGCGGCAACCCCTCCCCAGAGCCACCAGGTAGTAGCTAAATGATTCATAACATGGGCAGGTTCTTCAGAATTGCTTGGTAGAGGAGTAGGTGTGGCGCTCGGTGTCGCGTCTTCGGGCACAAGTGTCGCCCCAAGAACTTCACCGGTCGCAGGCGGTACAGTACCACGCCCTACCGGAGAGGTGACGCCGTTTACCTCGGTACTAGCCCCGGCAATCGTGCCCGCAAAGGTCTGAGGACTATCTGCGGCGTTCACGGTGAACGTTTTGGTAACGCCCGCACTCTCGTTGCCGGCGAGGTCATAGGCATAGACCGTCACGTCGTAGCTGCCCACAATCGGCGAGGGGAAGAAATAGTTCCATGCCGCTGTCCCGCTTGCCCGCACGATAGTTTCCGCACCACCGTCCTTCGTATAGTGCACGTCTACATAAGCTATTCCGCTCAGGGTGTCGCCGGCGCTTCCCGCGATCTCGCTGCCCCACAAACCGATCTCTACGATAGGTGCAGTCACGTCGATGTTTGCAGGGTTGCTCGTGACTGCATCGGTTACACAGTTTCCTGCCAAGTCACAA
Source organism: bacterium (assembly GCA_021788365.1). GTDB lineage: Bacteria > Patescibacteriota > Microgenomatia > UBA1400 > UBA12108 > JAJYKS01. Next base: position 899 of record JAJYKS010000002.1, read on the forward strand.
ACAGATGGCGATACGGTACAGGTGCTACCAACCCCCTCGGCCGTGATATCGCAGGTTGGCGAGGCGTAGGTCGCGGGGAGATTGGTATCGGTGTAGCTGAAGACGCTCGTCTGCGGCGTGTTGTGCCATCCGGCAAAAGTACTTTTATCCGCCAAAGTGGGAGCGATAGAGTCATATGTGATGTCGCAGGGAGCGCTCCATGGGGAATAGTTGCCAGCATTGTCTTTTGCCCGCACAGAGATGGTATGCAGTCCTTCATTCAAAGAGCCGCGATACTGCGACGCGGTGAAAAATGTCTGCCAGTGTCCGCGACCCGTGCCGATTGGGAAGGGGTAGTCTATCGCGTAATCGTAGCCAGCGATACCACTCCCGCCGTCCGTGGCATCGCTCCAGTCCACCGTCTCCAGTTTGCTGTTTGTATAGCCGCCACAGGTGACAGTGGGAGAGAGGAATCCGAGCATTGTAGGGGTCGTTGGCGGGATGGTGTCTACGGTTAGAGCAGAAGAGGTCGTCACCCCGCCGGTATTGCCGGCTCTATCTTCGGCGTAAACCTCCATCTTCCATTGCCCGTCGGTGAGAGTAGTCGAGACACCGAGCACATTGCCGATCCACGCGTAGCTGCCGACAGGCGCAGAAAGCGCGTCGTACATGCGCTGCCAGTAGCCCTTTATTCCGCTGCCCGTGTCGCTACTTCCCGTCCAATTCCAAGTTTGGGAAAGCAGGTTCGTGGGGTTTGGCGCTGTCACCGGACTCCCCGGAGCAGTCGGACTGGTCATTGGTGTCGAGTATTCCGCGTACGGGTTCGTCGCGAGTGCATTCCCGGCCAGGTCGTGTACTCCCTGTACACCCCACATTTGTTCCGGCGAGATATACCAGCCTGGCGTGATAAAGGTGATGGTTGCCGTGTAGCTCTCCCGGTCATAGGCTACGGTTGCGTGGCCCGTAAGTGGCCCGCTGCCGCCCTCCCCAGGCCAGTTTTGCAGAAAATAATTGGCCGGATCCGTTGCCTCTCCCTCCACGACCGGCTCGCTATATATCGCGGTAAACGCGGTGGTCGAGGGTCCTGGTGGCCCAAACGATAGGTCGACCTTGGGCGGTGTGCTATCCACAACTAGCGACCACGGCTCACTCCAGGCACTACAGTTATCGGCGCTATCGCATGCCTGTACCGACCACATATAGGTGTGGTCCGCGCTCCCGCCGGCGGGAATATACGAATTGGTGCCAGTCGCGACTGGGCCATAGCTTCCGCTCTCCCAGGTACTTCTGTATTGGTAGGTCACGGGACCGCTCGGGTCGGTTTCGTCGCTCCAATCGAGTACCAGTCCCGCCGTCGGGATATGCGTCCCATTGGCCGGGGAGAGTAAGGTGGGTACGGGGGGTGGTGTCACATCTAGCTCCGATATTGTACTAAGACCGACGGTGTCGTGGTTATAAGTCAGGGAAAACGTGTGCCCGCCGGAGGGGAGGGGGAGGGTCTCCCGCTGTACGCCGCCGCCCGCGTCATAGAAATACACGTCCAGTGAGCCGTCACCTCCCGTAGTTGTCAGGCGATAGTTTCCACTTGCTGGTTTTGGTACATAGGCGAGGCGTGCAGAAATAGTCGCCGAGCCATCCACGTCATCGCTCAAACTTTCGTCGAAAATATGTGACGGAACGGCGCTGCCACCCTCATCGTACAAAGTCGTAGTTGTCCCCGCATTGGTGACGAAGAGCATATATGACAGGTCCGTGTGGGACGGTGTATATACGCCGACAGTTTGCACGCCAGAAGTTGTGGCGGTAAGCGACGTGTGTGTCTCGTCATTTGGATCCAGGATATCGATGGTATCCGCCGTTGATCCCGTCCCCACTACAAAGTGCCCGGGGAGGCCGAGGATGCTGGGAGTGGTAAGTGCAGTCGGATCATACGGCGTGCGGCTATACTCCAGGGATACAGCCGAATGACTGGCTTCCTCCGACTGCTTCGACAGGCGCGAGATTGCGAGCCAGTTTAGGAGACCACCGCCCACATATCCGTCCGGCTGCGCCTTCAGCCAATCATTAAGTGTGTCAGGATTTGCCACGCCACCATCCGGCATCTCTACGCTGTTATGCTGTAATATCATCGCCGCAGAGGTTAGCGCGCATCCCCACCGGTCTATCCCCATCTTCCCCGGCGCCCACGTCCCCGCCGAATCATATTCCTTGCTCCCCCACGCTGCATCCTTCTGTGAAAGGTAGGGGAAAACCGAACTTAAAAGCGTAGATTTTACATAATCAAGTTCAATGCGTGCATATCCAGACTGAGAAGAATCAGCAATTTCTGGATTACCGATCCAGATATACTTAGGTCTTCTGGTGGTGGACTGAGTTGTGTATGGAGACGAATTATCCAATGTAAAAGTGTATTTATCCTCTTTGTATTCAACATGTAGCGTATGCCAGCCGGATTGTGAAGCGTTTTCTACTAGAAAGGAAGATAAATTTGAGTTAGTGCAAACATCATTTGGACAAAATGCTACGGGGAATCCCCAAGTTCCGGAAGAATTATACGGCCACAGCACAAACACATACGAAGTCGAATCAACAGGTATATTCCTCAATGCGAGATAACTATCAGTTACACCTATCCCGGCACCCTGAACAAACGCGTCGCCCAACACTCGAAAACGAATATCTATACCAACATCCATGCTTGGCAACGGATTACGCAATATTAAATATGATGTCTGAACCGAGTTAACATTATAAGTGGTTAAATAACCTAAATTTAGATCACTTACAAGTTGCGAAGAATCCCCTGACAACACATTCCAATTTGCAAGAGTGGAAGTATTAAAGTTTTCATCTAAAATAAGCGTAGAAGCACTAGCCTTGCGCGGAGTAACAAAAAGTAAGGAAAATAGCGTAACAAATAAAAACGATATTAAAAATAATCTATTTTTAATTAGATACATATTAATATGATTACAAAACATAGCGAAAAGTCAAGCATATCTATTGTCACGGTCACGTACAACTCATCAACGGTTATTGAAAAATACCTGCAATCACTGGCCAAAGATAAGGAAATAATTCGTGAATTAATCTTGGTAGAAAACAACTCTCCAGATAAGGAAATAACAAAGCAAAAAATCGAAAAATATCAGAAAAAAGGTCAACTAAATATCAAATATATTAGCATGAAGGAAAATCTGGGATTTGCAAAAAGTTGTAATTATGGAAGTAAAAGTGCGACCGCAGATTTTATCTTATTCCTCAATCCTGATACGGAAATCAAGAATAATTCTCTAAAGACATTATATTCGGATGCGATTAAACTAAATGCCGATCTTATTGGTGGAAAATGTGTTAAAAAAAATGGCGAACGCCATAACACTATAGTACACAAACCTACATTAAATATAGGACTTTTTGAATTTTCTAATCTAGGAAAACTATTCAATTATAGTGGTGGCCATAGATGCTTTTACTACCTCGACAATAACAAAATTTACAACGCAAAAAAAGACGTAAGGGTAGATGCGTTAGGTGGCGCATTTCTAATGGCTAATAAAATAGCTTTCAAAAAATTGCATGGCTTTGATGAACGATTTTTTATGTACCTGGAGGATGTCGACTTAGGGGTTAGGGCGAATGAAAACAATATGAACGTTATATATTGTCCACACTCCGTGATATTTCATGTGGGAGGGGCTAGCAGCAAGAACAAATACAAAATTATGCACCAGGCGTGGTATGACTCACGAAAGGTATATTACAAAAAACATTTCGGCACTATTGTAAATCTGATAATTCAACCAATTTTCATCCTAGATGAATATTTATTGAAAATGCTCAGGCCACAATGACCGTTCTCATTCTTCGTGCCAGCAACGCCAACGAATTCGAGTTGCAAAACTACGCCCCTCTCGCAAAAAAGTTCGACATTTCGGTTATCACTAGCCACCATCCACTCACACCGGTCAGTACTCCCTCTATCTCCCTATGGTCGCCAACCGACCTTCCCGCTTTCCCGTACCGTCGTCAAATACTTAACCGCTTAATCGGCGGCGAACAATGGCTCCTCGGTCTAGAAGCCTTAGTCAATCACTACCATGATTCGAATCATGGTAGTGTCATGCTTCACACCGCCGAGACCTATACACCCTATACCCACCAGGCTGTGCAGCTCCGCCGGCAAGGTAGAGTGAGCAAACTCATTTGCACCTGTTGGGAAACCATCCCGCACGCAAACGAAAAATTTGCACGACTGCGGCAGTGGAAGCGCGATGCCTACCGCTACGTAGACGTCTTCCACACGCCGACAAAGCGAGCAAAAGATGCGCTCGTTGCCGAGGGTGTCGATCCGAAGAAGGTCGTCGTCATCCCGTACGGTGTCGATCTCACCCACTTTTGTCCCATCTCCAACCGAAAGCAGCGCGCCATACGCCGTAAGCCAGTAGTCCTCACCGTTGCGCGCCCGGTACCGGAAAAGGGGATAGATATCGTAAACGCGCTAAAAAAACAAATGGCATCTGTCGCAGACTTTTGCCTCGTCTCCGGCGTACCGTACCGAGATATGCCCGCCGTCTACCAATCTGCAGACGTATTCCTTCTTCCCAGCCGCACCACACCTACTTGGGAGGAGCAATACGGCATGGCTATAGTAGAGGCTATGGCTTGTGGTCTACCAATCGTAGCGACAAACACCGGCGCCATTTCCGAGGTTGTTGGCAATGCAGGTATCCTCGTTTCACCAGATCACATACCTGGTATGCAATCTGCCATCCGTGCCGCACTAGAGCATCGTGTTTCGTTTTCTCGCCGCGCGCTCGCTCGTGCACGGGTCCTCCATGACGCGTCAAAAGTTGCCAAAAAATTGGCCACCCTCTACACAACTTGACTATGAAACTATACTTAATAGGTGGGAGAAGAAGTATTTGAGCCCGGAAAAAACTGCGTACACCCAGAAGAGTGCAGGCAACTTGGCTGCTGCTTTGAGGCAATGGTCCTAAATGGCGAAGTACACTACGCCTCGCTTGGGAAAAAGGCTGCTGTCGAATATCAAATGCGCACCGTCACCTGTGAACACCAAGAGCTGCACAGTGCACTCGTTTGGGCGATGACCTTTCTCATTCACTCTCGGTAAACAGGCGAGAAGTATTCCATCACCATTGTGCTACCATTAACTCAGATGAAATCACAAAAGATAGGCCTGCTATCTGCGGAAGAAAAACGCCATGCAATCGACGCAATCATAGGCTATTTCTCAAGCGAGCGCGGCGAAGAAATAGGGATGATTGCCGCCGAGGACATTATGGATCAGGTTCTCGAACAAGTGGGTACGAAAATATATAACAAAGGGGTGGACGCCGTGGTCAAGTCTCTCCGTATGCGCCTCGGCGATCTCATAAGTGAGATCGAAATCGTAGAGAAAAAGTAGGCTGTTCATGGAGCTAGACATAATCGCGAAAACGAAAAGCAAGCGTCCTGGAGTAACGCAGCTCACCGAAAATGTCTATGAAGTTCGTGTTGCCGCAGCACCAGTCGGCGGCAAAGCCAACGAGGCGATTATCGAAGCACTCGCAAACTACTTTCACGTCCACAAAAATCAGGTGGAAATAGTTTCAGGCTTCACTGCAGCAAACAAGACCATAAACGTGCTAGTATAAAAACATGGTAAAGAAAACGATTCTGTGGGGATTCCTTCTCTGGTTCTTCGGCTACATGCTCGGTTTCTTGTTTTTTGCTTTTGTCCCACCCGCGCTACTTGGCTGGGTTATTATGCCCTTTGGACTAGCCGCGACTGTATGGGTGCTATATAAAAAATTCCCTGTGCTAGCAATAAAAGATGCGCTTATAACAGGCGTAGTCTGGGCGATGATCGCTATAGTCGGTGACTATCTGCTCCTCGTACAAGTGCTCCATCCGGCAGATGGCTATTACAAATTGGATGTGTACCTTTACTACGCGAGCACTCTTGTACTGCCACTCATAATCTCCCGGCTTCGCACCCGCTGATAGGTTACAATAGTTCCATGACCAATCTCGTTACATGTCCCCACTGTGGGCACCAGTTTTCGCCCGACGAAGCGCTGACACACCAGTTAGAGGACGAGCTACGCACGCGTCTCGAAAAAGAGTTCGCCGAAAAGGCTAAAGAAGCAACACAAAAGGAGCTCGCCGACCGTGACGCGCAGATCTCCGAACTCAAAGATAAAGCCAAAGCAGCAGAAGATGCAGAGCTAAAATTGAGAAAAGAAAAGCGTGAAGTAGAGGAGGCCAAGGAGAAATTTGAGCTAGAGAAAACGCGGCAACTAGACGAAGAACGAGCAAAAATAAAAGCGGACGCCGAGCGGGCTGTACTTGAAAAAGAAAAATACAAAATCGAAGATTACGAAAAGAGGTTGCGTGACATGCAAAAGGCAGTCGATGAGGCGCAGCGCAAAGGCGCACAGGGCAGTCAACAGCTCCAAGGCGAAGTACAGGAGCTCGACCTAGAGGCAACGCTACGTGCCATGTACCCGTATGACGAGATCGCAGAGGTAAAAAAGGGTGAGAACGGCGCCGATATTAGAGAGACCGTCCGCACCGAAAAGGGGACCATCTGCGGGAAAATCTTGTGGGAATCAAAGCGCACCAAGGCCTGGTCCGAAGGATGGGTGGGAAAACTAAAAGAGGATTTGCGCAGGGACGGCGCCCAGTTGGCAGCGATTGTCACCCAGGCCATGCCCCCTGACGTCTCCGACGCCATCGCATCCCGCCAGGGGATATGGGTAGTGCGCCCCGAGGCCATAGCTCCCCTCTCCGCGCTCCTCAGGAAAAACTTGATCGACGTTGCATACCAAAAAGTCGTAGCAACACACAAGCAGACCAAAGCCGAGAATCTCTACGACTACGTCACCTCGAACGCGTTTGCCCAAAACGTCGAGCGCATCGTACGGGTATATCTAGAGATGAAAACACAAATCGCCAAGGAGGCGACAAATGCCGAACGCAGCTTCAAGCAGCGCAACATGCAGGTAGACATGCTCCTCTCTGGTATGGGTGGCCTCTATGGCGACATGCAAGCAATAGCTGGCTCCTCCCTACCCACACTTCCCATACTCGAGGGAGGTGTGACATGAAGATCGCCGTGGTCATGCTGCATTTTGGCAAAAGAGAGACGACAGAAAACTGTCTCACGAATCTCGCAAAAAAAATAGGCGACAACCAACTATATCTCGTGAATAATACTCCCGAAGATGTGGCGTCGCTCGCCAAAATCATCCCCGGTACACACCTCATAGACAATCGCAAAAACCTCGGCTTTGCCAGGGGAGTGAATCAGGGGATTACTGCAGCCGTAAAAGATAAAGCGGTAGAGGCCATCTTTCTCATGAACAACGATTTGGTGCTCGCAATCGGCAGCTTCGACCAGCTCGCTCGTACGTACACGAAATATCCGCGGGCCGGGATTGTCGCACCCGTCTTACACCACGCTGGCGGGTACGACTGGGGCGGTACATTTAACAAATGGACAGGTATGGTGAAACACAAAAATTGGGAGAATAAACCAAAAACGACGCTCACCGTGGATCATGTGGCCGGTGCCGCCATGCTTATAAAGCGGGACGTAGTGGAAAAAATTGGTTTGCTCGACGAGCGTTTTTTTCTCTATTTCGAGGACTTGGATTATTGTCTGCGCGCCACGTCGGCTAGCTACACGATCCATATAAACTCAGACGTCGTAGCCGAGCACGAGGTATCCGCCGGCTCCTCGCTACTACGCCGCACACGGTACCAGTGGGTCTCTCATCGCAAGTTTGTCGCAAAACACCTCTTTACGCTTGTCTCTCCCACTGCCTACCTCTACGACATGGTGTTTTACCCACTGGTACTTATAAAACTTACGATCGTTGGTCGTTCACTATGAAAAATCTTACCATCCTCACGCTCGACGAGCCGGGAGTGACTGACTTTGCTGCAGCGCGAAACAAGCTGCTTACAACGGTCAAGACTCCATGGGTATTCTTTCTCGACAAAGACGAGACGATAACTCCTGCACTAGAGAGAGAAATAGACAAAGCTATACATGGTCGCTCGCCAAAAGACGCTTACTTAGTGCGCCGGCTGGACACGTTCTTGGGCAGGGAGCTCCATCACGGCGAGACCGGTGCAGTTACCTTGCTCCGTCTGGCACGAGCCGGTTGGGGCCGGTGGGAACGGCCGGTGCACGAAGTGTGGACGCCGCTTGGCCCCGAAGTACAAATTGGTCTACTCAAAAACCCACTTCTTCACGCTCCCCATCCGACAATTACCAGCTTTTTAGACAAAATAAACCACTACTCCACGCTCGAAGCTAAATATCGTCACAAGCTAGGTCGCAAGAGTTCGCTTTTTCATATCGCAATTTTTCCTTTTGCCAAATTTCTGCAAAATTATTTTCTACGACTCGGGTTCCTCGACGGCACACCGGGATTCATCATGGCCGTCATGATGGGTTTCCATTCCTATCTCACATGGACGAAATTGTACCTGCTATGGCACAAAAAATAACGCAGTGGCTTCTCATCTCCCTTGTTCTTACCCTCGGCTTTGGTCAGCTCTTACGTTTTACGACACCCCTAGGTACGCTGTATACACACGACCTGCTCGTATCCGCAATACTGGTGATAAATATACCCACCATTCTCTCCCATTTACGGTACGCAGCCAATGATCTAAAAAAATCAGGGTTAGTCCTAATACTAGGGGGCCTCATATTGGGCTGGCTCCGAGCACTGACACTATACCCAATCCATTCGCTCCTCACACCATTCCTGTACACTGTTCGTTTGCTTGCCTACCTGCTGTTACTCTCCGCCGTACGAAAAGGAAAATACAAAATACCATTACGGTATTTTCTTGTTTCGGGGCTCGTCGCACTGTCCATTGGGTATCTCCAATACTTTGCCATGCCCGACATGCGCTGGGCGAGAGTCTTGGGATGGGACGATCACTTGAATCGCCTCACCATGCCACACTTTGACCCCACGTTTTCAGGAGTCATGCTGAGCCTTTTCGCGCTCCTTGCCATCGATGCTAAAAAATATCTGTTTGCAGTGCTCGCCGCTCCGGCGGTTTTGTTGACGTACGCGCGATCGATTTGGGTGTCGCTGCTTGCCGCCTTTGTTCCCCGCCTAAGGTTCGTGGGCGTCGTGATTGCGGCGCTGTGTGTACTCGGCGCTGCACTCTTGCTCCCCAAGCGTTTCGGCGAGGGAACCAATCTGCTCCGCACTTTTTCCATATCAGCGCGCTACAACGAGGATGCCTCAGTAGTAAAAAATCTAGGCTGGAACCTAATTACCGGTGTTGGCCTCAACACCTTTTCACAGAATACGATTTCTGAAAAAGGGTTTCCCAATCACGCAACTGGCCCGAACGACAGCTACCTCTACATCCTCGCAACCTGCGGAGTCATAGGGCTAATAGGGTGGGGGATCTTTCTCAAAGATATCTATGTGCACTCACACCACAAAACGAGCGTGCTTTTTATTCTCGTCGCCAGTCTGTTCAATAACGTGTTGTTTTACCCCTTCGCCATGCTCTGGATGTTTCTACTGGAGACTACGGATTCCAGGTCAGGGTCATAGTGCTGTCACTTTCATTCCCGGCCCCGTCAATCGCTTTTATAGCGATCTGTTGCGATCCCTGTGTCAACTGATACTGGAAGGAGAAGGTATTGTCGGGGTTCAGGATGACCATGTGATCGCCGATATAAACCTTTGCCCCTGCCTTGTCTACCGATCCTTGGAAGGTAACGAGCTGCTGGCTTTGGCCAGTCATGGTGTCACCATCATGGGGGCTCGTAATCGTTACTTGTGGCTTGGTAGTGTCGAAAGAAATGGTATAGCTCTGCGACTGATCGCTTAGAACGCCGTGCAAACTAGATGCATATGCGTATATCTCATTATCTCCCGAAGAGAGGGTAATCGAGGGGAATGTAAACGTGGAGGAGTCCGAAGTCAGCACTTGATTGACCTTCGCCCCGTTTACGTACAGCTCAACCGTCACCCCCGGTTGCGAAAACCCGGATAGCGACACGGTCGCAGAGTTTGTCGCGGTAGGGACATCGGTAAATATAGGCGGAGTGGGCTTTATCGTATAGCTCTGCGAGGTGGGCGTGTTGGGGTTCATAAACACGCCAGCTAGTTGCGACAGTGCGGGTAGCCCCCACACCAGCATCGCAACGGCCGCGAAGATTGCGAGAACAAGATAAAAAATCCCTTGCCGCGTCTCACGCTTACTTCGTACCCTCGTCAGCCTGCTTCGAACCATATCTCGAGTATACACCCTATGTGCATGCTACAATATTCACTGCGCCAGGATAGCTCAGTTGGTAGAGCGGCGGTATCGTAAACCGCAGGTCCAGGGTTCGATCCCCTGTCCTGGCTCAGTCAAGACAGCGATATGGGTTCTGGGCCAAAGGCCCATCGGCCTATGGCCGAGATCCCCTGTCCTGGCTCCAGTCATAAATATGCTAAGTTTTCTCTCCCTCACCACCCCCACCAATCTCGACTCCGAAGCGGTCAAATTTTTTGCCTCCCCCACCTACCACCCCGTCTTTCACTACACATGGCAAGACACGTCGCCGGTGGTAGACACAAAAGATGCCCGCAAAAAGAAACTATACAAGGCAATTTTCCAGCAAGATACCGGTGAAATCACGCGGTGTGCCGCAGAACTTTTTGAAATAGACATGACCGACGATCTCCTCACGCAGGCGCGCCGTGCAGCAACAAACGCTCAGGTTGCCAAGCATACCGGCTCCGCGACGGAATTTGCAAAACTATTACAACAAGCTTTCCGGACATTTTCGCTTGGCTATACCGTCGAGATTACGGACGCCAACGGTTTTAACGCTCGGCCCGAACAGTCAAAGCAGCGGATTGTGATTAGCAAAAGCATCCACTACGAATTTTTTTCTATGGAAGGTGGTGTGCGCCACGACTTGGTGCATATCCTGCGCTATGAAAATGAAAAATACAACGGGCTAAAGCGTTCCCCGAACTATCTCCCCACAGAGGAGGGGCTGGCCTCGTGGGCGCAGGACCACACTGTACCGGATAGCGGCCTCGCGCAGCACGCTGCCGAGTATGTCGGCTCCGCGATAGGTACAAAAGGCACTCTCCGCGATATCTATACTTACATGGTGGATATCGGTATGAGCAAAGAGTTGGCGTGGAAACGCGCTGCTCGTCACAAATTTGGATTTGTCGATACCAAAGAGCCCGGCGACATCATGAAACCCGCCATGTACTACGCCGGGGAAACCAAAGTCGCCAATCTATCGCGAGACGAGAAACTCCGCCTGTTCGTCGGCAAAATTGGCTTCGCCGACCTTCCCCGTTATCCCGCCTACACCGGCCGCTGGTCTGGCGACGAGCTCGTGTCCTACTTTCATCTTTGAGGTATACTTTGCCTATGGATTTGTCTGGCAAAACTATCATCGTTACTGGGGCTACGGGGGGTATTGGCAAAGCACTCGTCAAAAAACTAGCAGCAGACAAACCACATCTTATCCTCATTGCCAGGTCCGCCTCAAAACTTAAAGCCCTAACCAAGACCCTTCAAGGTGTAACCTTGAAGGGTGATACGTATGTGAGTGACCTGACAGACTCCGCAGCACGTCGACGCCTCGCCAAAACCCTCGTCAGAAAATATCCAACAGTCGACATTCTAATAAACACAGCAGGAATCGGTGTCTATAAGCCCATCGGAGCTGTCACAGAAAAAGACTGGAATACGTCATTCGCGCTCAACGTTGCCACCCCATATTTTCTCACACAGGCGCTCATCCCATCTCTCAAAAACTCGTCACTTTCACTCGTGCTAAATCTTGGCTCCGGAGCCGGTGTCATCCCCATGCGCGGACGGTCCGTCTACTGCAGCACCAAATTTGCCCTTCGCGGTGCCACGCTCTCCCTGGCCGAAGAGTACAACGATCAAAAACCACACTTCTGTCTCATCACACTCGGCTCCACTCTTACCTCATTTGGTCCCATGACACTGGCAGAAAAGCAACGTGACTGCGACTCGGGGAAAGCCTATTTCACTCCGGAATGGGTTGCCAAGAAACTAGTAGAAATCATCAAAGACGATCATCGCGAAACAGAATACACGCTCTACCCCGGTGACTACGGATTTGGCGAGTGGAAGAAACCATAACTTTCGTTAAATTCAAGGCGATTTGATGTTGAAAATCCTATAGTATTGGGATATAATCACGCGGATGGCAGAAAATAAAGAACTATTAGCAATACTTAAGGGTAGTGGCTACCAAATTAACTCAAGTGAAATTGTAGATTATCATCTCTTGAGTACCCTCCTTATTCCACTCGGACTAAAGAGTATGGTAGTTTGTGTAGGTGGCAGAATTTCGAGTCGTGACACAGCTAAATACTTAGGAAGCATCGACATTCCGGCTGTTTCGTTCTCCGGAGGGATTGCAGAAATCTCTCGAATTAGTACTACCGACACTTTTACATTTGGTAAACTAGTAAGCGAAATACTCCAATTGGAAGCAATTGTCTCCCTATTTTCACAGGATGGGGTAGAAAGTGAGTTCCCAAATGTTTTTAAAGCATTAGGGAATATGCACTTCATTACGAACAAAAATGACGCTAGGCATTTTATAAAAGGGTTATATGACTAGCTATCGCGCCACCGCGACCAAATTTTGTCCGTGCATGACGTCGCTCTTTTTTCCGTGGTAGTCAGCATAAAATAACTCGTCTATCTTCCATCCCGCTTCCGAGAGTACGTCGGTCAACGACTGCACATCAAAAGCCACGCAAAAACGTTCGCGGTCGAGGTAGGGGACCTGCGTCCAATTCTTCTTGCCTAGGTGGTACTGTACATACTTTTCTTGCCACAAGTTCCACACCGTGAGGTAGAGAAATCCCTTTGGAGCTAGGTGTTTACGAATATGTTTGAGCATAGCGACCTGCTGCTGCCGTTCGGGGATGTGATGAAGTACCGCCACACAAAACACCGCGTCATAGGTGCCAAGCTTTTCCCATATGCTTTTGTCGAGCACGTCTCCATATAAAAATCGTTGCCCAGGGAACTGTTTTTTCGCCTCAGCAAGAAGTGTTTTAGAGAAATCGAACCCGGTATACTTGACGCCGTTGGGGAGGCCGGACACGAGTCGTCCGTTTCCACATCCCACGTCGAGCACGGATTGGCTCTCCCAGAGCCGTTTTAGATACACGTCAGTGACGGGCCAGTTTTGTGTACCCCCCTCATACGTTTTACTCCTGGTTCTGCTAAAATGAGTGCCGACCGTATCGTAGAATTGCTGGACAGATCTCACTATGTCATCCATACCCGACCTCCTCACCAACTATAGTACCAAGCTTACCGCAGAAAACCTACGTGTAGTGAAGGTGTATCTTGCAAAAGAGCTGGGCGCTACACCGAGAGACTCCGACATACTTGCTGGCTACCGTGAACTCGTTGCAAAAGGCGTATGGGAAAAAGATATAGCGATCGAACGTTTGCTCACAACCCGCGCTGTCCGCACACTCTCCGGTGTCACCCCATTTGCCGTTATGACGAAGCCGTACGTCTGCCCGGGCATGTGTACCTTTTGCCCACTCGAACTGGGGATGCCCAAAAGTTACCTGTCGGACGAGCCCGCAGCTGCGCGTGCCAAAAAGTTGGGCTTCGATCCACGCCTGCAGATCTCCTCACGACTCACGCAATTGGTAGATACCGGCCACGACACGGACAAAATCGAGCTGATCGTCATAGGTGGAACATTCGGCAACTATCCCACGGCGTATAAGCGGCAGTTTTTCAAGGACATGATCGACACGGTAAATGGCTCCGAGAGCGCGTCGCTCGAAGAAGCGCAAATCAAAAACGAGACTGCGCCGCGCCGCATCGTCGGCATGTCGGTGGAGACGAGGCCCGACTGGATAGACGAAGCCGAGGTTAGACTTTTTCGCGAGCTCGGCGTCACCAAAGTGCAGGTTGGCGTACAAGCATTCGATGAAAAAATACTCGCCCGCATAAAGCGCGGCCACTCGCTCCAAAAAGTAGCAGACGCCACTCGCCTCCTAAAAGACGCCGGAATAAAAGTTTGCTACCACTTTATGCCCAACTTGCCCGGTAGCACCCCAAAAAAAGACCTAGACATGGCGCGTCTCATGTACACCGACCCGCGCTTCAAGCCAGATTTTGTAAAGATCTATCCAGCCCAGGTCATACCTGGTACAGAAATGCATAGAGAATGGGAGCGGGGAGAATACACGCCCTACAGCGACGAGCTACTAAAGGATGTGCTTAAGAAAATTAGTCTTGTCACACCGCCGACAGTACGCGTAGATCGACTTGTCCGGGATATAAGTAAAAAATGGGTCGCGGCCGGTACGCGCGCGACCAACATGCGACAATACGTAGAGGCGGAGCTGAAGAAAGAGGGTAAGGTGTGCCGCTGTATCCGCTGCCGCGAGATTCACGGTCGGACATCTACTGGTACGCCACACCTTGTAGATCGAAAGATGGCAACCTTTGGTGGTACCGAGCACCTCCTCACCTATGAATCAAAGGGTTCGCTGTTCTCGCTGCTGCGCCTGCGTTTACCGGACAGTGATAGTACGCTCTTCCCCGAGCTAGGTGGCGCAGCGCTTATCCGCGAGCTGCACACCTATGGGAAAACCGTGCCACACGATCAAAAGGGTTCGAGAGACACCCAACACCATGGTCTTGGTAAAAGGCTGATGATTGCCGCCGAGCGACGGGCACGGGCAGCCGGATACAAAAAGATTGCGGTCATAAGCAGCATTGGCACACGCGAGTACTACCGACATCTGGGGTACAGCCGCGAAGGTTACTATATGTGCAAACGACTTGTTTGATGCTATTCTTAACTAATGCTGAAAAAGTTTCTGGTTGTAGCTAGTTTACTACTCATTTCCGCATCCACCGTTCACGCTTCTTTTTTCGACACGATTGCCAAAGAGGTACAAAATTTGTTTCCCACCCCGACAGCCGCGTCCACCGTCAGTGCATCAAGTGCGCCAGAGGCCGTGCTTGGCAGCGGCTCATACAACACCGAAGCTCCCTCCATCTATATAAATGGCAGCAACAGCGCCTACAGTAGCGGCGGCCTCATAACCCAAGCGGTGACAGACGATCCCGGCATATTTATTTCTGGATACAAACTCCCGGCAGAGCTGCAGATAAAAATATACCGAGCCTCAGAAAATGACCTCTTTAACTATTTGGTACACGACAAGGACTACAAGCAGCTCCACCCCCACATAGACACGTCGTCCATGACGGTACAGGGGACAGCCACGATCTCGCTTACGTCTGATGCAAATGGCAATTACCAGAGTACCTATCACGCCTTGCCGTTTAGCGGCATGGGCATGTGGTACTTGGAGATTGCCGGTGAGAATGTACAGACAACGGCGTTTATCTTGCGCTCTGGTCATGGAGTGTTTACCTCCGAAGAAGATAACACGCTGCTCTTTTGGGGAGAGCGGTTCGACAATATGCGCTCAATCGGCGCAGGTGGGACGTTAAAAACATATAGTGTCCTCGACACGCCAAAGGAGCTCAGCAGCGTTTCGTACGACGATGCAGGGACCGCGCGCACACCACTCACCGATCAGGCAGACTTTGCGATTTCACAGCTTGGCGATGACATTGCGCTCGTACCGCTAAATCTAACCTATCTCAATTCTGGCTACAACTACGACCAGTTCCGCCCGCGCGCTTTGAGCGACCACTACTTTACCTTTGTCGATCGCCCTGTCTATCAGCCGGGCGACAAGCTCTACTTCAAGTCGGTCATTCGGACCGACAACGACGCCCAATATTCGATCCCCACCGGCGTTGCCTACGCAACGCTCTTTGAGAACAACAACAAACTCCAAGAGTTAACCATTCCCATTTCAGCGGACGGTACGATCGACGGCACCATCAGTTTACCCGCAGACATAAAAACAGGCTGGTACACGCTGCAAGTGCAGACATCAGCCGACCGTGTGCAGTCGTCAGGGAGTCAGGGCTATCCGTCGTATGGCGAGTACACCGGCGTCTCAAACTACTCATCCGCCTATTTCCAGGTCCAGTACTATCGCAAGCCAGAGGCTAGTCTCGACATAGAGAGCAACCGCAACGACCTGATCGCGGGCTCGCCACTCACGGTGACACTCGACGGGAGCTACTACAGTGGCGCACCGCTCATGTCGCAGGGTATCACTTACACCGTACGCGCAGCCGATTATTACGAATATGCCTACTTGAGCGACTACGAGCAGTACAAGAGCAACATGAGCGACGACTACCAATATGGTGGCTGGTATGGAACGCATGACATCAAAAAGGGCACGGTATATCTCGACAAAAATGGCAAAGCACAAATAGACATACCGACAACGCTAAACTACGACAACCAGGGCAAGCCGCAGGTATTTATCGTAGAGGCGACGCTCGAAGATGGCTCGCAGGACCCGCTCTTCGCTCGCAAAAACATCCTCGTCCGACCAGGTCAGTTCGGCATTTTTGCAACCGATTACACCTGGAGTGCACAGGTTAATAAAGAGGTTCGATTACCGGTCGTGACAGTCCCCTATGAGACCGGGACAAAAATTACCGCCACCTCATTGCAAGCCAAGCTGACACTCCATCAGTGGAACAAAATAGTCGACTCGAATGAGAAGTATCCGCGCTACGAAGAAAAAGTAACCGACCTGGGGGGAGCGCAATTCTCGACAGACAACTTCGGCCACGGGACCTATACGTTTACCCCACAAGCCGAGGGTTCGTATCAAATCCTGATAAGCGGCACCGATGCGCTCGGAAACAAGGTTAGCAAAGAATTTTACGTCTACGCGTCGAGTTCTAGCTACTCGGTTTACATCCCTGGCATGTCAGAAGAGTCGCTGTCCGTCGCGACCGATCGTAAAAAATATACTCCCGGCGAGTCGGCGAATATCACGATAACCTCATCCATCCCCGACCGAGACGTCCTGCTCTCCGTAGAGCGGGGCTACGAGCGGCGATTCCAGATAGTAAAAATGAGCGGGACCACGGGCACGGTATCGCTACCCATAATCACGTCGGATCAGCCGAACATCTATCTCGCCGCCTATGGCTTCAGCAAATATCGGCTAGATCGCGCCCAGACAGCGCTATCCATAGACACGGCCGACAAGAAGATGGTCGTGTCACTCGTGCCGGACAAAACAGTATACGGACCGGGCGAAACGATGAAACTCGATATTACAACCACTGACGCAAACGGGCATCCGCTCTCGGCCAACGTCGCCGTATGGGCGGTGGACAAAGCTATTTTCGCCTTGACTGATAGTCGACTAGGGGACATCTTCAAGACATTTTGGGGTGATCGGGTAGACTCGACCTCCACCTCCCACTCACTGCGTGGCATACTGGTGCAGACGGCCGAGCGCGGTGGCGGGTGTTTTGTGGGCGACACGGCAGTGACACTCGCAAATGGGAGTACCGCGCTGATAAAAGATATAAAAGTCGGGCAAGAAATCCGCACGCTAACCGATCTTGGCACCACGGTAAACGCTCGGGTGAGCGCAGTAACGCATACCGAAGATGATGGCTACATGGTGATAAACGGCGTGCTCCGCGTCACCCCCGACCACCTCATTAACGTAAATGGCACGTGGCGTGAGGCAGGACAAGCGCAGATTGGAGATTATCTAAGTACGATCTCAGGTAGTGAAATCATCTCCTCGCTGAGCTACGAGGGGCAAAAAACAGAGGTGTACAACCTAACGGTCGACCGTGAGCACACATTCCTCGCCGATGGCATATGGGTTCACAACGAGAAGGGCATGGACCGCACCATCTTTAAGGACGTGGCATACTGGAACCCCAACGTTCGCACGGGGAGCGACGGCAAGGCCACAATAACCGCAAAGCTACCCGACAACCTAACCACCTGGACCATTGCGGGTGTGGGCAACACAACCGCAACGGCAGTCGGTCAAAGCACCGTCGACATCCAGGTAAACAAAGACCTCGTCGTAAAGCCGATCGTCCCCAACCTTGTGCGGGTCGGCGACAAACTAACGCTCTCGGCGATTGCGCGTAACTTTACCGAGGTGAGTGGGCTATACAACATTGGACTGCAGCTAACCGGCGGCACCATCGACGGCCCCGCAGCCTCCCAGATCACGCTCGCCGGAAAGAGCTCGGAGCAAGGGTACTGGTCTGTTACACCCGATGCGGCGGCAAAAGAGTTGAAATATACCATGGGTGTCGAGCTGGCAGACAACAAGAACGTTCGTGACACGGTGACAGGAGTGATACCCGTAGAGCCGTTTGGCTTTAGCGAAAAAGATGCACAGTTCCAGATAGGCGACGCAAGCTACACGCTTACCTTGCCTGCGGACGCAAAAAACACGAGCTCACAGGTCACGCTCTATCTGGCGCCCTCACTCGTGACTTCTCTCCAGTCGTCGATGCACTATTTGTTGCAGTACCCTTACGGGTGTGTTGAGCAGCTAACGAGTCGCCTGGTACCCGCACTGCTAGCCAAGGGCAACGCCGCGCTATTTGCCGACGCTGCGGCAGGCATAAACCTGGACACCTACATAAAAGACGGCATCAGCAAAATCAACGAAGCGCACGACATCTGGACTGGGTGGGGCTGGTGGAGTCACGGGAACGTCACCCCCTTCGTGACAAGTTATGTCCTCGAAGCCTATCAGGATGCGCAAAAGCTTGGGTACGGAGCCGATGTGAGCGACCCCATTACAACAGGTCTGAATTACCTCGAGCACCAAACCAATGGGCAATCAATGGGGAACGAAGAACGTATTACCCGTAGGTACGGACTTTCACTCTTCAAGAAGACGACGGCAATCCCCGGGCCCGACGGCAACCTAGCTGACCTAGACCCTGACCTGATCGCCATGCACGTCATAACAAGTGTCAATTATGGTGACAAAAGCGGCGTGGAAAATGGCGTAAACGCCTTGCTGGCGACGGCTCAAACCGAAGGCAATACCGTGTACTGGAAAGCAGGCAACAGTAGCCGTCTCGGCTCGATTGGCGCCTCAACGGCCTGGGCTGTACGTGCGCTGACAGCCGCTGGGGCAGATCAGGGGACTGCCGCAAAAGGGTTGCAATATCTTCTTAAGAATCACCACACCGACTACTGGTACAACTCTTACGCAACGGTGCTCACCGCGCGCGCCATCCTTGCAGTCTACACGGCAAACGGCGAGTCCGCACCTGACTATACCTACACCGTGAAACTGGGAAACAAGGTAGTAAAAACCGCCCGTGTCACCTCGGCAACACAAGCACTAAAGCCAATCACCCTGTCGATACATGATTTGGCGGCAGGTGAAAATACAGTTACCGTCACGCGTACAGGGACGGGCCAGCTCTACTCGACCCTCTCGAGCGACCTCTTTAGGACAGATCCACACGCAGGTGCCGTGAGCCACGGGCTCTCGCTCAAGCGCGCCTACATAAATGACCGCAACCCAGACCGTACGATAGCGCTGGGCGACATTGCGAGAGTGGAGTTTACCGTGAGCGGTCTAGGCGCCGGCAGTCAGTATCTCGTTATAGAAGATCAGCTTCCTGCTGGCCTCGTCCCGATAAATGATACCTTTACCAATGAGCAGTTTAGTACGGATAACGGCGCCCCGAGTGACTACCGTGTGAGCAAAGAATTCACAAAAAATGGTGCCAACCTCGTCGTCTATCAAACACAGATCGGTGGGGGCGTCTACTCGTACAAAGCTCGTGTGGTGAGTATGGGCGATTTCCAGGCACCTCCCGCAGTTGCCTCGCTCATGTACAGTCCCGAGGTAAACGGAAGAACGGTGGTCTCAAATGTACACATCGACTCCGAATCCAAACTCCTACCAGGGAGAGTAGCACAGTCGATCGCAAAGGGAGTATCGCAGTGGCTATACTATGGTATAGGAGTACTTGTAGTAGTGGTTGGCATCGTAGGATATTTCGTATATCGCCACCGCCGCAAGGTGAAACAAAATGTTGAAGATAACCCACAAACTCCACCTGATGGCACGCCTACTACCGTATAAGTACTTGCTGCTTGGCCTCCTAGCGCTCGCTATCTTTTACGGCGCGATACGCGCCTTGCACCCGTCCGCCCAATCTACTGACACCAGTACGCCATTTCCCGTCACCCACTACCGCATGGCGGACGTCCAGGGAGGTATAGCGAGCTACCCGCCGCGTAGTGGCGACAGTCCGCCAGTTGTGCGGGGCGGTGTAGTCTCGCATCACTTACTAGCAGAGCGCTACATCGCACGCTATTTTCAGAATTTGAGTGGCCATGCATATCGGCAGGTTGTGCTCATAGGACCCAATCATGCAAACGCAGGGGTAAGCGACGTCATAACCTCAACGCGTCGCGACTGGGACACCCCGTACGGCGTCGTACATGTTGCACGGGTGCTCCCGGAGCTCCCCCAGGGAGACGCGGTTATGGCCGGCGACCACGCACTCGAGGTCCTTATGCCATACATAAAGGTGTATCTACCGCAAGCATCAGTAATCCCCATCCTCATAAAAAGTAGTGTGACGGAAAACGAGCTTAATAGTCTCGTGGTAATACTGAGTGGCCTCGTGGGGAGCGATACGCTCGTCTTGGTCTCAAGTGACTTCTCACACTACTTATCGGAGGAAGACGCCTTTGCACACGACACAATAGCTCTCTCGGCAATAGAGAGACGTGACTATGCCTTTTTGGCTCCTGTTCGAGCAGATTATCTCGACAGTCCCGGGTCGGTAATCGTCATGCTCAAGCTCATGGACGAAATTGGCGCGAACAAGCTACAGGTTTTTGCCCACGCGAGCGCCGCAACAATAGCCAACACTCCAGGGGCACCAACGACAACGTATTACTTTCTTAACGTCTATGAATAAAAAACAAATCGCGCTTACCTTGGTGGCATCACTCGCGATAAGTATTGCAGGTATAGGGGTGCACCGTGCTCCAGGCAACGTCCAGTCAGCTCAATCGCCAGACTTGGCGAAGGATACCACCATCTTTGTCGCTGGAGACGTCATGCTCGCCCGCTCGGTCAATGCACAGATACAAGCGCGTCACGATCCAAACTGGCCGTTTATCTATGTGCGTAGCGTGGTGAGTGGCGCCGACCTGGCAATCGGCAATCTAGAAACCCCACTTATCGCCAGCTGTCCCGTAACACGCGAGGGGATGATCTTCTGTGGCGACGCGGCAAACGCGAGTGGACTAGCATACGCTGGATTCGACGTGCTCTCCCTCGCCAACAACCACACGGCCAACTATGGCCCCACGGGCCTAGCGGAGACAGAGGCCGCGCTTACTCGATACGGCGTAGGGTATTTTGGCACGGGTAGCGCCGTATTCCGGGAGGTACGCGGGGTGAGATTTGCCCTTTTGGGCTACAACGACGTGACAAGGCAAGTGGACGAGGGCGAGGTTGCGGCAGAGGTGGCGGCCTCCCGCGCACAGGCTGACGTAGTCATTGTGTACTTTCATTGGGGGCAAGAATACAAGGCTGCACACAATGCGCGGCAGGCGGAGCTCGCCCACCTTGTGGTAGACGCAGGAGCCGACATAGTTTTGGGTGCACACCCACACGTAGTCGAAGATCACGAAGTCTATCATGGCAAGCCCATCTACTACTCGCTCGGCAATTTCGTGTTCGATCAAGAGTGGAGTCCAGCGACAAAAGAGGGGCTCGCGCTCGAGCTGACCTTCCACGGAACCCATCTTTCTGCGGTGAAAGAAATACCCGTTTTTCTCGAGAACTATGGACAGGTATCCGTACGTGGTATTCTATAAGAGAAGGGAGGTAGTATGAAATTTAATATTCGTCTGCTCTATCTCTATTTATTCGCCTTTGTCGGGCTCCTGATTACTACGATAGGTAGCATCCAGCTTGTGGATCTCGGGCTCAAAACCTACGTCTTTCATGTCTCGGAGTTTTCACCGGTTGTTGCACCAATAACAGATCCCTCAGGGAAAGCGATGATTTCGACAGCGGATCAGCAAAAACAACAGGAGGCCGAGGCGGAGAACCAGCGCAAGCGTCAGCTCTCAAACTCAATAGCCATGATCGCGGTCGGTATCCCGCTCTATCTCTATCACTGGAAAACGATCAAAAAAGAAAACAAAGGGTAACGTGTAGTCCCACAAGCTACGAGTTTGTATTGTTTAGATCAAGATCACCCAAATGCATTCGTACCCAAGAAAGCGCGGCGTCGCCGGTACTTGCCACGTCGCTTGCAGGATTGCTCCCCGACATGCCACTGTATATACGATCAAGCACTACAGCTATCTCAGCAATAGTAAATCCTTCCTCGAGCGAGTTGACAATTTCCTCCACCAAAACACTCTGCGGCAAAGTTATCTCCTTTACGTTAATAGCATTATCGACAATTTTAGCTCTATGAGGTTCCATACGTACTTTTGTCTGCAGATTTTATCACTTTGTGTGGCGAGTGCATGCTAAAATAGCAGGAGTTGTCCTACATGCGGGTATAGTTCACCGGTAGAATGATTCCTTCCCAAGGAATAGAAGAGGGTTCGATTCCCTTTACCCGCTCCATAAGGTAACCAAATTCAGATTTCCCCTATTTTCCTCTGTAAATTCAACTTTTCCCGAGTCCAAGCCACTATTTTTAACGTTTTGTCTTTAGCCTGGAATTTTGGATACTGGATACCGGAGTCGGACCTATCGGGAAAGCTGCTGCTTAATAGCACTAAAAAATGAATTTAACTCTACATATGTCTGCATTTCTTCAAAATCACTCTTAGTCATTTCGATAGCTGCTATAGAAGCAAATTTTGCTTTAATACTTTCTGCTCCGTAATTTTTCAAGAGCTTGTTTCCAGAAGTAAACTCTGCGTGAATAAAATCACGTAATTCAGATGGTATATTTCTATTGTTCCAAGTAGTAAGCCATCCTTGATTTGACAGATCCACAAACGACTTTGTGAGGCTTGGCCAAACTTTAGAATAATACTTAGGATGAATATAGCTCTCTAAAGTTAATAGGTTCGTAAGTTCTGCCCAACAGTCAGGCTTCTGTTTTAAAGTATCTACGGCATCTTTATATTGTTGATCTGAATCCTGGTCAAACAGATAAACTTGAGGTAAATTTAAAATTTCTAAATATCCTTTTTCAACATAATCTCTTAACGTACCGCCGCCCATTGGAACCCACAAGATTTCGGGATTATCTTTATCTAAGTCATAAATGTGAGAGATATTTTTAAGAAACTCTATGTCATTGGGTCCCTCTAGTCCTACAATTACTTTGACACCTTCAAGTTTTGGTAAAACACCCAAAGTGTTTCCTATCTCCTTGTAATTATTTTCAGCACCCTCTTTAATTACTACTTTGTCATTTTCATCCTTCTTTACAAAACGAATATCCTCCAGCTTTACAAGTCCGCACAGTTCGGGATGGTGTGAAGTGAGAGCAATTTGTACGCCATCTTCTTTAGTTAGTTCGCGGAAAGCATCAAAGAGCTTAATTTGCCAATCAGGATGCTGGGATGTTTCCGGTTCTTCAATTGCATAAAAAACATTTACCTTGCTTGATTCTGTTCTTTTCCTTTCGGCTTCTTGCCTAAAGAAATTAATCAATACGAGTCTCTTTACCCCGCTTCCACGCTTGTTGAGCGGAACACCATCACTTTCAATGTTAATATTAAAGGCTTTTTCCCAAGCGGGTTTATCAGCAACGGATCTCAAAGTTTTTGCTACTTCTGGATTCATTTCTTCAAGTTTTTTAATTGTGCCATCAGAAATTGCATCTAATCTAGCGAGAACTTTATTCCTTATTGGTTCTAAATCAGAGTTCAATTCTTTCAGAAGTTCTTTAATACTAGATTTAATTGGTGCTTGTATTTCTTCATCTTGATCGCTATTTTTTCTGTCAACTGAAAAAAGTGTGTAAATTGGAAACTCTGTTTCAAGTTTTTCATAAAGCTTTTTCCCGTCCTCCTTATTTATATCTATATATAAGTCTTGAAGTGTGGTTGTATCATGAGCAGCCCATATAGCTTTTCTGATTGAGTTATTGATACTGGCAGTATAATTACTCGGATTAATTTTTAATTCGTTGGCCTTGGCTTTTAACTCTGAATTTTTCAATGTAATAAGCGGATCTATTGATTTCGGTGTGCTTGCATATAGATAAATCTTTGGTTGTGCTGACGACCCTACAGTAAAAATTTTTTTTACTTCAAGATGTCCTTTACTGTTTAGAAGAAATTCTTCTTTCAGGGATGTTGGCGCCCCCGCATCAATATCAATTTCATCTGGATAACCAGAAAATTCTACAGATATTTCTATTTTCTCTACTTCTTTATTGCACGTAATATTTATGTCGTCTTGATCTGGTTTATGATTATCAAAAAAAATATCCAATGCCTCGAGGATGGTAGATTTCCCAATATCATTTTTGCCAACAATCAAATTGAGACTTCCAAATTTAACAGAAATTTCTTCTTTATAGCCACGAAAGTTTTTAACTTTAACTGATTCTATTTTCATAATTAGTGAGATCTCTGCAACTAAGACAGTCGCAATAGTGCTATCACCTTCCCCAAAACGGTACTTTCATCGCAGAGATCCTTCGGTACCCAAATATTATCACTTTCTTCTGTCTTTTCTATATTTTCCGAAGACTTCAAAGTACAAATATGGATTAACCTTTTCCAAATAGCCTTTGAAAACTGTAAGTTGTAAAATTAACTCAGGTTGGGCTGTAATGCAGCAGCGAAGGCCGATTTTTATTTTAGAAATTAGAGACAAATCAGGGTCGAGTAGATATTGTTTGATATACTCGTCCTGGCCAAATAGGTCCGAGCCAATTACGGTATCCAGCTCCAAATTATCGCGGTAGCTTCAACACCTGGCCGGCGTTTATGACGTTCGGGTTACTCAAGTTATTCGCCTTCGCGACCTCCACCCACTTGTATCCGTCCGCATACGCGCGAACCGAGATACTCCAGAGACTATCACCCTTGGCGACGGTGTAACTATCACCGGTTATCGAGTTGGTGGCAGTTGGCGTCTCGACTGCTGCGAGCTTCACGGCACCGACGAGTTTGACAGCAACTTTTGGCAGTTTGAGAACCTGTCCTGCGGTGATAACACCGGGGTGCTGTAAACCATTCTCCTTGGCGATGTCGACATAGTTGTAGCCGGATCCGTATGCATTCTGCGCGATATGCCAAAGATCGTCGCCGGCCTTTACCGTGTAGGTCTCGGGCAAGCTAGCGGGGTAGGCTTGATTGTCAGTGACGGTGACAGGCACCGAGCCGACCATTCCCGCTGCAGTAGGGGATGGTTCGGTGGTCTGCTGTGCCTCGCTCGTGATCGCGGGTTTATTTGTTTGATACATTCTAAAGACAAGCACGCCGATGAGAATAACGGTGACGATACCAAACAGCATAGAAAGCATGGATTCGTTTAACTTTATAGTCTTCAGGAAATCCTTCAGTTGCTTGTCCATAAAAATAATCTCCAGGGCAGGAAAAATATACTAATCTCACCATAGCAAACTTCTATGGGCTCGTCAATAATAAAACTGAAAATGAAAAATCTATTCGTTTTATGCGAGGCTGAGGGGGATCGAACCCCTGACCTTCCACGTGACAGGCGGACGCTCTAACCAGCTGAGCTACAGCCCCTCGCACCTACGTATTTTACTACAAAACTACCAAAAATAGTTTTCTGCCAGAGTAATCTTTTTATTTTGGCCGTTTACTGGCGGGGTTAGCCTTATATACAAAACCTTTTTCCCCACAAAAACATTTGTTGGAAACCAGCACAATCTCTCTAATTTAGGAATATAAACGATTAAAGCATCTACCTCAAAGTCAGAATAGGTATAGACGTGCTGGCGATGTCTAGTCTCATATGCAAGTTTTGCCATAACTGCACCATTGGAGTGAAAAGGCTTTCCGTTTGCATATTTCACCTGTATTCGCCATAACTTATTCCCATCATCTAATACCAGATCGTATCTGCAATCCATTGTGGGAATACTCGGGATCAACCCTTTCTCTAAAGCGCGCGCCTGTACTTTTGTTACTGCTAACTGTCCTTTCCAATTCGATGTTTCCATAACCCAAATATAAACCAAATAAACACGTATAACAATGGAATAGTTACAGCTAAGAGTCAGGAAAAAGAGTATAGTAAGGCAAGATAAAGATAGAAAAAGGAGGTCCCATGATCTACCTACTTGTTGTCGCAGCCGCGATTGTGCTCTATGTCATCTCTCAGTACAACTATTTTCAGACGGCTCTAACCCGCATCAAAGCAAGTATCCAGGAAATCGGCAATCAACTTAAACGACAAGCAGACCTCATCCCCAACCTCGAAGCCTCGGTAAAAGGATACCTGAAACACGAGAAGGACATACTCCTGGCGCTCGCCGAGGCGAGAAAAGCCGTCGCAGCGGCCAGCAAATCGGGAGATCTCGGCAAGCAAACCAAAGCCGCCGGTATGCTCGGAGACATCCTGCCTCGCCTCGCCGTGATTGTGGAGAGCAACCCACAGCTCAAGGGTAGCGAGCCGGTACAGTCCTTGATGGAAGAGCTCCGCGACACAGCCGACAAGGTTATGTACGCACGTCGCACCTTGATAGACCTGACAGCCGACTACAATATTAAAACGGTCACCTTCCCGAGCAACGTAATCGCCAATATGTTTGGTTTCAAGTCACAGCCTGGCCTTACCGTCGGTGATATGACCGAAGCCACCTCCGTCTCGGCTGCAGATACCAAGACGCCAAAGATAAGCCTGTAGCGAGGGCCCCCACATGCTAAACGTCTACGAACAAATCGACGCCAACAAACGTAAGAGTTGGCTCGTTATAGCCGTCTTTGTTGCCTTTATGGGCGCATTCGGCTATTTCTTCAGCTACATCTACGGCTACGACTGGTCGTTTATGGCCTTCGCGATCCTACTCTCGGCCGTCGGCTCGTGGGTATCCTATTACAACTCGGATTCGATCGCGCTATCGCTGGCGCACGCCGTGCCGGTCACCCACAAAGACGCACCTGCCTATGTAAACATCGTAGAAAATCTCTCCCACGTCGCACAAATCCCGACACCCAAGACCTATGTTATCGAGAGTCCTGCCCTAAATGCCTTTGCCACGGGTCGTGATCCCGAGCACGCCGCAATTGCCATAACCCGTGGGTGTCTCGAGACAATGACCAGAACCGAGCTAGAGGGCGTCATCGGCCACGAACTTACCCATGTCAAAAACTACGACACACGCCTCATGGCAATAGTCGCCGTTTTGGCCGGCAGCATCGCCATGGCCATGAACTGGGCGTGGCGCCTGTCGTGGTTTGGCGGCGGTAGGAGAAGGAGCGACGGGGAGGGCGGTGCAAACGGCATCATTATGCTCATCGGTCTCGTCCTTGTTATTCTGGCGCCGATAATAGCCGCGCTGATCCAAATGGCCATATCGCGCCGCCGCGAATACTATGCCGATGCAGGGAGTGCCATGCTCACCCGCCAGCCGTCGGGTCTCATTGGCGCGCTAAAAAAGATCGCCGCCCACGAAGACATCCCACTGGAGACCGCCAATACGGCAACAGCCCACATGTATATCGATAATCCATTGACGACCGAGACCCACGGCTCCTGGATGGCGAATATGTTCTCTACCCATCCACCGATCGCCGACCGCATCAAAGCCCTCGAGCAAAGTATGTAACTGGAAATTAAAAACGGGAAATTGTACATTGTATTCATGGATCCCGATAAGCTTACTCATCA
The DNA here is from genome assembly GCA_021788365.1 of bacterium. Classification (GTDB taxonomy): domain Bacteria; phylum Patescibacteriota; class Microgenomatia; order UBA1400; family UBA12108; genus JAJYKS01. Next base: position 28,666 of record JAJYKS010000002.1, read on the forward strand.
AGCGCAGCTCGTAATCTCTGCCGCCGTCGAAGAACAAACGCGCCGCGCCAATCCTCTCCTTGAAGACGTTCACCTGCTCCATGCACTCCTCGCCACGGAGGTAGTCGGCGATATTCTTGCCCACTTGAACTTAGAGGTCTCTCCTCTAAGTATCTCAAACCAGATCAAAACAGTGTTAGACAATCTTCCCGAGGTATCCGAGCCGACCCCGGGATCTGCTTCCTCGACCGTCGCCAAAATACTGACGACAGCTGAAAAGCTTGCGAAAGAGCAAGGAGACGGCTACATAACCGTTGATACCCTTTTCTTAGCACTCGCATTGACAGAGTGCCAGTCTACTCATATACTTAAGTCGTTTGATATTACAGCAGCAAAAATAAAGGAGGCCCTGCCTATGACCAGAGGAGATGGTACAGCACAGTCCCAAGATGCAGAGGGTACGTACAACATGCTTGCCAAATACACCACCAATCTGACCGATCTGGCCCGCGCTGGCAAACTGGATCCGGTTGTTGGCCGTGACGCAGAAATTCGGCGGCTCATGCAAGTCCTCTCCCGCCGTACCAAAAACAATCCCGTCCTGGTTGGTGACCCAGGTGTGGGCAAGACGGCTATAGTTGAGGGGCTGGCAGAGCGGATCGTTGCCGGTGACGTCCCCGAATCACTGAAGGGTAAAGATCTCCTGGTAGTCGAGATCGCGAGTATTCTGGCCGGCGCCAAGTTTCGCGGCGAGTTCGAGGAACGGCTAAAAGCTCTGCTAAAGGAGATCGATAAAGCCGCAGGTAAATATCTTTTGTTTGTCGACGAGCTCCACACCTTGGTCGGCGCCGGCGGAGCAGAGGGAGCAGTAGACGCCGGCAATATGCTAAAGCCCGCGCTAGCCCGGGGCGCGCTCCACATGATCGGCGCGACGACCTTGTCAGAATACCGGAAATATATCGAAAAAGACGCCGCACTCGAGCGCCGCTTTCAGCCAGTCATGGTTGGCGAGCCGAGTGAGGAGGACGCACTGGCGATCCTTCGCGGCCTCAAAGAAAAATACGAAATTCACCACAACATAAAAATTACCGACGACGCGCTCGTCGCGGCCGTCAAGCTGTCCATGCGCTATATCCCTGACCGCTTCCTCCCCGACAAAGCGATAGATTTGGTAGACGAGGCTGCCTCAGGGCTAAAAATCGAAACGGAAAGCTTGCCGACATCGCTCGACACCCTAAAGCGGAGCGTCACGCAAAAGGAGATCGAGCTAGCAGGTCTCAAAAAAGATTCCTCGGAAAGCGCCAAGGCCAAAGTCAAAGAATTGGCAAAGGATATAGCCTCGGCAAAAGAAGAACTGCAAACCAAGATGGGCGAGTGGGAGGGGCAGAAAAAGGTACTAGCAGACGTTGCCGCCGCCAAAAAAGAGCTGGATAGCCTAAAAGGTGATCTCGAGACGGCAGAGCGCGACGTAAACCTGCAAAAAGCCGCTGAGATTAAATATGGCAAAATCCCCGAGGCCGAGAAAAAGCTGAAAGGGGCGGAGAAAGAGTGGTCGGCCATACCGGAGGATAAACGGCTCCTAAAACAAGAGGTGGGAGAAGAAGATATCGCCGCCGTGGTCTCTCGCTGGACCGGCATCCCGGTAACCAAGCTGGTTGCCTCCGAATCGGACAAGCTGCTGCACCTAGAAACGGTGCTCGAGAAGCGCGTGGTAGGACAAAAGGAAGCCGTACAAGCCGTAGCAAACGCCATCCGCCGCACTCGCGCAGGGATCGCCAGTCACGACAAGCCACTCGCTACCTTCCTGTTCCTCGGCCCAACCGGCGTGGGAAAGACCGAAACAGCCAAGGCGCTCGCCGCAGAGCTATTCGCCGGTGAGCACTCTATTATCCGCATCGACATGTCGGAGTATAGCGAGGAGCACACGGTCGCGCGCTTAATCGGTGCACCACCGGGATATATTGGCTACGAAGAGGGTGGGCAGCTCACCGAAGCGGTACGGCGCAAGCCCTACTCGGTCGTGCTCTTGGACGAGGTAGAGAAGGCACATCCCCAAATCTTCAACATTTTCCTGCAGATATTCGACGAAGGACGTCTAACAGACGGCAAGGGTCGCACGGTGGATTTTAGAAATACAATTATCATCATGACGAGCAATATGGGGAGCGACATTATCAGGGATGCAGCCATCACACCCGGTGTGAAGGGCGCCCACACACCGGGTGTGTCAGGTCGCGACTGGCAGCACGTACAAGACGAGGTAATGGACGTCGTCCGCTCGGTCATGAAGCCGGAGCTGCTAAACCGCATAGATCAAGTGATTATGTTCCATCCGCTCGGCAAAGACATGATGGCCAGCATCGTGGAGATAGAACTCGGGAAGGCACTCACTCACGTCGAGGAACAGGGGATAACGCTGTCGGTAGACGAGAAGGTAAAACAATATCTCGCCGAGAAAGGGTATGACGCGCTGTACGGCGCCCGCCCCTTAAAGCGCCTCATCCAAAATGAGCTCTTGGATCCGCTTGCCCTTGTGCTCCTCGACCCCAAATTGGGTGACAAAAAGGTGCTAGCCGCAAACCTCAGCAAATCTGGTGTCATCACCATCTCTTGACTAATTACGGGTGAGTATTACGATACACACAATATATGCCATACCTTAGTAGTGAAGGCAAAGATAGTCGTTATCGGTACATGAACGTATTTGGTGCCATTGGTAGCGTAATTCTCGGGATTGAGAGCGGTAATGTGGTAGGAGCAATAGGCGGTGTCGTGTTTGCCGCAATGTTAATCTCCATGAATCTCGCATAATAATTCAGTTCTAGATTCTCCCCAATCTTCCGATTATAATGGCTGTAAGGTTCTTATGGCCAAAACACAACTTTCTGATAGCGATTTTAAAAAACTGGTTCGCCAATCAAATCTCGTGATCTCCGAGAGCGACGAGAAGACGATCCGCCCCCAGCTATCAGAGGCCCTGTCTGCTGTCCGCGTCCTCGACGAGCTAGATACCAAAAACGTACCTACACTCGATCATCCAACCGGCGACCTCAAAAACGTCTGGCGTGAGGATGTGGTCGAGCCCTCATTGCCGCAAGATCTCGCGCTTTCCCAGGCACACGAACAACACGATGGGTATGTCGTTACCAAGGCGGTGTTTGATGAGCAATAAACCACTAAATGAGCTGTCGGTGAAAGAGGCACAGACCATGCTTGCGGATGGAACGGTCTCCTCTGTCGAGCTTACTCGTAGCTGCCTCGAGACAATCGAGGCCAAGGATCCTGAGATACACGCGTTTGTCACCGTGCTTGCAGATGATGCTATGGACGCCGCCAAACGTGCTGACCAAGTAAGGAAAACCGCTAAAACCGTTCCGCCGCTGCTTGGCATCCCCTTCGCCGTCAAAGACAACTTCTTAACCAAAGGTGCACGTACCACGGCCAGCTCCAAAGTCCTCGACAATTATTATCCACAATACAGTGCCACGGTTATAGAGAAGCTAGAGGCATCCGGCGGCGTTATCCTTGGTAAAACCAACATGGACGCTTGGGCTCACGGCTCTTCGACTGAAACATCTGACTACGGCCCCACGCACAATCCATGGGATACGAGTCGTCTTGCCGGTGGCTCATCCGGCGGCTCAGCAGCAGCACTCGCGGCAGCTGAGACAATCGCTGCAGTTGGTACCGAGACAGCTGGTAGTATTCGCCAGCCCTCCAGTTGGTGTGGCACCATAGGCTTCAAGCCAACGTACGGCCGCGTCAGTCGGTACGGCGTTGTGGCGATGGGCAGCTCACTCGACTCGCCAGGCCCTATGACAAAATCGGTGGAAGATACTGCCCTTATACTCGGTGTCATAGCCGGCCATGACGCGCGCGACGCAACCACCGCGCCAGTCCCGGTTCCCGACTACCTAGGAGACCTACAGAATGACATCCATAACCTCAAAATAGGGTTACCAAAAGAATACTTCATGACCGACTCGCAACCTGGCGTAAACGAAATGGTAAAAAAAGCAGCGGCAGTGTACGAGAATCTTGGCGCACAACTTGTCGAGGTTTCGCTTCTGGATCCAAAATACTCGATCGCAGACTATACGATTGTTCAGCGTTCCGAGGTCTCCTCTAATCTTGCTCGCTACACCGGTGTGCGGTATGGGAACGATCGCTGCTACTTCGGCGACGAAGCCAAGCGTCGGATTATGCTCGGTACCTATGCCTTGTCCTCTGGCTACTACGATGCCTATTACAAAAAGGCCCAAGCAGTCCGCATGCTCATGAAGCGCGATTTTGACCGAGTATTTGAGCAAGTAGATCTCATCCTTTCCCCCACAACCCCCTCGACCGCGCTACCCCTGGGTGCGACGCACGGCCAGGCCATGTTCGGCGAGCTAGCGGACGTCTTAGCTGAAGCCAGTTCGTTGACCGGCCACCCGGCCATCAACATGCCGGTCGGTTTGCTGCAGGGATTGCCCGTTGGCATGCAACTCATCGGTAACCATTTTGCCGAACAAAAAATCCTAAATGCGGCATACGCATACGAGCAGGCAACAAACTGGAGGGAAAACACACTATGACCTACTCCCTCGTCTGTGGCGCCGAGATTCACGTAGAGCTAAATACCAAGAGCAAGATGTTCTGCGGCTGCAAAAACGATCCCTTCGGCGCCGCAAAACCAAATATATATACTTGTCCCGTTTGTCTCGGCCTTCCCGGTGCGCTTCCCGTGCCCAACAAGAAGGCGATAGAGGACTGTATAAAGATAGGCCTGGCCCTGCACTGCGAAATCGCCGAGGTGTCCAAATTCGACCGTAAACACTATTTCTACCCCGACCTCCCCAAAGGCTATCAAATCTCCCAATATGACGAACCCTTTTGCGTCAAAGGATATGTAGACACGAGCTTTGGTCGTGTCGGTATTACCCGCGTGCACATGGAAGAGGATACCGCCAAGATGCATCACGAGGTGGTGGATGGCGTAAAGTCGTCTTTGATCGACTTCAACCGTTCTGGCGTTCCCTTGGTTGAGATCGTATCGGAACCGGATATTAAGAGCCCCGAGCAAGCCAAAGAATTCCTGAAAAAAGTACGTGACATTGTCCGCGCCATCGGCGTCTCTTCCTGCGACATGGAAAAGGGGAGCATGCGACTCGAGGCCAACGTCTCGCTCACCAGCGACGGTTCGCTCCCTGCATACAAAGTCGAGGTAAAGAACATTAACTCCTTCCGCTTCTTTGCAAATGCCCTGGAATACGAAACAAAGCGTCAGGCAGAACTACTAGATAAGGGAGAGACACCTACCCAAGAGACGCGAGGATGGCGCGAGGGGTACGGTACGGTATCGCAGCGTGGCAAAGAAGACGCCGCGGATTACCGCTACATGCCGGAGCCCGACATCCCCCCATTCGAGATTTCCCGTGATATGGTCGAACACTTGCGGAAAGAGCTACCCATTTTACCCGAGGAAATTATTACATCGCTCGTTGCCGATGGTTTGTCCGAATCAGCCGCAAAAATCGTGGTAAATCAAACAGATATGCTGGAGTTTATAGAACAAGTGAAAAAACTGAATAGTAAATATGTACAAAAAGCCGGGAACGACCTGGTGAACAAAAAAATAGATCTCAAGAAAACATCGCCGGAAGACTACCTAAAAACACTGGAAAATGCCAAAATGGACAAGATAACAGATGAAGCAACACTGCGCCCACTTGTCGAGAAAGCCATAGCAGAAAATCCTGCCGTCGTAGCGGATTACAAAGCTGGAAAGCAAAATGCTCTTGGTTTCTTCGTCGGCGTTGTCATGAAAGCCTCCGGCGGCAAAGCCGATCCACGCGCCACAACCGATTTACTAAAAAAACTACTATGAAAAAACTCGTCATTACCGCTGATGATTTTGGTTTTACAAAATCGGTCAACGATGGGATCGCAGAATCTGTCAAGAATGGGATTATCACCGATATTGCCATGATGGTTCTAACCGACAAAGAGGATCAGGACCACGCACTTCACCTGATAGAAAAATACAATCTTCAGCACATCGGCCTTCACACTTCGCTCTTCCCCTGGGGTAAACATAATCGCCCACAGCGACACGATTTTGTGAGCTTTTTTCAAGATGCAACTGACGCAGAGATACGTGAGAAAGCCGTGAGCGAGATACAAGCCTTTGAAGCCCTACTTGGAACTAAACCAGAATTTATCTCACCCCAATTCAACATGCATGGCAATTTACGTCTGCTAAAAGTATTGGCGGAATATTCCGTCGAGAACAATATCCCTATGCGTATTCCGAGAGCTGTCCTCACCCACGATGAAATAGAAGACAGTAACTACGCGGCAGAAGTCTATTTAAAACGACTTGGGGTAAAAATGTCGGATCATCTTTTTGCCCACATTCTTGGGAGCAGTGCGAACAGCATTATAAACGAGTTTATGCAAGAGCTATCCGCCGTGAAGGATAATGAAACCACCGAAATACTTTTTCACCCTGGCTATTTCGACCCCGACATCCTTGAAGGTTCATCGCTGAACTATGAGCGCGCACGCGATTTGGCGATAGCAACAAATCGAGAGTTTAAAAAGAAGATAGAAGATCTCGGCTTTCAACTCTCGCACATGGAAGATCTATGAAAAAAAACTTGATTATCACGGGGCACGACTTAGGCTTGGCAGCGGCCGTTAATGATGGCTACCGCTATGCCTTGACCAAATTGCCCAGACTATTTTCCGAGTTATCGATAATCCCAAATGCTCCTCACAGCGAGGAGGCTGTCAAAATTGCCAAGGAGAGTGGCATTTCAACAAATCTATGCTTCTCATTTACAAGCTCGATGTTGCGTTCACTCTCTGATGCAAAATCACTTATTGATAAAAACGGTGTCATGAAGCGAGCTGCCACGCAAACGTGGGATTTTTCCGTCATCGATAGCTTTGCCGAATCTGATGTTGAAAAGGAGGTAGACGCTCAATATCAATGGTATCTTAATCACTTTGGCCACAAACCAAGCGCCTTGGTTACACAGAAGGGGGAGCACGGTGATCCAAAAATTCTGGCGCCGCTTATTGCGCTGGCCAAACGAGAGAAGCTCCCAATGCGTTCGCCATTTTGGCAATGGAAAGCCAATTATGGTGCGCAATCACTCGCTCAATCAGAGGGAATTAAAACGACTGGAGCCGTATTTATCGCCATTAAAGACTGGCAGGGAAAATTTGGAGTCGACCTGGAGACGGAACTTGAGACGTTAATCACTGACGCACAAAAAGCTCCCGGAGTTGTTGAGCTGCTTATTTTCACTGGCTTCTGCGACAAAGATCTCATGGCCGCAACCAGTGTGTCCTGGCAGCGCGGGCAGATTCTCAACATCCTTAAGCGCAAATACTATCTCATCGAGCGGCTCTACGAAGAATTTAACGTGATTACGTATCACGACCTCGCATAATCCCTATCCATCCGTAGCCACGGGCATAGTCGGGTGCTACACTAAACGTACTGCCCCCACCGCGATACTGGAATACTGCAAAACTGGAATACATACTATATGGCCCTCGATTTTACTCACTTACACGTCCACACCCAGTACAGTCTCTTAGACGGTCTCTCCAAAGACGAAGATATCCTGGAGGCCTGTAAAAGCTACGGGATGGACGCGGTTGCCATAACCGATCACGGCTCCATGTACGGCGTCATTCACTTCTACAACGTGCTACGCGCTGGTGGGGTGAAGCCGATTGTCGGGGTCGAAGCCTACTACACAGCCGGCTCTCGCACCGATCGCTCTCGTGAATTTAAGACACATCATATACTTCTCCTCGCAAAGAATTTGACCGGCTATCACAATCTTCTCAAGCTTGTCTCGATAGCTCACCTAGAGGGGTTTTACTATAAACCCCGAATAGACTGGGAAACCCTAGAGAAATATCACGAAGGGCTTATCGCTACCTCTGGCTGTCCGCAAGGCGAAGTTCCGTGGCTCCTGCAAAAAGGCGAGGTAGCCAAAGCCGAGGAACGATTGAAAGCCTATCTAGAGCTTTTTGGCGACGATTACTACATCGAGCTGCAGCGCCACGACGGTCTTGAAGACCTCCTGAAACCACTAAACGAGCAACTCCTGGCGCTCTCCCGCAAATATGGAGTACCGATTATCGCAACCAATGACGTGCACTATGTCCACGCCGACGACGCCCGCGCCCAGGACGCGCTCCTTGCAATCGGCACGCGGAGCACGCTCGAAGACAAGAATCGCTTCACCATGATAGGCTCACCCACCTACTACCTAAAGTCTAAAGAAGAGATGGCGGATCTTTTTGCAGACCTTCCCGAAGCACTCACCAACACCCGCAAGATCGTGGACAAGGTAGACCTCACCATCCCCACCGGCAAGATGATTTATCCCAAGTTTCCCGTTCCAACTGGAGAGACTCCCGAATCATTTCTGCGAAAAATGGTTGCCGAGAAACTACCGTCCCGCTACTCCGACGCAGACAAAGCCATCCATGATCGTATCAACTACGAGCTGGATGTCATCTGTACCAAAGGGTACGCTAGTTATTTTTTGATCGTGCAAGATTTTATAAACTGGGCCAAAACGCACGGGGTGCGCATCGGTCCCGGCCGTGGTAGTGCAGCTGGCAGTATCGTCGGCTACATCTTGCGCATTACCTCCATTAACCCGCTGCAGCACGGGCTGCAGTTCGAGCGATTCTTAAACCCCCAGCGTCCCAGTCCACCGGATATCGACGTCGACATCGCCGATGTCGGCCGCGACCGCGTCATCGAATACGTGACAGAAAAATATGGGGTAGACCGAGTCGCTCAGGTCATCACCTTTGGTACCATGGAAGCCAAGGCCGCCGTACGCGACATTGGCCGGGTGCTCGGCATGCCCTACAGCGAGCCGGATCACTTAAGCAAATTGATCCCGTTTGGCTCTGACCTCTCCGGCGCACTTTCCTCGGTTCCCGAGCTTGCGGAGCTCTACAAAAATCCGAAATACAAAGAGCTCATCGACCTCGCAAAAAAGGTAGAGGGAGTTGCGCGCCACAGTAGTACGCATGCCGCAGCCGTGATTATCGCCGACGCACCACTAACAAACTACACGCCAGTACAAAGGGATGCCAAGGAAGGCAAGATCACGACCCAATACGACATGTATGCGCTCGACCTTAATGTAAAGCCAGACGCCGTTGGCCTCCTTAAAATGGATTTCCTGGGCCTCCGCAACCTGACCATCCTGCAAAACGCGGTAAACCTCGTGCAAAAAGAGCGCGGCGTTCGCGTCGACCTCTCCGGATTGGCCCTGGACGACAAGTTGGTTTTCGACATGATTAGTCGTGGCGAGACAACCGGTGTCTTCCAAATGGAGTCGGCGGGTATGCGCCGTCTCGCCAAACAGATGCGACCAAACCTTTTCTCCGATATCGTCGCTTTAATAGCGCTGTATCGACCCGGCCCCATGGCCCTCATCCCCGACTTTGTCAAAGGCAAACTGCAGCCAGACTCCGTAAAGTACTTACATCCAGACCTACAGCCCATACTAGGTGAGACCTACGGCATCATTGTGTACCAGGAGCAGGTCTTGAAGATCGCCAACGTCATGGCAGGATACTCTCTGGGTGACGCCGACATCCTCCGCCGCGCCATGGGCAAGAAGTCGGTGGAGACCATGAACAAGGAACACAAGAAATTTATCTCCCAGGCAGTTAAATTAAACTACTCTGAGGCCATCGCAGAAAAAGTCTGGTCATTCGTCGAGAAATTTGCCGGCTACGGCTTCAACAAAGCCCACGCCACCAGCTATGCCATGATCGCCTATCAGACCGCGTATATGAAGGCCCATTACCCCGTGGAATACATGACGGCTCTGATGAGTGCCGAGTCAGGCAACGACGACAAAATGGCACTATCCCTCGAGGAGTGCCGCACCATGGGAGTGGTAGTACTACCACCAGATATTAACTGTAGTCAGGCAAACTTTGACGTCGAAAAAAACGAGAAATCGCTCGACAAGCGCGCGATCCGCTACAGCCTAACCGCCATCAAAAACGTCGGCACCGCCGCCATAGACAATGTTTTGCTCGAGCGGACCGGTGGGGGTCAATTTAAGTCGTTTACCGATTTTGTCGCTCGAGTGGACAACCAAAAGGTCAACAAAAAAGTCCTAGAGTCCCTGATCAAGGTGGGTGCCTTTGATGCTTTTGGCAAACGCGCCGTTATGCTCGACGAAATCGAGCGAATCCGTGCCAAGGTAGGCAAGACCGCAGCCCAAAAAAATAGCAACCAAGGTGGTCTATTCGACACGCTCGCTGCCGAAGAGGTGAGCATGATCGACGACTGGCAATCCAAAAAGGAAGAATTTACCAACCGCGAGCTCATGGAAATGGAGCGTGAGCTCCTCGGCATCTACCTCCGCGAACACCCCGCCATGAAATCGTTAAAGTCTATCCGCAACGAGTGGACAACCATGCTTGCTGACATTGACGACAAAAAGGGGCAAAAGGCAACGGTAGCCGCAGTCATAAAAACCATCCGGGTGGTGGTGACCAAAACAAAGCAAGAAGAAATGGCATTCCTTCTTCTCGCTGACGAAAGCGGAGATATCGAGGCTGTTGTCTTCCCGAAGACCTATCGGGAAGCAAAGGAGTTTCTCATAGGAAATACCGTCGTCATGGCTAAAGGCAAGGTAGAGGAACGTGAGGATAGGTTGTCGTTTATTATAGACAGCATCTCGCCCGTAGTGGACAGCTCTAACACACCCGGTGTGAAGGGCGCCCACACACCGGCTATGTCTGGCGCCAACGTCATTCGCGTTCCTGCAGGAACCAGTAAGGCTGTGCTTCTCGAGCTAAACAAACTCCTACAGGAAAATAAAGGAAGTGACGAAGTGACACTCGTCTTCGAGAATAGTCACGGCTCACGCGAGCTCAAGTTGCCGTTTGGTATCAAATTTTCCGACAAGCTCAAGGCCGAGATTGTCACGCTCCTCAAAGTCGAAAAAATCAAAGAGTAATTACGGCTCGTCAAGAGAGGAAGAATTCAAGATTGGAGGGTAAATTTTTTCATGCAAGCTATAATAAACATGATCGAGAATTATGCCGGCAAACAGGTCAAAGAATTGTGCCTCAAGGGTTTTATCGGTAAGTAGTTTTGGGAGCAAAAACGCAAAGGGTGAATAAAGTACAATATCATCGAAACCCAATCTGGTCAGATAGTAATCTACTTGTCTGCAAAATTCAGAATACATAACCCATAGTATAATTTATCTTCAAGAAAATGGCAATTGACATTCGGGCTATATTCGGGTTATATAGAAATATATGATCCAAAGAATATCCGAACCTGTTTCAGTTAGCGTCACCTTTAATCACCGCTCTCACGAGACCAAACCCGTTTCTATCCACTGGGCTGGTCGGGTTTATCCCGTGGAGCGCATCGGCCTCCGCCACTCGTATCGAGATGGGATCTCTCGCCACCACGTCTTTTCGGTCGTAGGCGGCAGTCTCTTCTTTCGTCTAAACTTGAACGCCGAGAATCTCTCATGGACACTAGAGGAGGTTTCTGATGGCTTGCCGGACTAATGGCATCCCAGATTACATACCTGGTATGAATAGCTCCCACATACCGGGTATGTCTCTCTTCAATCCCGCTCCACCCCGCGTCATGCACATCGATCTCAACAGTTGCTTTGCCTCGGTCGAAGCACAGGCCAACCCACTTCTACGCGGCAAGCCGCTTGCCGTCGCAGCCTACGCGAAACCTTATGGTTGCATCTTGGCTGCAAGCTACGAGGCCAAGCTCTACGGGGTAAAGACAGGAATGACAGTAAGAGAAGGGCGGGAGCTTTGTCCCTATCTCGTGGTTCGGGAGCCAGATCCCGACAAATACCGGCAGGTACACAAGGAAATTGGTCAGCTCTTGTCGGAATATGCGCCGCACCCAGTGAGTAAATCCATCGACGAATATTGCTTGCCCCTCCGTAGCCTTTATAGCGAAGGGGGGTCTAACGTCAGATCTATCGCTCAGGAGATCAAAGACAGGATTAAATCCGAGATCGGCGACCATCTCCGTGTCTCGGTGGGCATCTCCACAAATCAAATCCTAGCCAAGCTCGCCTCCGGTCTCCACAAGCCTGACGGACTCGATGTTTTAGACAAAACCAACTATCTCGCTATATACAAAAAGATAGAGCTGCAAGATTTTTGTGGGATAAACATAAGAAACGAAGCACGCCTCAATCGTGTAGGAGTTTTCACTGCTCTAGAGTTTTCACAGGCGTCAGTCCAAACACTTCAGTCTGCCTTCCAGTCCGTTCTCGGCCGCTACTGGTACACACGACTCCGGGGATATGAAGTAGACGACGTAGAGTTTGCCCGTCGCAGTTTCGGCCAATCATATGTCCTCCCACACCCGATGAAACAAGAGGAATGGCGTCCCATCCTCGCCAAACTAGTTGGAAAGGCCGCGAGGAGGCTACGTAGAGGTGGATACAGTGCCTCCGGAGTACATCTCGCACTCAGGTACGGAGATGGCTCGCATTGGCATACGGGCAAAGCGTTAAAGGTAGCTATTTCTGACGACAAGGATATCGTGAGCGCAGCCCTTTCTCTCTGCAAGCTCACAGATAGGCCAGTCAAAAAAATTGCCGTCACCTGTTTTGGATTGGTAAAAGAGGAGAGTAGACAAACCTCTCTGTTTGAAGACGTTGCCAGGAAACGCTCGCTCGTCCTAGCCATGGACCAGGTGAATGATAAATGGGGCGAATACTCGCTCTCGTATGGCTCGCTGATGGGCGCCGCTGGCCACGTCCGCGACGCGATCGCCTTTGGGAAATAGCCTGCGTACGATATGCTATAAACCTATGCAAAAATATACCCTCATCCGCTCCTCGCGCCGCCGCCGAAGCGCTTCACTCAATCTGACAAAGGACGGCGAAGTAGTGGTACGTGCGCCCATAGGCATGCCACTCGCGTTTATAGAACAATTTGTTGGCGGCCACACCCGGTGGATAGAGAAACGTCGCCGGGAACTTCTGCACCGCCACCGCCCACAGCCAGTACGAGCCATGACAGACAGAGAACTTGAAGGTCTCGTCAGTACCCACATTGGGTACTATGCCGTGCGTATGGGTGTGAGCCCCAAAGCCATACGGTACAAACAAGTTACAACCTACTGGGGTTCCTGCTCGCCAACAGGTGTTCTCAGTTTCAATACCAGGCTTGTCTATACCAGTAAAGACACGGTGGAGTACGTCGTCGTCCACGAGCTCGCACACCTTAGGTGGCGAGGTCACGGCAAACGGTTCTGGGCCTTGGTAAAACAGATCTATCCACGCACCGAAGAAGTTCGTGCCTATTTACGGCATATCCCACGCGAATAATCTGCTACTTTACAAACACGACGGCCGTAGGGAGCAATCTTCCTGGTCCTACCTTGTATCCGCCACCATACCAGAGGGCGCTACTACCCCCTCCGTCGAGGTTAAGTGCCTGCTCAAGACCGAGAGTTTTCAAGACGTGTGCCTCGTCGACGACGCTTGCACCCAAAACATGGCCGATAACGGTGAGACTACCCTTAACACCGATAAAGCCTTTTGGTCCCTTTACCATCTGGTGTGCCTCAACACTTCCTGGGTCAAAAGCGATGTTGCCGCCAACAAGGAGGAGTGGATGGTTTGCCAGTGCGCCGGTTGCCGCAGAATCGACCCCCCAGTCAAGTGTACGTCCATAAAAATGGAGTGACGAGCCATACGCCGAAAAAAGCGGTACCACGCTGTAGACGTTGTTTGCGGTATTCAGGGCATGGTGGGTGCGACCGTTATAGGCAAGGGTATCGAAACTATTTGTCTTACCCTGGCAGCTGCTGTAGTCTGGGGGACAAAAATAGGCACCATTTATACCGGCAAATCCGCCGTTCCGGGTAACATAGTCGGCTAGGGATAGTACCGGGCAGTTGTCACCACAATCCGAGTCAGAGGCGGTATCAACAATCACCTTCGGACTATCGGCAACCACCATCACCACCGTATAGGTACCCGTATCGGTCACGACTGATTGGCGGTAGAAACCAGGGCCATGGAGCGTGTTGTCTGTCGGCGCGTTGGCGGTAGCTGTAACACTCGCCGCCTGCTTCGCGATGAGGCCCGCAGCCGTACTCTGTACCTTAGCGGCTGCACTTGCCGCGCTCTCGTACTGCTCTTTGCCGAGGTCAGCCAGGTACTGAGCGAGGAGGCTGTCGAGGCCTGCGGTAGGGATGCCTTGCTTGTTGAGGTCTGCCACTTGGTTAAACATATCGGCGCCATCTGCATAGGTCTTCTGCATAACAGCGAGGCGGGCGGAGAGGCTCGCATTCTTTACAACCTGATCCTCCTGCTGCAGCGCTGCAAGCTCTGCTGCTTTGCCGGAGAGGTCATGCGCCGTAGTCTGCGCCGCAGAGACCTCGGCGACCATTACCCGTTGCTCCCCGTACATACCCCAAAGGGTAGTCCCGAGGCCTCCAATAATCGCGAGAAGATAGGCAGTGATAAGCGCGCGAAACGCAAAACTGCCGTAAAAGCGGAAAAACAGCACACGCACCGAGCCAAAGAGATGTTTCATTAGGATAATACTATATACTATCCCTATGCCGGACAAATTCTCAGCCGTGTGGGTCTCTCACTCCTCGATCAGCGACTTCAAGCGTTGCCCGCGCCGCTACTACCTGGCAAATGTCTATCGTGACCCCCGCAGCAATCATAAAATATCACTTGCTTCTCCCTCACTTTCCTTGGGGTCTGCCGTCCACGAGGTGCTGGAATCGCTATCCATGCTACCAACAAACGAACGATTCAAGGTATCGCTCATAGAACGCTTCCAAACAGCGTGGTCAAAAATATCCGGCGAGCGAGGCGGATTTGAGGGGAAAGAAGACGAAACACGCTACAAAACACGTGGAGAAGACATGCTCCGCCGCGTCGTCGCCCATCCCGGTCCCCTAGAACGCCTCGCTGTGAAGATAAAACAAGATCTACCACACTATTGGCTATCAGAAGACGACAATATCGTGCTCTGCGGCCGCATCGACTGGCTCGAGTACAATCCCGGTGACGATTCTGTTTCGATCCTCGACTTCAAGACTGGTAAAAACGACGAAGCGCCAGACTCGCTCCAACTCCCCATCTACCATTTGCTAGCGCACAACTGCCAGACACGCGAAGTAAAGAAGGCAAGCTACTGGTATCTAGATCGGGACGACGTACCAGTGGAGCAGACGCTGCCAGATCTCGATCGTTCCCGCGAGACGATACTCAAGGTGGCCAAAGAAATAAAGCTCGCACGGGCACTTGAACGATTTAAGTGCCCCGAGGGGGATAGCGGTTGTAAATACTGCCGCCCCTACGAAAAAATACTAAAAGGCGAGGCACAGTTTGTTGGAGTAGACGAAACCAGCCGCGACGTCTACTCGCTCCACTCAACGAACACTATCGCTCAGTTCCCAGAGAGTGAGATTCTATAGCAGCCCTGCGCGCATCGCTTTCTCGTATTAGAATCTCCGTGAGCCGCCACAACCAACGAATCTTCCCATCTGTCTCCATAATACTAATGGCATCTGGTGAGTTCATAAGTGTCTCAGCACACGACAAAAACAACTCGTATATATCAACCGCAACGCATATCTTCTGTTGAGTACCAATATCTACCATAAAGATAGAATAGTTACGTAATTATACAAATCTTGCCAAAACCATACAAATACGCATAAAATAGACTGTGCCGCAAAAAACAGTCGATACCAAGTACGTTTTTGTTTCAGGTGGAGTTCTCTCCTCCCTCGGAAAAGGCATTACCACAGCCAGCATTGCGATGCTCCTGTCTGCAAAGGGCTATCACGTTACCGTCGTCAAATGCGAAAACTATCTCAATATAGATGCCGGGCTTATCAATCCCATCGAACACGGCGATCCTTTCCTCTGCGAAGATGGCACCGAGACCGACATGGACATAGGCAACTACGAGCGTTTCCTGGGCCGCAATCTTGGCTCCCACAACTTCGTCACCATGGGTCAAATTTACCAGGCAGTTATCAACCGAGAGCGGTCCTACGGCTACGAAGGCGAAGACATCGAGGCCATACCGCACGTCACGGATGAGATTATCCATAGGATAAAGAGCGCGGCAGCAGCAGACAAAGCCGAAATTTGTGTTGTGGAACTTGGCGGCACGGCAGGGGAGTACCAGAATGTACTGTATTACGAAGCTTCCCGTATCATGAAGTTATCTGGCGAGGCCGTACTCCACGTACACGTCACCTATTTGCCGACACCGCTCCACATTGGCGAGCCCAAAACCAAGCCAGCTCAGCTTTCCGTCAAAGAACTAAACGCCATGAGTATCCAGCCCGATTTCCTCGTTGCCCGCTCAGAGCGGCCCCTAGATGAGCGCCGTCTTGAGCGGCTTGCCTTATTCTGCAATCTCCACAGCGAAGATATCATTGTAAATGAAGACAAAAAGAGCATTTACCAGGTCCCCCTTGGCTTCCACGAACAAAATTTCGACAAGAAAATCCTGGCAAAACTAGGCCTCAAAGACAAATCGTCTAACCTAAAAGCCTGGCAAGAGCTCGTACAACAGGCCATCACGCCAAGAGCAAAGTCGGTGACCATTTCAGTTGTGGGCAAGTATTTTAAGACAGGCGATTACAATCTCAAAGACAGCTATCACGCCCTGTTCGAGGCGCTCGATCACGCAGCCATAAAGAGTCGTGTTGCACTCGATATCCGCTACATAAACTCTGAGCGAGTCGAAAAAGAAGGGGTGAGTATCCTCGATGGTTCAGACGGCATCATTGTACCCATAGGCTGGGGTAGTCGCGGTACCGAAGGAAAGATTGCAGCCGTGGAATACGCGCGTACCAAGAGGATTCCCTATCTAGGTCTCTGCTACGGCCTACAACTTGCGGTTGTCGAATACGCGCGCAACATGGTAGGGCTATCCGGCGCAAACTCCTCTGAGATAAACCCGTCCACAAAATATCCAGTCGTGCACGATATACCCTTCGACGAACGCTACCAGCGCATTAAGGGAAACGGTGTCAGCATGCGCCTCGGCGCCTACGATTGCCACCTGACGCCAGGCAGCCTCGCCGCAGACATATATGGCAACGCCAAGGTTATCTCTGAGCGTCACCGACACCGCTACGAAGTAAACAATAGCTATCGCGACGCGCTCGAAGCGGCCGGTCTTGTCATATCCGGCACAAGTCCCGACAACTTCTTTGTGGAGATGATCGAGCTACCGCGCGAGAGTCACCCTTTCTTTGTGGCTACCCAAGCACATCCCGAGTACAAGTCTCGGCCACTGTCACCACACCCAATCTTCCTCCGCTTTTTGGACGCCGCCGTTGCTCAACATTCACAACTCTGATAAAATACCCGCTATGGCAAACTCAGCGACACATAAAGAAGTGACATTCAAGGTAGGCGACACTGTCCGTGTTCACCAGAGCATCAAGGAAGGGGAGAAATCCCGTATCCAGGTGTTTGAGGGTGTCGTCATCGCCATCTCCAAAAATGGCGAGCCCAGCTTCACCGTCCGCAAGATTGCAACGGGAGGTATCGGTGTTGAGAAGATTTTCCCCCTAAAGGCTCCCGTCGTTGACAAAGTCGAGGTCAAGAAAACTGGCTTTGTCCGTCGTGCAAAGCTCTACTACCTCCGCGATCGCATCGGCAAGAACGCCACCAAAGTCCACGAAGCCAAAACGGCTTAATCGGTAAAATACGAGCCGTGACTACTGAGTTTTACAACGAACACAAGGGAATTGCAGAATTAGTAGAGGTTGCCCTCCAAGATCTTGCTGCGGAAGCCTTTATATCGCTCGTCGATACGGCTGGAGGTCCAGACGTAGCTAACATAGTAGCTGATACATTTGTGCGAGAATCGACACAGCCGCTAGATGAGTTGTCTGTTACTGATTGGGGGTTGAAGCTCGACAATGAGCTTGAAAAATATTCGAGAGTAGACGCGCAGACGATTGAAGCAGTAAATGTCGCCTTGACGGCCTGGGACGAGACACACTTCGGACGCGACTAGGAATAAAGAATAAGCTCCTCTATTGCCATATTTCATGCTAAAATAACCAACTAGTGGGGCCTATAGCTCAGCTTTGGCCAAAGGCCAATCAGCCTATGGCTGAGGTTAGAGCGTCCCGACAAGTCGGGAGTGTCCTGTCAAATGAAATATTGTCTGTACATCCTTCACGATTCCTCAAAAGATCGATATTACATTGGGCAAACAGCAAATCTAGCCGACAGATTAAAACGACACCACTCTCACCGTAGTAAGTACACAAAAAGTGGGAGCTGGTCACTCGTATACAAAGAGCTGTATAATACACGATCAGAAGCATTTAGGAGAGAACTCTATCTTAAATCGCTAAAGAATAAACAAAAGATTCGAGAGTTAGTGGGGGCCTATAGCTCAGCTGGTTAGAGCACCTGCCTTTTAAGCAGGGTGTCCTGGGTCCGAATCCCAGTGGGCCCACGGTAATAAAATTGGGCCTAACTCTCAATGGGTTAGAGCATCCCGCTCACGCGGGAGTAACCTGGGTCCGAATCCCAGTGGGCCCACCGTGTGTATCCTACTGGCCTCATCGTCTAGCCTGGTCTAGGACAGCGGGTTTTCATCCCGCTAACTTGGGTTCGAATCCCAATGAGGTCACATAATCGGAATTTTCGTCCTCTAATGCTTCAATTAGCTCGAAAGAACGGGATAAATCGGCAAATAAACTCGCGGGGATGCTATTGCAGCGCGCATCCGTGATTGAGGAAAATAGTCTCCAAAAGGACCACGATCGCAATAGTCGAGAGGATAAAATACGCCCAGATCCCGCGCTCGAGGATACTTTCCCATGCCTTTGCCACCTCAGCCGCGGAATTATCTGATACTTTTTTTACCTGAGTTGTACTGTTCACAACGCATAATACTACGACAAATAAGATAGTTCTATGTCCAAAAATAGTCTGAGTTATCCGTACTTGCGTGAAAGAGAACTTTGTGTGCATAATAAAAACAGATAGGCCAGGAAACTGTCCAAAATTATTGACGGAAACTGACTTGCCTGGTACTATAAAGACCCGTATGTCATCTTTACACATAAGTATCTCAGCCGAACCGCTGGCGCATGTCGCTGGGGTCACTATTACCAACTCCATGTTGACCTCCTGGTTTGTCACCGCTCTCCTTATAATTCTTGTCCTCATGTTTTATCGCACCATTACCTACAAAGGCCGGCCAGGTCGCATGCAATCCTTTATAGAGTTTGTCATAGAAGGCCTCTACGGCGTAGTGGAGAGCATGACCGGAGCACTCAAAGCAAAGACATTTTTCCCCCTGATCGCTACATTCTTCATCTATATTATCTTCTCTAATTGGTCCGGCCTCATCCCTGGAGCAGGTACCATAGGTATGACAGAGCTCGTGGATGGCACAAAAGAGTTTATCCCGTTCTTCCGCGCACCAACAGCTGACATAAATACCACACTCGCACTTGGCCTCGTTAGCATGGTTATGGTGCAGGTCTATGGTGTCAAATTCCTCGGTGTCCGCTATTTCAAGAAATTTTTTGACTTCTCCTCACCCATCAACTTCTTTGTCGGCATACTCGAAATTATCTCCGATGTCGCCAAGGTTATTTCCTTCGCCTTCCGTCTCTTTGGCAACATCATTGCAGGCGAGATTTTGCTGCTTGTCATGGGATTCTTGGTGCCCGTATTCGGTCCCACACCGTTTATTGGTCTAGAAATCTTTGTCGGCTTTATCCAGGCGCTCGTATTTATGATGCTGTCAACGGTATTTATCAACATGGCTACAATTGGCCACGGAGATGAGCACCACGAATAATTATTACTAGAATCTAGAGCCCGAGAGGGCCTAGATCTAAAAAGGAGTACATATGGCAGACATATCTGCAGGAAACTCAATAGTAGGCTGGACCATTGCCGTCGGTGGTATGGGGCCCGCACTCGCAATCGGCCTTATCGGCAGCAAAGCCATGGAAGCAATTGGCAGGAACCCCGAGGCAACCAGCAAGATCCAGAACAACTTGGTTCTAGGGTTTGCTTTTGCCGAAGCTATCGCCATTTACTCGTTGGTGGTCGCACTTATCCTCAAGTTCGTATAAAGGAGAGCGTCTTATGCAAATAGAGCTCACACAAATACTCTTGCAGGTACTAAACTTTGGCATCCTATTTTTTGTGCTGGCAAAGTTTCTTTTCAAGCCAATCTTGAAGATCTTGGATGCTCGCGCCGATCGCGTTGCCGAGGCGGCCTCCGCAGCCGAGAAAAGTCTGAAGATGCAAGCAGAAATAGAGGAAAAGAAAGCAGCCAAGCTCGCCGAGGCTACGAAAAAAGCCGCAGCGGTTATGGCGGAAGCCCGAGAAGACGCCAAGAAGATGGCCGCAGAAATAGTCGCCGAAGCCAAGGCTGCCTCCGCCAAAGAGGTAGAAAAACAGCAGGCAGCGTTTATGGACGCGCTTCATGAAGAAGAACTTGCCATGAAACGCCGTGTTGTGACAATGGTTGTTGCAACCACAAAGACCGTGTTGGCCGAGTCGCTTCCCGCAACAGAGGTCAAGGCTATTACGAAAAAAGAACTTGCGAGGCTAAAGTAATATGACCAGCGCCAAACGCCTCGCGGAGACGATCGTCAGCTATCTTCGTGCACGGGGAGAACTTTCTCTTTTGCCAGAAGTAGTCAAGTCCTTGGAAGGTGCAGCCCGCGCCGCACGGGCGGGTACTCGGGTTACCGTCACCTCGGCCTACAAGCTGAGTGCGCCGGAGCTGAAAGACCTCGAGACCTACGTTATGCGAACTATGGGTGGTACATATCCCATCGAAAACGTCGTCGATCCTTCGCTCGTCGCCGGCTTTACTCTACAAATGGGCGACACGTTTATAGATGCCTCAACACGCGGCCGTCTGGAAGCACTGTCGAGCGAATTAGCAAAATAATGGTAAAGGATACAGTATGAAAACAGTGAAACCCATTGTAGCAAAAGACATCGAAACCGAACTCCTAAAACGCCTAGAGGGTCTCACCGTTGGCTCGACTAAAAAGAACGTTGGCACCATCCTATCACTAGGCGACGGCGTCGCGACAGTCTCCGGATTGGGAGACGTTATGATGAACGAAATTGTCGAATTCAAGGGAGGCGTCTATGGCCTCGCACTCTCCCTGAATGCCGACACAGTCGGCGTCGTCATGCTTGGCGACTATACCAAGCTAAACGAGGGTGACTCGGTCGCATGCACGGGCCGCATCCTCTCCGTCCCCGTCGGCCCCGCATTCGAGGGTCGTGTAGTCAACGCTATCGGTATACCAGTAGACGGCAAAGCCGCTCCCAAAGCCGCCGATGTGTACCCGGTAGAGCGCGTTGCCTCAGGCGTCATCACCCGCCAAAGAGTCTCTCAGCCGGTCCAGACAGGCATTGTCGCAATAGACGCCATGATCCCAGTTGGTCGGGGCCAGCGAGAGCTCATAATCGGCGATCGCGGTATTGGCAAAAGCTCAGTGGCAATAACCACCATCATCAATCAAAAAAAAGAACACATGCACTGTATCTACGTCACGATCGGCCAAAAGCGGGCGTTCGTCGCGCAGCTACAAAGCACACTTGAGCGTTTTGGCGCCATGGAGTACACAACCATCGTGGCCGCTACCGCCTCTGACCCCGCCTCCATGCAATTCTTGGCTCCCTACACGGGCGCAGCGTTGGGCGAGTACTATGCCCATCACGGCGAAGACGCCCTCATTATCTACGATGACCTTAGTAAGCATGCCTGGGCCTACCGCGAGATTTCGCTACTTCTCCGGCGCCCATCTGGTCGCGAGGCGTATCCCGGCGACGTCTTCTATCTCCATTCTCGTCTCCTGGAACGCGCCTGTCGCCTCAACAAAGACTACGGCGGCGGCTCTTTGACAGCGCTTCCCATAATCGAAACGCAGGCTGGCGACGTCTCTGCCTACATTCCCACCAACGTTATCAGTATCACCGATGGCCAGATTTATCTCGAGAGTGACCTCTTCAACTCCGGTTTCAAGCCCGCTGTCAACGTCGGCCTCTCGGTCTCACGTGTCGGTGGTGACGCCCAGATCAAAGCCATGAAAAAGGTCGCCGGTCGCCTGCGACTTGACCTTGCTCAATATCGGGAACTCGCAGCCTTTGCCCAGTTTGCTTCCGACTTGGACGCAAAAACCAAAGCGCAACTCGACAAAGGCGCTCGCGTCTCCGAAATCCTAAAACAGGGTTGGGACGAACCCATGGACGTTGCCAAACAAGTTTTCCTCATCTGGGCGACAACTGAAGGCTATGCTGCCGAAGTCGATCTCAAGAATATGGCAGAATGGAAAAAAGCTGTTCTCTCGCATCTCGACTCCAAGGAGGGGAAGGCGGTCGTTGAAGCAATTCACAAGGAAGGAACGCTTTCCGACGAGCTTTTGACCAAGATGAAAAAGGTTGCCGACACGGTCAGTAAACAAACCACTCACTTACACATAAGTAGTGAAGAGTAAGTTCGTATGAGTAATCTTATTGGCATTAGGCGCCGCATAAAGTCCGCCAAGAACATCTCGCAGATCACCAAAGCCATGGAGATGGTTTCGGCCAGCAAAATGCGCAAAGCTCAAGATATGGCGCTTGCCACTCGCCCCTTTACCGCCAAGCTGTACGACATCATGGCTCGTGTCTCCTCCGAAGAACACGCCGGCCGGCACGCACTAACACAAGTGGTACCCGAACATCACATCCTCCTCCTTATGGTAAGTACCAACAAAGGGCTCTGCGGCGCCCTAAACGTCAACATTCACCGCGGCCTTTCGGTCTTCGCCGACGAGCACCGGGGTGTAAAGATCTCGGTAGCGACAATTGGTAAGAAGGCAAAATACGTTGTTCCAGGAAAAGACATAGAGCTCGCAGCCCGCTTTGACACGCTTGGCGAGACCATTACGTTTGAGGAAACACGCAGCATTTCCCGGTACGCCATGGACAGCTTTATGGCTGGCACGTATGACGCTATTTACCTTGTATACCCCAAGTTTATTTCCACCTTGCAAAACCAGGTGACAGTAACCAAACTCCTCCCGGTGACTCGTCCCAAAGACGAGGCGGCTATCCCCTCCGAGTACAAGGTGGAGCCAGACGCAAAAACATTGATTGACACACTCCTCCCATACCAAGTAGAAATGACGGTATATCAAACGCTTCTCGAGGCCCGCGCCTCCGAGCATTCCGCGCGCATGATCGCAATGAAAAACGCCTCGGACAACGCGCGTGACCTCATCTCAGACTTGACACTCGATTACAACCAGGCTCGACAAAGCGCCGTCACCACGGAGCTATTGGACGTGACCACCGCCCGCATGGCGCTAAACGAATAATATAATAAAAGAAGGAGATCTATGCCAAACAACATAAGTAAAAAAAATATCGGTCACATCGTACAAATCGTCTCAGTCGTTGTCGACGTTCATTTTGACGATAAGGTCCCAGAGATCTACTCTGCACTTGAGGTATATGACAAGGACGGGACAAAAACAGTACTGGAGGTTGCCTCTATTGTAGGCGGCAACACCGTCCGTGCCGTCGCCATGGGTACCACCAATGGCTTGAAGCGTGGTATGGAAGTAGTGGACACCGGCGCACCCATCACCGTCCCCGTCGGACCAGAAACCTTGGGTCGTATTTTTAACGTCCTTGGCGACCCCATCGACAACAAAGGCGAGGTAAAAGCCAAGCGCTACGAACCCATCCACAAAGCAGCCCCGTTATTAGTCGAACAGTCACCAGTCCCCTCGATCCTCGAAACCGGCATCAAAGTTATTGACCTTATTGCCCCCTTTGCCCGTGGTGGCAAAGTAGCTGCTTTCGGCGGCGCTGGTACCGGCAAAACGGTTATCATGCAAGAGCTCATCAGAAACATCGCCGAGGAGCATTCCGGTCACTCCGTCTTTGCTGGTGTGGGCGAGCGTACCCGTGAGGGAAATGACTTGTATCACGAGATGAAAGATAGCGGTGTTCTAAAAAATACCACCATGGTTTTTGGCCAAATGAACGAGCCACCGGGAGCACGTCTGCGAGTAGCCCTCACTGGCCTCACATTTGCCGAATACTTCCGAGACGTCAAAGGTGAAGACGTGCTTATGTTTATAGACAACATCTTCCGTTTTAGTCAGGCTGGTGGTGAAGTCTCGGCACTCCTCGGACGCATCCCGTCCGCAGTAGGATACCAACCCAACTTGGCTACCGAGATGGCCGCGCTGCAAGAGCGGATAACTTCTACCAAGAAGGGGAGTATTACCTCATTTCAGGCAGTGTACGTCCCCGCAGATGACTACACCGACCCAGCACCGGCTACGACCTTCTCACACCTAGACTCGACGATTGCCTTGGAACGCGCGCTGGTCGAGCAGGGTCTCTATCCCGCCGTAGACCCCTTGGTCAGTACCTCAAAAATGCTTTCGCCAGACGTGGTCGGCGAAGACCATTATCGTATAGCCCGTGGCATCCAGAAAGTGCTCCAGCGGTACAAAGACTTGCAAGATATTATTGCTATCCTTGGCATCGACGAGCTCTCAGACGAGGACAAGACGACCGTGGCACGTGCACGAAAGATCCAGAAATTCTTAACACAACCGTTCTACGTCGCAGAACAGTTTACCTCTATACCAGGTCGCTACGTAAAGATCCAGGATACGCTTAAAGGCTTTGACCAAATCCTAAAGGGAGAAATGGATAGTATCCCGGAACAATTCTTCTATATGAAAGGCGACATGGCCGAAGTGGTGGCTGACTACGAAAAAAACAAGTAAGTATGGCGTATAAATTACTAAAACTCGACATAGTGACCCAGGAAAAGCGGCTCATAACCGCCGAGGTACGGCAGGTGACCGTCGAGACCGTCACCGGCGAAATTACGGTACTACCCAACCACATCCCGCTCCTGACCCGTCTTTCGGAGGGGCTCCTGCACTTTATAGATCGCGACGGCAAGACCGAAGTGGTTGCGATTTTTGGTGGGTTTCTAGAGGTAGGCGCAGAGGGTGGTGTCTCCGTTTTAGCCGACGCCGCAGTACGTGCTGCCGACATAGATCTAGCCAAGGTACAGCAGGCTAAAAAAGAAGCCGAGGAAACGCTCCGTGATAAAAAGCGCGAAACCGAGTTTGCGCTCGCCGAGGCCAGTTTGCGCCGCGCCTATCTCGAAATCAAGGCCGCCCAAAAGGGTAACAAGCCCCGCCACGCCCAAGGTTAACTTATGGTGAGCTTGTCGAACCATTTGCCTTTTCTTCGGTAACTTCGTATAGTGGATGCATGACTCGCATACTCGGTATAGACCCCGGCACGCACCGTGTAGGATGGGGCATCATTGAGGGCCCCCGACGCGATCCCGTCGTCGTCGCCTATGGCTGCCTAGAGTCGCCACCTCACACAGAAAAAGCTATGTACCTCCAAAAAATACGTCGCGAGCTTGGGAGTATCCTCGACACGTACCAACCGACAGCGGCCAGTTTAGAAACATTGCTATTCAAGAAAAACGCCAAAACAGCCATTTCCGTCGCCGAAGCACGGGGAGTGATCATAGAGGTACTTGCCGCTCGTGGCCTAACACTAGAGGAATATGCCCCAAACACCATCAAAGCAACCGTTGCCGGGACGGGGAGAGCAGGTAAAAGTGAAGTCGAGCGCATGGTGAGTCTGCTACTTCGCCTAAATACGACTCACATCATAGACGACACAACCGATGCACTCGCCATAGCCTTGACTGCTCACGCGCGGCAGTCGGTATAATAGAGGCACGTATGCTAGCGTATCTAAAAGGTCACATTCTCACTCACACCAAAGACGGTGCCATTGTCGCAACCGGCGCCACGGGACACGAGGTAATCGGTGCGTGGCTCGGCCGCAAAAGCGTGGGAGACGAAGTAGTGGTGTGGACCTATGAGTACCTTGAGAATCAGAGCATACCTCGCTTGGTAGGCTGCCAATCTGCCGAGGGGCGTGCGCTACTTATCGAGCTCTTGGGTGTAAATGGTGTCGGCCCAAAAATGGCTGGTCGTATATTGGATGCCGGATCGGCCGCACAAATAAAACAAGCGATAACCTCTGGAGATCTCGCCTTTCTGGGGAGTGTCAAAGGTCTCGGTAAAAAAACTGCACAAAAAATTGTGCTTGAACTAGGAAAAATACTAGTAGACGCGACAACCACCGCCAATGCGTTCCTGTACGACGCACTTGGCGAGCTCAAGTTTACCCGAGCCGAAATCGATAGAGTGCTGGCAACGATAAATATAACCGACTTATCCGAAAGTGAAGCGCTCGCAAAAGTCCTGCAGGCCTTGGGAAGGCGCACATGACCCCCACCGTAGTCCTCGCACCACACGTTACTCCGGAAGAGATAAAAGCCGAGGAAACGCTTCGCCCACACTCGCTTGCAGACTTTATCGGACAACCACGGCTCAAGAAATCGCTAACGCTCGCCCTAGGGGCTGCCGGTAAGCGGCGCGAACCCGTTGACCACATTTTGCTCTACGGCCCCCCTGGCCTTGGCAAAACAACACTCGCACACATAGTTGCAACCGAGCAGGGAGGAGCTATCCACGTAACAACCGGTCCTGCAGTCTCTCGTGCTGGTGATCTCGCCGCGCTTCTCACCAACCTTGAAGAGGGGGACGTACTTTTTGTCGACGAGATACATCGACTACCAAAAACGGTGGAAGAGACGTTGTACTCGGGCATGGAAGATGGTCGTCTCGACCTTATTTTGGGAAAAGGCCCGGCCGCTCGCACGGTGAGTGTGGAGCTTAAACCATTTACGCTGATAGGCGCGACGACGAGATACGGCGCGCTATCCGGCCCCTTGCGAAGCCGTTTCGGCATCATCGGAAAACTCGAGTACTATGCGCCAGACGACCTAGAGCGCGTCATCGCACGCTCTGCCGCTATCCTTGGCATTCAAGTAGAAGCCGCTGGTGTGCGCGAGCTCGCCGTTCGCTCACGTGGAACACCACGTATAGCCAACCGACTTCTACGCCGCGCACGCGATACCGCCGAACTGCACCACCAAGGTCTGCTCACCAGCGCGGCCGTTCGTGAAACAGTCGAATTACTGGAAATTGACAGCTTAGGTCTCGATGCCGCGGACCGCGACCTGCTGCGACTCATTATTAAGAACCACCGGGGCGGCCCCGTTGGAGTGAGCACATTGGCAAGCGCACTATCCGAAGACACCGGCACTATAGAAGAGGTATACGAGCCATTCCTCATGCAACTCGGCCTCCTCGCCCGTACACCGCAAGGACGTATTGTCACCGACAAAGCGTACGACCACCTGGGATTAAAAAAAGAATGAAACTTCTCGCCATACTCCTAGCATCGAGCATCTATTTTTTTACCGCGTCCTCCGCCCTTGCTTTTTACGACCCTCGAAGCGTGCCAAATAATAAGGTAGGGGTCCATATCCTCGCCCCCTCAGAAGTTGAGAAAGCCGCGAGCCTCGTAAACACGAACAGTGGGGACTGGGGCTATGTCACCATACCCATCCAGCCATCCGACCGCGACAAAGTAAAATGGCAAAAGTTTATGGACGATTGCCGTAGGCTGCACCTCATACCCATTGTACGTATTACTACCATTCCACAGGGTGGCACCTGGGCACAAGGAGAAGATACTGACCTAGTCGACTTTGCCAATTTTCTAAGTAGTCTCTCCTGGCCGGTAGAAAACCGCTACATTGTCCTATTTAACGAGGTAAATAGCGCAGCGGAATGGGGCGGCACGGTCGACCCAAGTACCTATACAGCGATCGTCGAAAATGCCGCAAAGATTTTCAAGGAGCGAAACAAAGATTTTTTTCTCCTCGGTCCCGCGCTCGATGATGCCTTGCCCAATTCTACCTCATCCATGTCTGCAGCCCGCTATTTGCAGGAAATGTCGGTTGCTGATCCCTATGTATGGACGTATTTCGACGGTTGGGCCTCGCACGCGTATCCCAATCCAGGCTTTGCCGCACCCCCACGCATTGGTGCGTACCCCGGAGTTACCTCATACAAAACCGAAATGGCAAGACTAAACCTGGCCGACAAACCCATTTTTATCACAGAAACCGGGTGGGACCAAACCGCCGTCACCGGTACGCGACTCGCCTCGTATTGGGCAAGCGCATGGAAAATCTGGAACAACGACAAAAACGTTGTCGCCGTAACGCCGTTTGTGTTATCTGGCGGTGACCAATTCTCCAAGTTGTCACTCGTTAAAACAGACGGCTCGTGGAGCGAGTCAGGGAACGACATCCTCGGTCTCGCAAAGTCAGCAGGCTCGCCGCATATAAATACGGCCCCCGCTCCAACGCCACTAACCGCCAACACCGAAGTACAAAATAGCTGGATAACACCGTTCTTTAAGGCCTCACGTGCACTCCTGAAAGTAGAAAACATTTTTCGCTTCCTCTTTGGATTGCCCGAAGTCCAAACGATATCGCTTGCAGGTAACACCATATCTGTTGAAGTCGCCACAACGCCGAGCCAGTGGGAGCAAGGGCTCTCAGATCGCACCTCCCTTGCGGCAGACGCCGGCATGCTCTTTCGTTTCCCCTACGAGCACATACCACTTTTCTGGATGAAAAACATGCACTTCCCACTCGATATGGTCTGGATAGACAACGACGTTGTCGTCGATATTACCCCAAACGTACCAGTCTCGACAAACGCGGATCTCCCCACGTACTCGCCGCATACTCCGGTAAACACCGTACTTGAAGTAAACGCCGGCTACGCCGCCGCCCACAAGATTACAATTGGCACGAAACTTATCGCCAACTAGAGATGCAAGCTATATGACTATATACCTCTTCCATGGCGACAACACCAGAGACTCCCGCAACGCGTTCACCGACGCGCTTTCCAAAGAGCGAGAGCGCGGCGTCGAAGTACGACACCTCGCAGGCGATAAGTTGGCCGCCAAAGACCTGGAAAGTACTCTTGCAACCGAGAATCTTTTCTCGTCGGAAAGTGTGGCAATCGAAGGACTGCTATCACGTATAAAGTCAAAGGAAAAAGATCGTTGCCTAGGTATACTAAATGGTTACACCGGAGCAAAGAATATCTTTTTGTGGGAGGGGAAACTCATACCCAAAACCGGAGTGCCGCATGAAGCCAAGGTTTCTCTATCCAAAGCTCCGTCCCTGCTTTTTACCTTCCTCGATACGCTCATTCCAGCTAATACCAATCGCGCTCTGACGCTCCTCCACGAGCTGGAACCGATCACCAATGACCTTCTCGTCTTTACCCTTGCAGCTCGAACGGTAGCTAACCTCCTGCTCGCCAAATCGGGGAAGTCGGTCAAACTTGCTCCCTGGCAACTTGCAAAATTAAGAGGACAGGCAGGGAAATGGGACGAAGCAAAATTGCTTGATTTTCACGACAAACTACTTGCCATCGACTTCGCCGTAAAAACAGGTACAACCAAGCTATCCTACTATGACCACCTTGACATCTTGTTACTCGATGTACTAGGCTAAATCCCTATGCGCTTTACAAAGCCAGTTCCAAAAAATGATTTAGAACGAGCGTTGCTCAGCTCTGTCGAAAATGACACTCCCGAACAAATCAAACGCTCGCCACTCATCGACCTAAACAATAGCGAAGCATTCACCTTCACCCTGAAGCAAGAGCATCTAGAAAAATTCGATTTGAGTAAGGACGCACTCGGAATAGATGATTGGTTTATCAATTACGAAAAGGAAGCAAAAGTTAGTACCGCGGGAATACGAGGATTACAAAATCCACTGTATCCATGGGATACACGCTATCCACTGAATCTTGTTGGCGTCATGCTAGCGACCATGGGGAAAATCCTCGTCGCAAAGGATATTCCAGGTGATAAAGCAAAAATTTCGGCCAGCGAAGTTCGCTACAACTCCGCACAATATGTTGAACTCATTGCACGCCTGCAGGCAGCGTATGGGATCAAGACATATGTCACCAAAGACTACATGCCCATTCCCATATTTCTCATATCGTTTCTCATCTTTATGTACGACCTCTATGGTGGTGAATACGTGACGAGTAGTCACGCCATCAGCAAAAAAATTGCGACAAAAGACCTCAACACCCAAGGCAGTCAATACATTCCCGACGAATCGATGCTTTTTGTTGAAAAAGTCCGTCAAATACTTAAAGAAGTGCGAGAAAAAGGTGAGTATACTATCAACTTTGCTTCCACCACAGATGCAAATATAGATACAACGTTTCTTAACTCGATAAAAAATGGCACCGACCTCTATGTAAAGTACCTTCGTGACGGTGTCGCGACAGAGACCAATCTAAACAATATTCTCGAGGCAAAACGAAAGATATTGGTTGAATGCATGGGTGGGAGCATGTACCAAACTCTCCAACCAGTGCTGAGAGGTCTCGGAATTGGCGATCACTTCGATTTTCTACACAGAGAGACAGACCCATTCTTTCACGCTATAGGGAAAGTAATTGACCAAAACAACAAATTTTTCGACTGGAGCTGCGACACAACCATCATGAAGGCAGACACAAAAACAAAGACTATACGGGTTCCCGTGGTGGATACCGCACATTACGCCGAGCTATTAAAAGACTACCCACTTGGCACCGTGCTGCTCATGACCGACCCGGATGCGGATAGGCTGGTAACGGCATACATCGACAGTACCGCAAACAAAGAAAAGCTTGAAAAGCTGGGACTTGTTTTTGGCGAGCTCGATCCTGGTCGCATACTTGTCATATTTACACCAAATCAGTCATTTCTCCTAACAATAGATTTCCAATATCGAGCATTAAAAGAGGCAGGCCTCTGGGAGAAATACGACTGGCTACTTATGAAAACGACAGCCTCTCAGCGTAGTTGGGACGAATGGGCAGCAGCACACAAGATACCGGTAAACAACACACCAGTTGGGTTCAAGGAGCTCGCAGATTCCATGCAACAGGTGGAGCGCAAGATGCACGACAATCCTGACCAAGATGTCTACCTAAAAGATGTGTTCGGTGAAAACCACAATCTTGGGAGGAATCCCCGGCTACTCTTTGCGGGAGAAGAAAGTGGCGGCGAGATATTTGGACCTGCAGAACTTATTTCCAGTCTTGGTGGCCGCACGGCCATCTCGATGCGAGAAAAAAGCGCAGGTGAGGCGGTGGTTATAACCGCTGCCATGTCCGCTTGGCTCGAATCGCAGAATCTGACCATGACAGATTACTTAGTAAAAGTATTCGACGAAAACAACATTACCTCCCGCTACGAGATTCGTATAGACCAAAAATACTACAACGAAAGTGAACCCGATATTGCGACACTACTAAAAGCCAAGAAAAAAGGCATGGAGGTAAAAAGTAAGAATAACTCCTACTTTCTCTCTCTCGCCATAGGATATCGTGACAACCTGATTACGCTCAAGCAAGTAAAAGAAATCCTCACAGAGTGTTTTCCCGAGCTTAGCTTCGATGACCTGCGGGATACAAAATTTGTCGGTGACGGAACTTATTTCCTCTTTGCGGACAAATGTTTGGAAGTGCGACCGTCAGGAACGGACGCCGTCAACAAAGCCTACAGCTATGGCCGAGACCAATGGGAATGTATTACATACGCCCAGGCATTCTCAGCCTACGAAGGAGATCGTACACCGCTCCACAAACAATATATCCACGACGACTTCTACAAAGACATCGAAAATTACGCATTCCGTCTCTACACCGAATACAAGCAAAACCAGTAAAGGATAGAAAGGGATACATGTCGGATAGTCAGCTTTTTGGGTCTAGTGGCATTAGAGGCGATGCCGCATCTTTTTTTACGAATCAACTCTGTTTTGATCTAGGGAGATCTTTCGCGCTGTTTCTAAAAAAACACAATCTCCATGGGGCAGTCGCAGTTGGTATGGACCCACGTGAGTCCAGCCCACGTATTAAATCAGCATTTATCCAAGGCGTGCTTGCTGAGAAATTTTCCGTACTAGATGAAGGCATCATTCCAATCCCAGCCGTAAATTGGGTTTTAAGAGCAGATAAAGATATAGTCGGAAGCATTATGGTAACAGGGAGCCACATTAAGGCGCATTTGAATGGGCTTAAATTCTTCGCTTTTGATGATGAAATTCTTAAAGAGCATGAACGAGAAATCCAAACGATATACAACCAGCAAAAAAATTTATTTTCATATAAAGAAGCCCCTAGCAACAAAGCTAATCTCATCGCAGCTGGTAATCACAGCAAGGATTACATATCTTATATATTGGCTAAAGCGGAACCAACAAACCGTCAACTCAAAATAGTGGTTGATGCCGGGAACGGCGCACAGTCGATAATTGCGCCAGAGATTCTTCGAAAACTTGGTCACAATGTAATAACAATGTATACAAACACCAATGATACTCTGCTATCCAGAGATACTGAGGTAAGTGGTGACTTTATTGAATTGCAAAAGCGAGTTAAGGCGGAAAAGGCAGATCTTGGAATCGGGTTTGATTCAGACGGAGATCGCATTATATTTATAGACGAAAATGCAGAATTTATTCCAGGCGACTACTCTGGTGCACTTATTGCGAAACACTATGACACAGACTCGATAGTAACTCCCATAAATACATCACAGGTTGTGGACCACCTCGGTAAACCTGTATATCGTACAAAAGTAGGCTCACCATACGTCGTTGGAAAAATGAAAGAAGTTAAAGCAAGATTTGGCTTTGAAGCAAACGGAGGGGGGATTTTCTCAGATATGTACAGTCGAGACGGTGGGAGGTCCATGATCGAATTTTTAGACCTCCTACAACTAAAAAACAAAACAGCTTCAGAATTGATGCATGAGCTGCCCAGATTTTATATTGAACGTGACAAAATTGATTACGATCCAGAAAAAAAAGCAGAGATCATCAAAAAGGCCAAGGAACAATTTTCTGGTAGTAAGTTTGAAGAATTAGATGGGTTAAAAATATGGGTAAACTCTACAACATGGATTCTCTTCCGTTCGTCTGCAAACGCTCCTGAGTTCCGAATTTTTACCGAAAGCGACAAGGAGGACGTGGCGAAGGAACTGCTCAAACGTGGCATGGAACTCATCACAAAATATAAAATAGCAGAGACGGTGTAAATTTTTACTAAAATGAATGGTAATATAAGGTATGACTTCCATCCTCGACTCACGTGAAGAAATAAAAAAGCTCGATACGAGTAACGTCCTGGGCAGCGTCGAGTCGCTCCCAGACCAGATCGCGGACGCGTGGACCAAAGCCTCCGAACTTACCTTCCCCGACACCTACCCACTTGCCAAAAATGTGGTTGTCGCTGGCATGGGTGGTTCAGCACTCGGCTCCTGGGTCATTAAACGTCTATTCAAGGACGAGCTCACGCTGCCGTTCGAGGTCTACTCCCACTATGCGCTTCCCGGCTACGTCGACAAAGATTCGCTTGTACTCCTGTCAAGCTACTCCGGGTCTACCGAAGAGACATTGGCAGCAGGGGAGCAGGCAGCACGTGTTGGGGCCAAAGTCGCCGTCATCGCGTCCGGGGGCGAACTAGAGCAGATGGCACTCAAACATGGGTGGCCCGCGTACATCATAGATCCGGTGCATAACCCATCCGGCCAGCCGCGCATGGCTATTGGCTACGCGATAGCCGGACAGCTCGCCATGTTTACCAAGATGGGCCTCATAAACGTTGCGCAAGATGATATCGACACCCTCGTCGATCGCCTCCGAGCGATGGTAAAACATTTGACGCCGGAAGCTGTGGAAAACAACACCGCTAAATACCTCGCATATCAGGCCTATGACAAACAAATTACTCTGACTGCAGCGGAGCATTTGGTCGGCGCAGCCCACGTGACCAACAACCAGCTCAACGAAAACGCCAAGGTACTGACAGCCGAGTGGCACCTCCCCGAGTTCAATCATCACTATCTAGAAGCACTCAAAAACCCGAGTAAGCTCAAAGAAGATATTATCTTTTTCCTCTACAATTCGTACCTCTACAACCCGCGAGTAACGCGCCGAGTAGAGCTCACAAAAACAGCCATTGAGAAGTCTGGGTTCCAAGCAGAAGTAATCCAGGCAACAGCATCTACCCCACTCGAACAAGTCTTTGAGATAATCACGCTTGGAGCGTTCTTCAACTTCTACCTGGCCATGCTCTACAAGCTAGACCCTGCCCCCATCCCGACAGTCGACTGGTTCAAGTCTGAGATGGCAAAATGAAAGATTTACTTCTTTCGCTCGCGCACGACTGCTTTACCTACATGAATCCAGCACTCGCTAACCAGGCAGAATTCCAACAATCACTGGAGACCGTTATTAAAGTAAAAGCCGGTGATAATGTGCAATTTAGCTTCGATGTAAAACTCGACAAGCTGATAAAGGACAAATTATCTTCACATTCTATGCGTATTTTCTCCGAAGAATCCGGCTGGTTCTCAACAGTCGAAACCTATGACTACATTTGTGTCTACGATCCCTTCTGCAATAGCTCGCTCGCTAGCCGCACGTTCCGCGAAGCTGCCATGGGCATTTCGGTATTTAAGGCTGATTATTCCTGGGTCGCTTCTCTCGTCCTCGATTACCAAACCGGCCTCGTTGGCCTTGCCGACGAGCAAGGATTCTCTACATATCTGGCTCAAAATGGTGCGTCAATTGCGCCAAAAAGCAAAACGGCAGCCTCAATCAATGACGCCTGGGTTGTCATGACCCTGGAAAACAGACAAGAGCGAATCGGTATGGCTACATATTTCCCGCTCTTGCAAAAAATCGGCAGACTCGTGGTAAGCAGTGGGCACATTTATTGGCTGAAACTTGCAACCGGCCAGATCGACGCCTACCTCGATCCCGTAGGGGGAGAAAAGCTCTACGAGATGTTTGCTGCCACACTGGTGCAAAAGGCGGGAGGGGTCGTAACCGACACAAAGGGAACTCCATTTGATGCGGGTGCGATGCTTAAACAGTTTATAGCTGATGGGGAGTATATCTATCATCCGGTGGCTGCCAGAACGAAATCTCTTCATCACGAGTTGTTGCAAGTTACCGCTCATTGACTTTACACATCCCCCCCAACCAGCTACTATGGATATATGCCTGCCCGCCCAAAATACATTCTCTGGTTTCATGAAATCGATAAAGAAGATGTAGCTATAGTCGGGGGCAAGGGCGCGAACCTTGGCGAAATGACCCAGGCCGGTTTTCCCGTCCCCCCCGGATTTGTCGTCAACGCCGAGGCCTACCGTCACCACATCGAAGTAAACCACCTTGAAGACAAGATCCGCAAAATTCTCGAAGGCTTGGACGTCGAAAACGCCGACGCCCTAAATCGCGCTGCTCACG
Organism: bacterium; assembly: GCA_021788365.1. Lineage (GTDB taxonomy): Bacteria > Patescibacteriota > Microgenomatia > UBA1400 > UBA12108 > JAJYKS01. The sequence goes on from JAJYKS010000002.1 coordinate 64,003, forward strand.
ACGTGCAGGCTGTCATCACCAAAGCACCATTCCCGAAAGACATAGAGAGTGAGGTGTTTGAGGCCTACGACAAGCTGGGGCGAGATCCTTGGGTTGCGGTCCGAAGCAGCGCCACAGCCGAAGATTTGCCCTCTGCGAGTTTTGCGGGCCAGCAGGAAACCTACTTAAACGTAAAGGGTGACGCATCGCTTATTGTTCACATTCGCATGGCCTGGGCTAGCTTGTTCGAGCCGCGTGCCATCTATTATCGGCAGACACAGGGTTTCGATCATTTCAAGGTTGCGCTCGCCTGTCCCGTCCAGAAAATGGTTCAGTCAGAGGTGTCGGGTATCATGTTCTCGATAAACCCCGTAACAAACGACAAAAAACACATCATCGTCGAGGCTATCTGGGGCCTCGGAGAGAACATCGTGCAAGGCGCAGTAACACCAGATCGTTATGTAGTAGACAAAGAGACGCTCAAACTCGAAGACTTCAAGGTGGTCCCTCAAACAATCGAGCTTGTGAGGACAGGTGAAGGAGTAAATAAAAATCGTAAAGTGCCAAAATCCCGAGTCGACAAGCGCAAACTCTCGACAAAAGAAGTCGAGTATTTGGCAGGCCTCAGCAAAAAGCTCCAAGCACACTACTTCTTCCCACAAGATTCTGAGTGGGCGATAGAAAACAACGAGATCTTCCTCGTACAGACACGTCCAATAACAACGATTAAAGCCACAGAAGAAAAGCACAAAGAAGAAGTACACGCTGCGGCGCACCCCATCTCGGGGAAGCTAGTTTTAGAAGGCGAGCCCGCGTCACCAGGTATTACCACCGGCGTAGTCAATATCCTAAAATCCGCCCGTGAAATCGGGAAGATAAAGCCCGGTGACGTGCTGGTAACTGACATGACTACTCCAGATTTTGTCCCTGCCATGAAGCGCGCTGTTGCAATAGTCACCAACAAAGGCGGGCAAACAAGTCACGCCGCAATCGTCTCACGTGAGCTGGGTGTACCGTGCGTCGTGGGCACCAAAACCGCAACACGTACACTAAAGCAAGGGCAGGTAGTCACCATAGATGGCGCGGCAGGGAAAGTGTTTCTTACCAACCTCAAACCATCCTCGGTCCACTTTGCCCCCAAGGATACCACGTATCACGAGTCGGAAACAGAGCACCTGAAAACAGCGACCAAAGTCTATGTAAACTTGGGCGAACCAGATCTAGCCGCAACAGTCGCCAGAAAAAACGTCGACGGCGTGGGACTACTTCGTGCCGAATTTATGATCGCCGGCATCGGCACACATCCCAGAAAGTTGATCGCCGACAAGAAGAGTAATATTTTTGTAGACAAGCTTGCAGAGGGTATGAGTAAAATCTGCAGTGCCTTCGGCGACCGTCCCGTCGTCTATCGTGCCACCGACTTTAAGACCAACGAATACAAACATCTCAAGGGTGGAGATGCGTACGAGCCAGAAGAGCCAAATCCCTTGATGGGTTACCGTGGTGCGTTCCGCTACGTGCACGACCCTGATGTATTCGAGCTAGAGCTCAAAGCCATCAAAAAGGTTCGTAACGAAATGGGTCTGAAGAATCTTCACCTCATGATCCCGTTTGTCCGCAACGTTCGCGAGATGGCAGCAGTAAAGAAGCTCGTGGTAGCCGCAGGTCTCACCAGAAGCACCACCTTCAAGCTTTGGATGATGGTAGAGATACCGGTCAACGTCATTCTTCTCGACTCATTTATCGACGTCGGGATAGATGGTGTCTCAGTAGGCACCAACGACCTCACCATGCTCATGATGGGCACAGATCGCGACAACGAGACGGTCGCAGAAGATTACGACGAACGGAGTCCGGCCATGCTCTGGGCATTGCAACACATCATCCGAACCTGCCACAAGCGCGGTATCACCGTCTCGGTGTGCGGCCAAGCGCCAAGTAGCCATGCAGATTTTGCCGAGTTCTTGGTCAAAGAGGGCGTGACCAGTGTATCGGTCACACCGGACGTCATAGACAAGACTCGACAAGTTATTTACGACACCGAAAAACGCATAGCCTCAAAGTAACCTATGCCAAAAATCAGTCGCATCGTAGCCAGAGAAATCTTAGATTCACGTGCCACACCCACGGTAGAAGCATCGGTGATGCTGGATTCTGGCCACTTTGGCACCGCATCGGTTCCCTCGGGAGCGTCGACAGGCAAAACCGAAGCGGTGGAGTTGCGGGACAACGATCCTGCCAGATACCACGGTAAAGGGGTGCAAAAAGCCGTATCTAATATCGTAAACCACATAGCTCCAGGGTTAATTGGCATGGACGCTAGCAATCAAGAAGCCCTCGATAAAAAAATGGGCGACCTAGATGGCACGGGCAACAAAGCAAAATTGGGCGCCAACGCCATGCTTGCCGTTTCCGTCGCCTGCCTCAAAGCCGCCGCTTCTGCTGCCCGCATGCCGCTGTTCGCCTACATCGCCGCTCGCTATCGTCCGGGTGCAGCGCTCGCCATACCAGGCGTCGAATTCAACCTCATAAACGGTGGCAAACACGGCGCAGGCAACCTCGATTTTCAAGAGTTTCACGTCATTCCTTCCACTCGCTTCAGTTTCAGTCAGACATTGCAGGCGGGTACCGAAATATTCGAGGATCTTAAGCAAGAGCTCATCCACAGAAACGCCGTCCACTCCGTCGGGGACGAAGGTGGCTTTGCGCCAAATCTCTTCACCAACTCCGATGCCTTGGAACTTTTGGCGCTTGTCATCAAAAACTCGCCCTACCGTCTGGGGAGCGATGTTTTCCTCGCTCTCGACGTCGCCGCGGATGTGTTCTACAAAGATGGTAAATATCAAATCAAAGACTCTCCCCGGCCGCTTGATGTAGATGGCATGATTGCACTCTACCAAGGGCTGGTCAAAGATTATGGCCTGCTCGCCATAGAAGACGGCTTGGATCAAGAAGATTTCCGCGGCTGGAGCAAGATGCGCCAAGCACTTCCCGCGACTGTGACGCTCGTCGCCGATGATCTTGTGACTACCAATATAAAACGGCTGGAGCGCGCTATAGAAGAAAAATCATGCACTGGCGTCATTGTAAAACCAAACCAGATAGGCACCGTATCCGAAACCGTGCAATTTATGATGACGGCAGCTGCCGATCACGTCTCAACTATTTGTTCGCACCGCTCCGGTGAAACAAACGACCCCTTTATTGCCGACTTTGCGGTCGGCATGGGTGCGAACTACGTCAAGTTCGGCGCTCCGGACCGTGGCGAACGTGTCGCCAAATACAACCGACTCCTGGAAATCGAGACGTACCTTGCCGCGAAGGCCGGTTAGCTCAATTCGCTAAATTCAGCTAAGATAAACATATGCAAAAGTCTCGTGTTGCCCTAATTATTCTCGACGGTTGGGGCATAGGTCCCGAATATCCAGGCAACGCCGAGCGCCTCGCCAAAACACCGACGCTAAATATACTCTGGAATACCTTTCCCCACACAGAGCTCTTGGCTTCTGGCGAAGCCGTTGGCCTCCCCAAAGGTGAAGTGGGTAATACCGAGACAGGACATCTCAATATAGGCGCCGGCCGCATCGTATACCAGGACCTCCCGAGAATAAACATGGCGATTGCGTCAGGGACATTTTTCCAAAACAAGGCCTTTCTAAAAGCAGCAGATCACGTCAAGACACGGGGTTCGTCGCTTCACATCCTCGGACTCATAGGTCAAGGCGGGGTGCACTCGGTGAACGAACATCTGTATGCCCTCTTACGCTTTGCCAAAAATAGCGGAGTACCAACCGTGTATCTACATCTCATCACAGACGGCCGTGACTCTGCCCCGACATCCTCTCCCATGTACCTTGAACAAGTGCAAAAAGAAATTGAGGAAATCGGCATCGGTAAAATTGCAAGCGTGCTAGGCCGCTACTACGCGATGGATCGTGATCATCGATGGGAACGCACCAAGGTTGCCTACGATGCCCTGGTAAATGGGGTAGGGGAGACATCCGCAGACATTGTAGGGACCATCAACGCGAGGTACAGCAAAGGAGAAACCGATGAATTCCTAAAACCGATAATCGTACCAGGCACTGCACGCATCCACGACAACGACGCCGTCATCTTCTATAACTACCGCATCGATCGTCCTAGACAGCTCACCCGGGCACTAACACTCCCCGAAAACGGCGTCGCCAATTTGCCCGAATCCTTCGATCCCTACGCGGTGAAATATCACAAAACCCACCTGCTAGAAACGCCGCAATCCACCATGTTTGCTCGCGATCATCTTCCCAAAAACCTTTGCTTTGTCACCATGACGCAATACGAAAAAGATTTCCCGGTCGAAGTTGCCTTCCCCCCCGAATTCGTCGAGATGCCGCTTTCGCGCATCATAGCCCTCAACGGACTGCGGCAACTTAAGCTTGCGGAAAGCGAAAAAGAACGTTTTGTTACATACTACTTCAATGGCCAGCGAGAGCTAGCATTCCCCGGAGAAGACGTCGATATTACTGCTTCACCCAAGGTAGCCACGTATGACCTCCAACCTGAGATGTCGGGAGTCGAACAAACAAAAAAACTCCTAGCCGCATTGAATGGTTCCAAATATGATCTTGTCGTCATCAACTACGCCAATCCCGATATGGTCGCCCACACCGGCAACCTGCAGGCAACTATCAAAGCCTGCGAGCTTGTAGACGGGTGGCTCCGAGAGGTGTACGGCCGCGTCATGCAAACAGAAGGGATGGTTGCCATGATTACCGCCGATCACGGGCACGCAGAACAGCTAACCAACCCAACAACGGGGGGAGTTGCGACAGAACATACGGCAAGTCCGGTGCCGTTCATCATGTTCGGACAACAATTTCTAAACCAAGGAAGCACGCTTACTCGTGGCATTCTCGCCGACATAGCCCCAACCATCCTGAAAATCTTAGGACTGGAAAAACCACAGGGCATGACCGGACGTTCACTAATCTAGCGATTCTTTTGCAAGAACAAGCACTATCTCACCTTTTACGCCCGCTGTAGCATAGTGCTGCAAAAGCTGGCTTGTTGTTCCCTCGACCCGCTCCTCATGCATCTTGGTAAGCTCTCGGCATAGAGTGCAGCGCACCTCACCCATGACCCGAGAAATTGCCTCCAAATCTTTTAGCAATCTATGTGGAGAGACGCAGAGCGCGATACGTGCAGATGGCACGTCCTCCCAAATTCGCAGAGCAGTCGCAAGAAGTCGGTCAGCTTTCCCACTCGTCTTTGGCAAAAAACCAAGATACGTAAACACTTCCCCACCCAGAGCGCTCCACACAAGGGCAGTCGTGAGCGCCGTCACTCCGGGGACAATCTGCACGGGGAGCCGCGCGTCGAGGACACCTCGGATCGCCCGATACCCTGGATCGGAGAGTGCGGGCATGCCCGCATCAGTGACAAGCCCCACAACGTGACCCTCGGAGACTAGTCGTACCACTTCCGGTGCCATGCGCGATTCGTTAAATTCGTTGTATGCCAGGTAGCGTGGAGTCGTATGGAGCAGGCCCTTTTCTCGGTACAGGTTCACGAGGCGTGAGGCGACACGGCTATCCTCACACACCAGCACCTCAACTTTATCGAGCGTCTCGAGCGCGCGCAGGGTAATGTCTCCGAGGTTGCCAATTGGCGTGCCGATAACATACAGAATTCCAGACATGCGCTAAGTATACCGCAATAGCTACACATATTAACGAGCACACGAGCAGAGCAATTTTCAGCGCGGAGCGTCGAACTGGTTGTTCCAGTAAGCTGTGAGCACTGCAAAATTGTGGCGCGAGTGCTCGTCTCTATACGATTCTCCATTCACCCGATATACTATTTCCTATGCTAAATACACTGCTTGCTCCGCTCGCCCACTTCGTAACCTATCTTATCGCTACCCTCGGCTACCCCGGCGTCGCCCTCGCCATGGCGATCGAGTCTGCCTGTATCCCACTTCCCTCAGAAATTATTATGCCGTTCTCTGGCTTTCTCGTTTCGGCTGGTACGTTCACGCTTCTTGGTATCACAATTGCCGGTACTATTGGTGGCCTCATAGGCTCACTTGCCGCCTACGCCTTGGGTTACTGGGGTGGCGAAACCGTTGTACGTGACGTCATCCGCAAATACGGGAAATATGTATTTATCAAAGAAAAAGAATTCGATCACTCCATTGTTTGGTTCGACAAATACGGGTCGACCATTACCTTTACCTCGCGTCTCCTGCCGGTTATCCGCACTTTTATTTCACTGCCTGCAGGTATTGCTCGCATGCCGATTCTGCCATTTGTTGTGTACACCACCTTAGGTTCGGCAATCTGGACACTGCTCCTAGGATACCTTGGCCTGCAGCTCGGCAGCAATTGGGACACCCTCGGTGTCTACTTTCATCAATTCGATATAGCAGTCGTGCTGGTCGGCACCCTAACCGTTGGTTTCTATTTCTACAAAAAACATCAAGAGGCAACGCACAGTTTGCTCTACCGTCTCCTCCACACGCTCCACATCCGTTAATTTATTGGCCAAATCGGCGCACAAGCCCCACCACTTTTCCCTGGACCTTAACATTCTTCGCGTAAATAGGTTTCATGGTACTGTTGGCCGGCTCCAGACGTATCCGCGTAGCCTCCTTAAAAAATTTTTTGAGTGTTGCGAGACCGTTGTCGAGAAGGGCGACTACAATATCACCATCGTGTGCCTCGGGATGCTCCTCTACGACAACAAAATCACCGTCGAGTATCCCTTCGTCAATCATGCTATCACCCCTAACCTGCAGGACAAACGATCGCTTCTTGCCCGTGAGCATCGCCGAAGAGACGCGAAGCGTTGCATTTGGGTCGGTCATTGGCTGGATTGGCGTCCCCGCCGCAATAAAGCCAAGTATTGGCAACTCCACTCCGTCCACGCTGGTGGCGAGTTTTTCATCAAGCAACTCTATCCCACGCACAGCGCCCTCAAATCGTTTGATAACACCCTTCTTCGCAAGTGTCTGCAAGTGCTCGTGAACAGTCGCAAGCGAGGACACTCCCAGTGCATCAGCGATCTCCTGCAGAGTAGGGGACGTGTTAAATTTTTGGATATACTGAGAAATAAAGTCGACGATCTGTCGCTGTCGCTTATAAAGTGTTATCGGCATAGCTTTACTGTAACCCAAATAAATCCCGTATGTCAAGCATGCGCTTGAAAAGCAAGTGCATGATATTATGTCTCCATGCGATTTTTACGTATCCTTGCCGCACTTCTATCGTCGAGTATCTACCTTCTAGCATCTATCCCCGTCTACGCAACCGGTGAATTTACTACCGCTTTCACCTCGACGTACGTCGTCGGTAACAACACGACAACGCACGTCTCTCACGCCATTTCCATTACGAATAACCTCGCACACATCTACACCACGTCGTACACACTCTCCGTAGGCTCCGACAAAGTGACAAATATTAAGGCAAGCGACGAAAAGGGGACACTGTCTGCCGCCGTGGATAAAAACGGCGCCGCAACAACCATCACGATCAACATACCCAATCCGGCCATGGGGCAAGGTAAAACAAAAAATCTCCAAGTATCCTATGACACGCCTGACATTGCAGAGGTTATAGGAAACACGGCAACCGTAAATATCCCACGTCTTTACCGCGGCAATGAAGTTGCAGCGTACTCCCGTGTCATCGTTGTACCTCGTACCTTTCCGCCACTGACAATTGTCTCGCCGCAACCGTCTACCTCCTCAAAACTACAAGACGGCACGACGAGCTACACCTTCGTCGGCCATCCCGAAGAGAGCATTAGCTTACTCTTTGGCTCATCCGTCACCTACCAGCTCTCACTCGCCTACGACATCCAAAATCCCACCTATAACGCTGGTGACACCGAAATCGCCCTCCCGCCCGACACGCGCTATCAACATAGTATGATAAAGAGCCTCACGCCTGCTCCCAAAACTATCCGGGTAGACGCAGATGGTAACTGGCTCGCCGTTTATCCCCTCGGCAGTCGCGCGAGCGAAACCATTCACGCAGTACTATTTGCAACAGTCTACCCAAATCCCGAAGGAGTCGATCCTTCAAGCCTAGGCACGTCGCTCACTGCTGCACAAAAATACTGGGAAACAGGAGACAGCAGCGTACAATCGCTCGCCCGATCGCTTACTTCTCCTGAAAATATCTATAACTACCTCGTCGACAACTTTCGGTACAACTACCATCGTGTGGCCGTGGGTGCCACCAGACTTGGCGCCGTAGCCGCACTCGCCTCCCCAACCGATGCCATCTGCACCGAATTTACCGATACGTTTGTAGCGCTTTCCCGCGCCTCGGGTGTGCCGGCACGCGAAATAGACGGCTATGCCTACTCAACAGATAACACCCTCCACCCGCTTTCCGTAGAGACCGATGTACTCCACGCCTGGCCAGAATACTACGACGCGGGTAACGCCGTGTGGCAAGAGGTAGACCCCACTTGGGGCAATACAACCGGCGGGATAGATTACTTTCACAAATTAGATTTCAGTCACATCGCGTTTGTACGCCATGGCGTAGAGTCCACCTATCCCTATCCGGCCGGTGCCTACAAAACAAGCGCGGATGAAAAGCAAGTACAAGTTACCGTCGTCGCCACTACACCAAAGGAAGATGACTCATATCAAATACTCCCAGGTGGTGTCATACGAAATACCGGAAACGTAGCTATGGTAAACCGGCCAGTAAAAGTAGGGGACAATACGGTTACCGTCTCCTACCTGCCGCCATACGGAGAATTCACAACTCCGCTCGCAAAAAGCACCGGCTGGTCTCTGGCTTATGTTGTACAGGCTATTCGCGATTTTCTCAAAAAACTGTTACCATAGCGCTATGCGTGCATTTATCGTACGAGTACTTGCTTCAGCCATAGGGTTTTATCTAGTTGCATCAGTCGTAAGTGGTTTTCACATTGACCCCACATGGTCCAGCTACGCGACGGCTGGCGTTGTCTTTACCTTGTTTAACTTGCTGGTACTACCGGTCGTAAAACTACTGCTCCTTCCGGTCAACTTACTCACCCTCGGTCTTCTGCGCTGGCTCGCAAATGTCATTGTTCTGTACCTCTTTACCCTAACCTATTCTGGAGTACACATTACCGCCTACCAGTTTCAAGGCTACAGCTCATCCATAGTAGCGCTCCCCGCCGCCCACCTTTCGCTATTTTGGGTACTCGTGATTGTCTCCTTGCTCATGAGCATAACGACTGGTATAGTGATGGCGCTATTCAAGACAGAATAATATGATCACACTGATAATACAAATACTCGTTTCTATCGTTTTAGTCGCGGTCATCGTGCTGCAATCAAAGGGAACGGGCTTAGGAGCCGCGTTCGGTGGCACTACTTCGTACCACACCAAGCGCGGGATGGAAAAGTCGCTATTTGCGACGACCATCATTCTCTCGATAGCGTTTGTTGTTCTTGCCATGATAAACGCCTTGTAATGGGAGCTGCATGTTTAAGACCCTTCGTCGGTATTACTGGGTTACGGACATGTTTATCCGCCGCCACGGCGGCATCATTGTTCGCACCACACTCGTAGTCCTAGCGGCAGTGGGAGCTCTGTACTTCTTCAATCGCTACGTACCTGCGCCTCTTCAGACCATTCGTATTGGGAGGGTAGGGAAGTACTCATTGGAAACCCTCCCTCCAGACATCGAATCAAAAATTTCCGTCGGTCTCGTAAAGGACAATATAGATGGTTCGGTAACTCCTGGCCTGGCAAAGTCTTGGACCGTTTCCCCTGACGGCAAAACCTACACTTTCACCCTAAACCACGATCTTACATGGAGTGATGGCTCGCAAGTAATTCCTCAGGACATTACCTACAATTTCCAGGATGTACAGACGACGAGAGGCAACGGTACGGTCACCTTTCAGCTCTCGGAGCCATTTTCACCCTTCTACAGCGCAGTAAGCGAACCTCTACTTAAAAACGGCCGCTGGGGTGTTGGCACCTACCGCGTCGAAGGGCAGCAAAGCTACAACGGCATTCTTCAATCGGTCACGCTTGTCGGTCCGGACAAGCTCATCTACAAGTTTTATCCCACCGAGTCCTCGGCCTTGACCGCATACCAACTTGGCGAAGTAGACAAAGTAGAAGCCTTATCGTTCGTGCCATCCGATCTCACCAAAGACTCGGCAAGCCACGTAGCAACTGATAGCGGCGATCGCAAAATTACCGTACTTTTCTTCAACAACAACGACTCGCTCTTATCGGCAAAATCAACCAGGCAGGCACTAGCCTATGCAATTCGGGACAAGACGTTTGGAGCGGAACGCGCCATTTCCCCCATAGACAGTCGGTCGTGGGCATACAACCCGTTGGTAAAAACCTATGACTACGACGCAGCCCACGCCAAGACGCTCCTAGCCGAAAACATCAAAGACCCGAGCACCGTCTCGCTCGAGCTTAAAACGACACTTCCTTATCTAGACGAGGCAGAAAGCATCGCCTCGGACTGGCAAACCGCACTTGGGATACAGGTAAATGTAAAGGTTGTAACGACAGTTTCAAGTGACTACCAGACGCTTCTGGCAGACTTCACCCCGCCAACCGATCCCGATCAATACACCATGTGGCACAGTACCCAACCCACGAATTTTACCCACGTCACCGATCTCAAGGTAGACAAATTATTGGAAGATGGTCGCCGCACCCTCGACCCCAAGCTCCGCAAGGACATTTACCTAGACTTTCAACGTTTTCTCCTCGAAGACTGCCCCGCTGTGTTCTTGTTCAATAGCAGCAGCTACACCATCTCCCGCAAGCCGTTGTTTTAGCTATGACCATCCGCATTCTTACATGGAATATCTTGAGCGGCGGATTCACCAAGTACGGGAGTGATGAAACACGTCCGCCGAGACTACCTGCACTCGCCGACGTAATCCGTCGATTGGAGCCGGACGTCGCATGCCTCATCGACACGTACCGTTGGGCCGATATGTTCTCGCCAAACGACTTACAGCAACTATTTAATTTTCCGTTTGCGTATACGGCAAAGCTAGACGACGAAAGATTGAAAATACTCGGCCATGACAACGGAATAACAGTTCTCTCACATATACCTAGCACGTCAGCACATACAATTCGTATAGCCACACGCAACGCACTCGCAGTTCGCACACCCGGCCTAGACATTTTCCCCACCTACCTCGATGACACGAGCGAAGACACACGAAAAGCACAACTGACCGTGCTCCTAAGAGAAGTCCACAAAAACATTCCCACAGTTATCACGGGAGATTTCAATACGTTTGATAAGAGTGATTTAGCTAAAACATCTGAAGCACTTGAAAAGATGCGACAGGCGTATCCAACGGCACAAGCAAAGATGGAACACTCACTAAACGAAATGAAACGAGGAGAGGTGACGCGTATGCTGACCAACGCCGGGTTCATAGACCAAGGAAAAGGAAGGGGCAATACTATGCCTGCTGGCCTTTTCCCGCTGAAGCTTGCGACTCCAATTGCCAGGATTGACTATACATTCGGCAATAAATCGGTAAAGTTAAAAAACTTTCAAGTCCTGACAGGGGAGCCGTACGCAAACCTGTCTGACCACTATCCCATCCTCACAACAATAGCTGTTTAGATGTGCGCCCAGGTGGAATCGAACCACCGACCGTCCCGTTAGAAGCGGGATGCTCTATCCAACTGAGCTATGGGCGCCAGTTATTTCATTATATCAGGCAGACACGGTATAATCAGGCTGCTGACAGCCCTGAGCTTGTCGAAGGGCCGAGGTGGCGGAATGGTATACGCTCAAGTCTTAAAAACTTGTGGAGGTAACTCCATGCGGGTTCGATCCCCGCCCTCGGCACCTAGTACACCTCGATACTAGGTTGTAAAATGCAGTAACCTCTTAAAGTTCTCTTCGGGCTTGCCCGCCGAAACTTTAGTGAAGGCGGGGTGTGGCTCAGATGGTAGAGCGCCTCGTTTGGGACGAGGAGGTCCCCAGTTCGAGTCTGGGCACCCCGACATAGGCCATGTTACAATAACTACCGTTGCGGGCATAGCTCAGTTGGTAGAGCGTCTCCTTGCCAAGGAGAAGGTCGCGAGTTCGAGTCTCGTTGCCCGCTCAAGATGAAATATGTAGTGCCTATAGTTGTCATCGTTGGTGTCGTAGTCGGCGTGCTGGCATTTACGTTTCATCCATCGTCTGGGGAAGCGCCATCCCCGACACCTCAAATATCAGCTATACCGGAAGCCTCCGCAAGCGAGGCCTCCACAGGAGTTACCCCTATGCAGTTTACAAACGCAGAACAAGTCATAAAAGCCGGCAAAACCTATACCGCCACTCTAAAAACAGACGACGGCGACATCGTAATTGCTCTAGACGCGAAGGACACTCCCAAAACGGTCAACAACTTTGTCTTTTTGGCCGAGAAGCACTTCTACGACAACACCATCTTTCACCGAGTTATTAAAGGCTTTATGATCCAGGGAGGAGATCCCACGGGTACCGGCACCGGCGGGCCCGGGTACCGTTTTGCCGATGAGCCTTTTACCGGCACGTACACGCGAGGCACCGTTGCGATGGCAAATGCCGGTCCCAACACCAACGGCAGCCAATTCTTCATCATGCACGCCGACGTAAACCTCCCCCACTCCTATGTGATCTTTGGTCACGTCACAAGTGGCATGGACACCGTAGACAAGATAGCCGACGCACCCATGAAACAAGGTGGGGAGGGAAGTAGTCCCGTAGTCCCCGTTCACATCTTGTCTGCTACCATCGTCGAAAAATAATCGATTGGGGTGTCAACATATCCCCACCGTGCAAAGGTTGCATAGCACCCAAAGAGTCGATACCATCAAGCGTTTTTTTGACCACTGCTTCTCGAACGGGATGTATCATTCGCGCAATATTGTCTTCAACGCCAAAAGCAATGACTCCGGTGAGCAAGCAATTAAAAACCAGGCCAGACAAAGTACCAGCAGTCAATGTGTCAAGTGCTGGTTCCACGCTGTGTTCGACAAGCGCAGCAGTTATTCCGACAACGTTTGCCGGGTTGGTCATCATGTTAACAAGCGAGGCCAACACAACAGACCCACCAGTGTTTATTCCCCAACCAGACAAAGTACTCGCGAGCATATTGCCCGAGAGCTTAAATTTAGAGAGCGTCCATAAGTCAAGCATAAAATTGGCACCGAGTGCAAACGACATTAGTGCCTCCGAAGTCTGCGGATTAAGGTGAAAATGAGGCAACTCAACGGTACCCAAAAAGGCTTGAAGCGACACGTTTAAAAAGCTCACGATAGGAAGAAGCACGGCAATCGCAGCCATACGGTCAACACGTTCAGGTGCGCCAACATGATTATCCTCCACCCCGATATATAACCAATTTCCCCAGAGAATGTAAAGAGGTATACTAAAAAGATGCCCGCCGACACGTCGCGACCTTTTGTTATTCTAACAACTGCTGTCGCAGGCCTTGGCCACCTTCGCGTGACTCGCGCGCTCCGTGACGCACTACCGGCAAAAGTCTCCAGTATAGAGATTCCCGCTAAAGATACGTGGCTCACGATGTTTCACAATGTGATGAGCAACAATAGTCTCTTACGGAAGATATTCGAGTATACGCAAGACACACCACAACTTGAGGATGCCTTTACCTGGATCACCCGTCAGGGTTTGCATCTTACCTCAAGTCGGGTTCGACGTCTCATTGTTGATACCGTCCGAGAATCTAAAAAAAATCCGACGTCGGTTGTCATAGCGTGCAGCCACTTTATGCTGGCAGAGTCCGTAGGCGTAGAAAAACAAGCAATAGAGGCCGAGCTCGGTATCCCCGTACGTTTGGTTGTACAGATAACCGACGACACCACCCAGCACATTTGGTACGTGACCGGCGCAGATCTACTCGTCGCCCCCAGCGTCCACGTTGCGTCGTCGCTCCACGCCTACGGTGTCGCCCATCACATGGCAGATACCCCCATCTCGGTTCTGCCATACCCCATAAATCCACTCTTTAGCAAACCGCTAAATCCCGGTCCGCACGAACGGCTTGCAGAATACGAAGGGAAAGCGCCGCTCAAACTCGTGATCCCTGTTTCTGGTGCAGCGGCTGGCCTCAGCTACCTTACCGATCTCGCCATACATATAAGTAACAGCCACGACGCCATCCACACTACGATAGTCGGACAAGCAACCCCGCGTCTCAAAAGCACTCGCCGCCAGCTGCTACGCGCAAAGAACATAAAATGTATATGTGCAAAGTCAGAAGACGATGTTATTACAGCGTACGAGAACTACTACAAAGAGAATGTGGTAGGGGCAGAAGTGACAAAACCCAGCGAACAAGCCTTCAAGGTACTTGCGAGACATGATCAGGTAGGGGGCAGTATCCTGTTCCTAACCCATCCCGTCGGACGCCAGGAATACGAAAACCTAGAATTCCTCTTTCGTAATCGTTTTATCCCAACTCCCTCAGAACGGCGAGAGCTTTTTGCGCTTGCGCGCTATCACCAAACTCCATCCACCGCGATTCGCCGCCAAGCTCGCTACTGGCGTGGTCTGCAGTTGCCGCCAATACCGAAAGAGGCTGCCTCATTCATCCACTGGTGTCTCGAGACGAAACTATTAGCCGACATGGGGTTGGTCACACGCAAGGCCCCCTCACTCCAACCCGACGGGGCAAAAGAGTTCTGGGACATAGCCCTCAACTAATTCTCGAAGCGTAGATTGTAATATCTAGGACCTCAGTCGTGGTGAGTGGAGAAGCACATCGAGTTGGTCACAACTCGAGAAATGCCTCCAGATACGAAGTAATCTGGGAGGCGCAGCTGGTTAGACCTGCCGGCAGGCAGGGCGCGTCAATTCTCCAAGCTTAGGTTATAATATCCTGGACCTCAGTCGTGGTGAGTGTAGCTCAGCTGGTTAGAGCGCGTCCCTGTGGAGGATGAGGTCGCCGGTTCGATCCCGGTCACTCACCCATTACAGGATTATTCGACAAATAATCCTTAAAATGCACCATGTTATCGGTCTTTTCGAGAGGTTCGAACCTCCTAGCGATTGCGCGGACGTCACAAGCCACAGATTTGAGCATAAATAGGGGTTTTTTGAGCTGTATATCGAGGACTCCATCGGTTAGCACTAGGTTCGAACCAAGATAGCTCACGATCTCCCGCCGCGTGCGCTCGTCACCATGGGCGAACCGCTCGGCTGCCGTTGCGGCGAATGACAGGTCCTGATCTAGCTCTTGGAGTCGCTCGTCCACTCTAGTATCGATACTATCGAGGAGCCGTTTCCGCGTCTCCTTGTCGTGCTCTAGCTCGGCCAGGCGGCGCTGGTAGTAGTCTTCGGGCACCTTGTCGTCGAGATATTTCCCGACCAGCGTGTCCATCTGCTTGAGGACCTCATTATAGCCAGTTTGTGCCTGCTGGAGGCTCGTCTGCCGATCACCTACGGACTTCTCCTGATCCTTTTTGATCTCACCGATTGCCCAGTCGTGGAATCCTTCGGGTATCTGGACCGCATCGAGAAGCTCACCGAACTGACGCTCCAGTTCTGTCGAAAGGAGGTAATGTTGGCGGCACGGCCCTTTTTTCTTCGTGCAGCGGTAATAGGTATAGCTATGGGTATTGCCGTTTTCCTGATGTTTTGTCTTTTTCTCTGCAGTGATCGAGCACCCGCACTCGCCGCACGACATGAGACCAGTATAAGGGAAGTAATGGGTCTTGGGACGAGGCTTATTCTTGAGTCCCAGTACGTACTGGATCTCCTCAAACTCTTCGGGTTCGATCGCTTTTTTCGCCTTCGAGTCGTAAAAGGTCCCCGAGCTTGCAGGATACTCAAATCTCCCCGCGTACATCGGGTTTACCAGGAGATCGTACCAGGTTGTAGAGGGGAGCGTATCAACACGCTTACCGTGGAGACCCAAGGACTCCATATACACGCGTGCCTCGGCGGGTATCATCTGGTGGCTGGCGACTAGCTTGAGCCCCTTGGAGACGAGGTCAAACACGTCGTTCGGTAGTATCTCGTCTTCTCCGAGCCGCTTGTACTGGGCATGACGGTAGCCGAGCGGCAGACTCGCACCAGGGTACCAACCCCGTTCCGCCTTCTTGAGAAGCCCACGGTGAGTATCGGCACTGAGGTCTCGGCTAAACTGGTTCGTGAGACCGAACTCGACATACATCATCATGACGTTGTCTTCTGGGTACCAGTTACGGTCGACCGTGCGGATATGTTTGATCTCCCCACGCTGAAGCATCCCCATGATCCGCCCTGCGTCGTCGGGGTTACGGGAGAGGCGGGAGAGCTTCCAGACGACAATCCCGTCCGCCTCGCCATTCTCAATCCGCTCAACCATCCTGTTGAAAACTGGGCGGCCCACCTTGAACCCAGAGCACGACTCGCTCATAGTATCGACTACTTTGAGCTGATTATCGTGCGCCACATCCCCCATGACCTCGATCTGGGACTCGATCGAGGCTACCTGGCGGTCCTCGTTCGTCGAGCTTTTACGTGCGTAGACAAAGTAGCGGAGAGGTAGCTTTGGCTTGGTACTAGAGGTAGGAGCGTACATATACGACCAGCTTACACTATTTGCTCGTAGTTTGTAGTCGTACCATCTCTGCTGCTATCTGGCGAGCCAGATCATTCGTGCCTCCAGATGTAGCATTACCGGAAAAGTCTATAGATCGGACGATCTCGTTCACTCTCCCAGGGTCGATCGCGCCGTATGCTTGGTAGGTCGTCGCAATATGCTCGTGGCCTAGGTTTTGTGAGAGAGCCTTCATCTGCTCGGGGGTAGTAATGTGTTTCTCCGTCTCGGCCGTCACGAAATGGCGGAATGTATGGGGGTAGAAATAGGGGAGTCTCATTTGCTTACACCGATCGCGGAAAATCGTACGCATCGAACCAGCATCGGCCCAAAATGCCTTACTCACCCCTTTGGCCTCGTACGCATAGTTATCTGGTCCTATCTGGCCGATCTCGGTACTCGGGAAAAGTGGGTCATCCAGCCCGTAGTGTTTCTCTCGGGTGAGGTACTCGTACCACTCGGTGAAGTAACCCGTGAGCGTGCTATCGAGGGGTAGGAGTGTGGTGTAGATGTCCTTGTTAAACTTCGTCTTTACCCCTAGTGACGGAAGTTGTTTTACGAGTCGTGCCGCTGGATCATAACACCGTATCGAGAGTGACACGACCGCCCTATCCCGCATCCCCGTGAGCGACGTGAAGGCAATGAGAGCACGGTCCCGCCGATCTGTCTCCGAGAATGTGGGGAAGCTACAAAGTTGCCTGATCTGCTCCAGGGTAGGATAGCTCGGGAGCCTGGCAGAGAGCGCCTCTCGTTGCTCGCCGCGGGATAACTTGAGGTAACTGGCGTACTCTGGACGGACCCGCGACTTGTATCCTGGCTGGCTCGATAGCCACGCAAAGAAGTTGCGGACGTGGCGGAGTGTGTAGTACCTACTCTTGAGGCCCAGAGGTCGTCCAGAACGTTCATTTGCATGGGTCCCCAGGTACCGCTTAAACTGCTCTGCCCGCTTGTCCGTAAACCGTACGAAGTCCTCGTAATCGCTAAACTCCTCATACTTGCCGATGGCCTTCTCTACCAATCGGATAGAAGCATCACTCATCTGCTCAGGTCCCTTTAGCCAGGACCAGTAACGCCGTTTCACCAGCTCGTTTTTCTGCCGAATCTCCCCACTCGTAGACATATTATTCCTTCCCACTCCCAAGTGAGTGATACAAAGAGGGCTGGTGGTCTACATTAGTACCTTCTCCCTCCGCTAATATATGTACTGGTTTGGTGAAATACTTACGTACATCATGACCGCACACCGCGCACTTTCCCTGATACTGTATCTCCTCCATTCCCGTCCCGATCCGTTTATGGCAATCTACTACTTTAACGTCGAGACCCTTGACCGCCGTGTGGCACGAGAAGCAAAAAAACTCATCGGTGCCGAGTGGCACCCGTCGCGCTGCCTGTCGGCTGCGGCAATAGCGCCGCACCTCGTCGCCTAGATAGAGCGAGAAGTGACTGTCGGGGTCGATTGGCCGCAACCCCCCAGCTCGCCACGTGCGAATAGTCTGCGGGTGGACGCCAAGGCATTCGGCCAGCTCGGTAGTGCTATAGCTCCGTATCCCGATCAGCCTGCGGGTGCTAATGCGCTTCTTCATACGTCCTCATGGCTGGTTTACGACTTGGCAGATATACGGCACGGTACAGGTTCACCAAATTGGTCCCAAGCTTTTCCGCATCCTCATCCGACAGCTCCACCCCATACTCTTGGAGATATAACTTCTGAAAGGCAATAAGTGAATCTCTTGCTAACATACCTCCAAAATATATGGAGGCACTTGATCAACCGAGATCAACTATTGATCAACAACCGCGACGGAGCTATCCAAACTCTCCCGACCGCCTAGATAATCATGGTTAAAGCTAGCACTGTGCATGTTGTAGGTAAGAAATCTGACCACACCCAAGTCTCCGGCAATACGACTGACCAGAGCTCGTGCGGCGTCGTAGGGTACTCTCCCTGGATTTTTTACTTTCCCGACATCGACTACGTCCACCATCGAGCCTTTAATATCCTCAAATACAACATTTCCCTCGGGGTCGTCGTCAAGCGCCGCTAACAATATGCCCGCATTGTCTAGGTCGCGTTTAAACCGATAATCCTTGCCGTTGATCCTCAGGTAAACAAAGTTCTCATCTTTTTTCAAAGACCAGTGAACCCCGATAATTAGGTCGATACCACCGGTAGGAGTAACCGGCGTTATACTCGAATGCGTATCTGGTTCTAGCTCTAGGTATTCGAGCGTAAATTGGTGTACCTTAGCTATGTAGTAACGATAATCCACAGACTTAAACTCATGCGCCTGCTCTGACGGACCAAATTGCTCTCCCTTAATGATCTTCCTCATCTCTGCCTGCATCGACGACCAGCCCATCAGCTCAAAAAACTTATTTTTCTTGGCGAAATCGTCGTGGATCTTCCACTTGACGTCGTCGATCGCCCAAAACGCGGTTACGATCTTATCCCAGCTAAACCATAGCCTGGTGATCTCGATAATCTTTAGACCAGTCATAATCTGGTCATACTTGGTATAGCTTGGAGAAAACGTCCAGGACGTGATCCGCCGCTCATTACTTACTTCTCCATACCTTTGAACAAACTTGAGCTCCGCTTCATTGCCGTCCTCCACCATGGTCATGAGTGCGTAGGATAATTTGTCGTAAAGATCCTCGACATAGCCCCGAGAGGAGGTCATCCTTCCCTCTACGACATCGCGGAACTCGGCGAGATTTTTAGTCACAACCTTGTCCGTTATCCCAGAATACTTCACATGCGAGGCCACCTGTTTATAGATTTTCTGTATCTCGTCCACAGCTTTTTGCCACAGTTCATTGACTTCCTTGTACTCGGCGAGCTTTTGCTCCTGGATTGCCTTAAACATGCCACCCAAATTTTCCTCTTGGTCAAAGACCCGGACATAATCGTATAGCCAGAGGAAAAAATGCTGCTCGCTATCCGCCGCCATTGCCAAGTCGTAGATGCGCACAAGCCGCTTGCGTAGTACCTCAACATTTGCCGTTGGCATATACCCTATTTTACGCCGCGGCCTACATCGCCAAAGGGACTAGCTCTGTGGCTCCCGGGACGTCGGGGCTGGCGAAAATGTGATATGTGGTCGCATGGTTCGGATCGGTTCCAGGTTCCAAGACGAGAGCCTCGGCAGGGAAGCCATATTCATTGAGGATTGCCAAAATATCGGTATCCGTAGCCTCCGGCGAAACGGAAACTTCTGTCATGGCTGTATCGACAATGTATCCCTCGCTTGTGGGGTGAAATACCGGCTGCACATTGCGATGTGCCTGAAGAAGGTCAGGTTTCACGGGTCCAGGGAGAGCCGGAAATCCCTCTACCCACGGATCGGAGACATAGAGGTGTGAGGATAATTTGCAAGAATAGCTCATACTGACCCAGGACCTAACTGGGGTGTCTCAAGTCTTTTCTTGGCTGTTTCTTCGTCGGCGACATCCTTGGCCAGTTGTCTCTGTAGAAGCTCCGCTTGTTGCTGTGCTTGATGATCTTGAAAAATTGCTTGACCGGCCTGAATTGTTGCCCGACCGGCTTTTTTTGCAGCAGTGTAAAGATTATTGAGGGCATCCAGGGTTCTTTGCTTTGATGCAACGGCAGTGGTAAGGGCGATCATGTTTTCGGCATGTTTACCCATGCGCTCTTTTTCATCCAGGACTATTTTGGGCCGGATAAACATCTTGGCCAGTCCTGTTTCCTGCTTCTGCACAGTTTGCTGGCTTTCAGCAACGATTTTATTAGTTCTGCGAATAGTGTCAGCTAGATTGCCGAGCAGTGACATCGTGTCACGCGGATTGTTAACCATGATTTCGCCAATAATTTGGTTGCGTTCGAGTGAGTAAAAAATGATCTTACCGCCAACGTTAAAGCCGGTAAGCCATTTGTAGAGAGAATTTTGCAGGAGCGCTCCGCCTTTTTTTCTGATCGTGTCAACTGCCGAAGGTGTACCGATCGACATAAGATAACCACCAGGAACAGCAGATTTGTTGGTGGTGAGGAGGGATAGTGGTAAAGGAAGGTCGTCCTGTTTTTTAGTGATGTCACGGATTACCAGGCTTGTATTGGTTAATCCCCAAACTCGATTACGATGAAGTTCCTCCTCATGGTCGGTGAGGACGATTTTGTTGGTGACCAGGTCGGTTACAAACATGGTCTCCGGTTCGGTTTGGAGGGCCAATTCATCGAGGGCAGTACCCATCGTCTTAAATTGTTCGAAAAGAGCATTAGCCTGAGATTGCTCGGCGATGTCACCGGCGGCGGCCAATACAGCCAAGTCCAGTTCTTTCATAAGTGTATCTTGAGGTTTACCCATTTTTTCCAACTGGAGTAGGTGTGCGGCCAAGGCCTTCTCCTCTGGAGTAAGCGGGTAGGCATGGTCGAGATGACCTTGCTTTACCGCCTTAGCCAGTTCTTCAGCTTTGGTGACGATGTCCTTCTCTAAATCAGTTAGCCGAGCTTGCCCTCGATTACTAAAAACAAAAGCTGGATTAATGTCCAAATATCTCTGCTTAATTTTACTGATGGCGGCGGCGATGGCTGGTGTGGAAGGAACTTCAAGATCGATATGAGTACCAAAATTCTTATTGATCAAATTTTCGCCTAGATCAAGCGCAGTCTTTTCTATCGTGCTGGCCGGGGGGATGAATAGCAGTCCATGCTGGAGGATTCCGGCTTTAGCTAGGCGCCAAGCCGCGTCGCCCACGGTCAAGGTTTCTTCTTCTCCGGCCTTGGTAGCGGCAGGTTTGGTGCTGGCCCAGGGGTGCCCGTCGCTAAGGTGTTTCCAGGCGTCATCGCTAGCCCTAACAATAGCGAGGGGATTGATACTTTGAGGATATTCAGCTGGAGGGGGCGTCGCTGCTGGTTTAGCAGGTGTTTGCTGACCAATAGCCCTCCATGCGTCTTCAGCAGAGATGCCATTGGCCCACGCTGCTGTGTTTATCGTAGGTGTTGGCGAAGCCGCACCTTGTTTTCCCAGTGCGCCCCACAGCGCCTCACCGGATTGTTGTGAGAGCCATAGTGCAGCGGGACTGGTGGTTTCTTGTACGGAGGCCATAATATTTATTGAGTATTTTCCTTTACTTCGGTAACATCAGCGTCGATAACCTCGTCGTCTCCATCACCCTCATAAACCACTACATCCCCTCGCTTGTTTACAGTTTTTTTTGCACGAGCCTTCTCGATAAATTTTTGGAAAATTCCCGGTTTAGCTGGCTGTTTGGGCTGGTCGGCGAGTTTCTTCCACTCCTCTTCACCGGTTCGAAGGGCAGCAGCGACGGCCTGCACGACGCCTACCCCTGCAGCATGAGCGAGGTTTTCTGGCAACTTCAACTCTTTGGTTACTTGTTGTGTTACCCCATCCAAAAACCCCGCTTGTTTAGGTGGAGGGGTGAGAGCCTGCCACGCAGATTCGCTGGCAGAGTCACTGTTACCTTGCTGCCCAGATAATGATTTCCAGGCTTCATCAGATGTAGTCATTTGTGCTCCTTTTTATGTATGTATTCTATCCTATGGGTCCACTCCTTGGGAAGAGTTCGGAGTTGTTCACGCGCCGCACTTGGTGACCATTCTCATGGTCAAGAGCCAAGTGCGGCGGATTGTCGTGAACGATGTATTTGATTGTAATTTTACCGTGGTCGCCGGATAGGCGAGGGCGCGCGAGGCGGCCACGGTGCTGGCTAAATGGCCAGGTTTACGGGCAGGCACCAACCGTGACGGCAGCAAGATGGATCCAGGATCCAACAGGAAAGGATCCCGACGCCTCAGCAAGCTGGCCGCGCTGGCACACATTGTTGACACAGGTACTGTCAACGATAGATCCGATTTTAATCGTAGTGCCAGCGGGAATGTTTCCGAGCCCGTTTGGTCCTCCAGCTGTGGAGTTGGGTTCAGGGCGAACTGTGGCTCCATCAGACATGGTAACGCAGTATGGCTGCCCGCCAGTCGTGGACAGTAATGACTGCTGCGAACCGGGGGTGGGAGAGACAAGACTCTGATGAACTGCTGTAGGCGGAACCTGGGAATTCGCGGCTGAGGGAATAGGGCTGGGTGTGCCAAGGATCACTCCTTCAGTGTTGACGACACCGGTGCTTATGCCCCAGATGAAAAACTTCCCTAGCCAAGGACCAACGAAGATGATGAAGAGCACCACCAGGATCAAAGTAATGATCCCAATGACGAACAGGAATGCCTGATGCTTCTTCTTCGCGTATATCACTGGTCCCTCGGCGGATTCTTTCCCGGCCGTAGCCCAACGCCAGATGATCAAACCGGCAACAATGGCAAAAACCAATGCGCCGAACCAGTGCTGGCCAAGCCATGCGAGTAGTTGAACAATTGTGGTTGGCATGATATTTCTCCTTTTTGATTTGGAACTGAATTTTTTTGGATACGACTTGAATCTTGCGTTCTATTACTTTGTTACTTTGGACTATCAACCACCTCCTTTCGGGATGGGGTTTGTACACATTCGCTATGGTGCGGATGTGGGGGTGGGTGAATTTGCCGTTTGCTGGATTAGCTGTTGCCAGAGTGTCCAGACAAACTTTGCCTGACCTTCGTGCTGATTCCAGCACGATCCCTTGAGGGGATGGTAGGCAAAACGGTCAACGAACACGGCCTCGGAGGTTGCGCTAGGCAAACCCTGGTCGCTGATCTTCCTGCATGCAGCATCAGCTGCCGCGGGGATATTTGTGCGATCGGGCTGGTCTGGACCTACAGGCCAATAGTCATTCCACGTACCCGGCATGAACTGCCAGACACCTGCGGCTCCCACGGGGGAAACGGCGGTGTTGTTGTAAACGGAGCTTTCAGAGAAAGCCACCGCGACAACGAGGCGTGGATCACAGGTACCGTTCTTTTGGTACGCTGTGACAGCGGCATCCCAAACGTCTTGGGGTGCATAAAAACGCACCTCACTGCCATTCCAATAAGTAATCTGGAATTCCGGCAGAGCGCTGGGGACGCGGGCAACTGGAGCAGAGGCAACTGCGGGGGGTGGAGAATAGAGGCTGGGGATAAAGTACATCCCGGCCAAGACACCCGCGACCAAGAGAGTGACAACCACAAACGTCTGTCCATGGCGTTTTTTCTTGGTTTCGGCAGTTGGCTCGTAAGCTCCGCGGGCTTGGCGCAGGCGACCCAGGAGGGTCAAGCCAAGCCAAAAGGCCAGCATACCGTACACGAGGGCGTTAGGGACGCTCGACTCGCCGTTTAACCAGTCTCGGAAGAGTCTGGTGCGGTAAGCCAAAACATCCGGCCATTGCCACTGGGCGTAAAAGTATGCGCCAATAGTCATGACCACGCCGACGATGACGGCTACTTCAATGGCTCCTCGCCAGAGACTTTTCTTTCTGGCGACTTCGCCTTGGGTTCGAGGCTTGCCAATCCGCAAAATTACTTTTGGACCGGCAAATATGAGCCACAAGACGGCGAGGACCACCAACCCCCAAACGGCTGCTGTTTGAAAAGACTGATAGATCGCAGCAGCGTGCACCTCCTTTGGTGCGGGGTTTGTTTTTACGGTGGGGACAACTATGGTTCCAGGGATATTTGTTGGAACAATCCCAGGAACTTGCGGAAGCGGGTTTGTGGTGGGTCCACTTGTGACCGTGAGGGTGAGACTATCACCATCCACAGTCCAGTGGAGCACTACTGGTCCGTAGTCGTTGACGACGCGGACGTCCGCTCCGTTTTTTGTGCTGGGGTCAGCCGAGTTGCGGGATGTTGCTACCGCAATTGAGTATCGGCTATCGACCCCGGGGATGGGTGTCGGGTGTGGTGAGTAACTATCGACAGTGAGACCGGCAGATGCCAGTGTCTCCGAGACCATCGATATTATGTCACACGCGCCGCCACCTTCAGTAATCCCCCCTACTTCGGAGTAGCCCATACCGTACTCGACGGTATAGGGTCCGAAGACGCCGTTCAGCCAGGTGGTCCCTGACGGGATGGTCACCTGACCCTCAAAGCTATCGGGGACGCTAAGATACGCGTCCTTAAACTTTGAACCTGGCGAAACACCCCAGAGTGTCATCAACATATTGAGACGGTAGTTAGTGTAGCTACCATAGTTAAGTCTCATGTTGAAGACCTTTGAGGTTGGGTTGAAGCTTATCGGCCGTATGGCCTGCACTGTCCCGGTGGGGGACAGAAGAGCGATTAGCGCAAGGAGAAGAACTCCCAGCGCCAAGGTTTGCTTGGTTTTCATGGAATTCAACTCCTTTCTTTTAAATTTGAAACCAGCAAGACAGAGGACGAAAATTCATCCGCTATCAGCTGGTTTCAATCGCGATAAAAGCTCTATATAGGCCGCAGTCAATTTTGTCGTATCCGTATAAAAGGAGAATATCTCTTTTATCAAATACAAACGTTCACTTTTTAAGGTGCGTGATCTCCACGACAACCAACTCGCTTCGAGTAGATGTCGCCAAAATCACGTATTCAGTGGGCAGTAACCTAGCTAGGGCGCAACCAATCCCACGCGATGTGGTAGTAGATGCGTGTGTAGCTATTGCGTAAGATTATAGCCTATTAGTCAAGTTATAGGTCTGGAAAAAACTGACTGAACCCATGGTACTTAAAAAAGTGCACTAAGCACCATGGGTTCGACTTACTCAGTCAGTCGGCGAAACGAGCCACGTAACTATTTGGGATTAATTCGCTCGCCGAATTAGGTGGAGATTGGTGGGACAGACCGAGGCTGTTTGACCAAATTGGTCGTCCACATCACGGTAGATGGTAACTTGCGTATTGCCATCACGCAGTGATGAAACAACACCAATGGTCCCAGCCACGTGAAGTGGATGAGACTTACCAGAGAGCGTGATTTGCATGGCGACGACGTCGCCTAGTCGGGGAGCTTCCCCGTTTGGATAATTTTTCATTTTTTATATCCTCTTGGTGAAATGTTGGATCAAATTTTGCGGCTTATTGAAGCCCGCGATAAACTACGAGCACTCGTACGACGGGAAACTTACATTGTGTCTGGTGGAATCATTATATTCTCCTTTTCAAAAATGGATTTCACGCTGGGGACTAATTTAATTCCCAAAGTGAAACCCATTTTGTTGGAACACTGACTGAGTGTTAAAGTGCAAGAAGCGATCGGGCAGACGCAAACGTCCACACATCGCCTATTACTCGACGGAGTTTACACAACAAATGCGTATGAGTCAAGGTTATAGGCTAAAACCATAGGAAAAATGAGGACCGCTGGTCTGGTAGGTCGCGAAAATCTCTCGAACACGCTCCCGCAGGCTACCCAAAGATATAGTTTGATATATTAAAACAGAATGATTGGTTATGGTAGCAGGTGAACTACAACGTGCTATAGAGGCCGCACAAAAGCTGGTAGAGAGCGGCGGAATGACCGCCGATGAGTTTGAGGAGCTCAAACGAAATCTCCTGGGGGATTAGATTATACCTACCGAACTTCGCATCGAGGGTCAAGAGGCCAACGGCATCCCGTCCCACGCCAAACCCGCAGTTACGGAAGAAGAGACAACACCAGAGGAGCGCTGGGCGAAGAAAGGTAAAGAAACACCTGCCAGCGGGGCAGCCAATACCGCGATGAACCTAGAAATTATAGAGCGGTCACAAAAATAGAAAAAGTGATATGGATAATTCGTATGACATCACCTGACTATGTAAGGCTTGAACGGATGGCCACCTGGGCACGAGATACACTCCATCCTTATCTCCTAGAGCTCATCCCTCAGTATGCCTCCGCCACCTTGGCCATGAACATCCAGATGGCGGCGGGGGTAGTGTATGGGAGAGATGTGTACGGGGTTAATGCCGTGAGTGATCGTGAGCCGATAGCGGCAGATGATCTAGAGCAGTTTGCGGCCATGTGTGCAGAAGCAATCGCTCACTTCGACACCGATCACCTCTGGACTCCACGATATTCTGCCAAGAAATACAAAAGTAATGATCAGGTCCTGATCATCTCCCACCACTTCCGCGCTAACCAGTACTCTCATGTCTGGAATTAATCGCTCTAATCATTTATACTACGAACAGTAAAAACATGTTTGATCAAAAGAAGTACAACCATTTAGGGTTCACCGAAAAAATAGCTTACCTTACAAACGCTGTAAGGGATGGCGAAATCGGAGAACCAGAAATTTCGAAAATTGTGAAGGATGATCGATCTGAGGAAGTTATTTTTAACGTCGTTTATCAAATATCTAATGGCCTGGATAGTGACCTTGAAAGTGGTAGCAGAGCCACGCAGGTAGCAGAACAACTAGCCATGGCAAGAATGACAGAACTTAAATCCCATTTTCCTCACGGACCTATAGGCAGAGACGCCAAAGGGAAAATGGAATACGATACAACTGGAGACGCACTAAAATCTCTCCAAGATAAAATGAATAGACGTTAGCTATGCCTAATCCAAGTGAAACACCACCCAAGGGAATCTCGGGAGAAGCACTTGCCGACTGGTGGCGTGAACACGGTGCCAACATGCAACACGTCGAGATACTTTCAGATGATGAGCGTATTTGCCCTCGATGTGGTGATGTTCAACCTTGTACTGGAACTGACGAATGTACGTCTTGTGGAGCATCGTTAAAAGGAGCGAAACGACGTCGGCGAAATCTCTTCCAGTCGCAGTAAGTATTTAGTCTAGAACAAGCTATAGGCTGAAACGATATGCAAATCGATGGCCTGTGATCTGGTAGGTAGCAAAGATCTCTCGAACGACCTCCCGCAAACTACCCAAAGCAATCAAATGGCTAAATACTCGGGAGAGATTTTCTATGTTGTCGGATAAAATGTGTAGCACCATTTCCCAAGACATACAAAACTACTGGGATACCCATATTTCAGAGCTCGATGCACAATTACAAGGGAAGGAGCGGGGCCATAAAATTGCCGACATCATAGACGAAAAAACAACTATGTATCTGAGCTCAAAATATGACAGTGCATACGAACGCAAGAAGTCGCCGGGAGGAGATCCCATGCCTCGCTCTATGGGCGACATTTGGATCAAAGATCAGGGGGTATATCATCCGGTGAACATTAAAACAGGAATAAAAGGATCAGAGGGGCAGCCAAATATGGTATCTATGCACAAACTACTAAACGCAATCCTCTCAACTCGATCGATTCCTATTATCTACTCATGGTAAAGATCAAAGAAAAATCAGTGACAGATAAAACAACCGCGAGCATTATATTTGTCGACATGTTAAACATTATTGACTACATTACCTACGACGCCGGCCCAGGTCAAATAATGCTCAAAGCAAAAGCATTCTTTGACAAAATAGATCGAGAAGGTGCAGCCTTCCAAAATGGGTCGACGATAAAAGAAAAAGTCGAGAAATTGGCAGCACTCATGAGAGACGGGGAATCGCGGCTAGTAAGCAATCGGAAGAAGCGACTTGAGGTAATTGAAAAAAGTATTACGTCATATTTAGACAATACCCCTTTTGTTGTGAGCGTAGACAATCAAGCAAGGTTCAATTTAGCATAATGAGCATCGCGCGCAGAAATAGGGCCGACAAGCGTCAATTGGGTCAATTTTTAACACCAAATAGATTGTCGCGTAAAATTGTCGATTATGCTCGCCCCAAGATAACCGATTTGATTTTAGAGCCCTCATTCGGATCTGGTTCGTTTATAGAATCAATTCTTGATCATTTCCACGACAAGAATGTTAGTTACAAAAACGCGGCAAAAATGATTGCGGGGGTCGAGATAGACACGGCGCTCTACCAGCAAGCCCTACACACATTCCACGCCAAATACGGGCTGTCTGCAAAAGATTTCGCCGAGCTATCATGTGATGATTATTTTCGCTGGGGCTCTGATCAAGCAACACTCCTACATCCGGAGAAATACTTTGCAAAAAACCTTGAAAAATATGATTTGGTCATAGGCAATCCACCGTTTGGGGGCACATTTGATAAACAAATAGAAGACCAACTAGACCGAATATATGGATTCCGACTCGGAGAAAAAATAAAAAAAGAAACGTACGCATTTTTCATTATTAAATCAATCGATCTACTAAAAGATCTCGGGCGTCTCGTCTTTATCTGCTCGGATACCTTCCTTACGATTAACACCATGAAAGGTCTCAGGAAAGTATTGATGGATACGGGCAGTGTTAGGATCCGTAGCCTCAAAGAATTCTCAGACGAGACATCGCACCCCATGGTAATCATCGATTATCAAAAAGGACCAGTCGCAAGCACAGTATACGTCGACAACGACGAAATATCCGTAGCAGACATAAAGCAAACGCCAAACTACTCGTGGAAAATAAATAGTGAACTACTGAAATATTTCAACGGTAAACTATGCGGGGAGTACGTTGTAGCCACAAGTGGCATGACCGTCGGTAAAAACGAGTATTTTATAAAAAAGATAGGAAATAATAACACCATCGAAGAACGATACAAATACGAATTATTTCAGGACCCAATTACGCTCACCAAAGAGCTGCAAAAAGCTCGGCTAGGGAAGCTATCGGAAAAACGAAAGCAAGAGATACAGCTCCTCGAATCCAAAGGAGTGACAACAACCAATGTCAAAGTTTCGTTAAAAGCAAAACCCACAACCGTTCAGCTACCCAACAAAAATTACAAATACTACAACAAGGGCCAAACAAAAAGGTTATACGCCAACCCCAAATATGTAATTTACTGGAAGGACGCCGGCAAAGCTGTATACCTATTTAAATACAATGGCCCATGGTATTTGCACGGCGTGGGCGGGAAAAAATACTTTGAGAAAGAGGGAATAACCTGGCAATTGGTTGCAAACAAACTATATGTACGGTATCTGCCAAGTGGGTACATCCTGGATAGTGGGTCACCCGCCGCCTTCCTACGGCAGGGTATAAAGAAAGACGAACTATATTTTATCCTCGGTTGGTTGGCGACCGATATTGCAACCGATATATTGAAGAAAGTGATCAACCACACACGCAACATTCAAGGTAAAGACGTCGAAAGGATGCCGTATCCAACCTGGGTATCAGCCACCGACAAAAAGAGGGCTATCGCTATAGTTAAGAATGCTGTCGCAAACTTGATGAGTGGACAAAACACGGATACCGATCTCACCGTAGCAAAATTAAATTCATTATTCAGACAATCGTAGTGAATGAACTGACTGAATCATGGTGCTTTGAGTGCACAAAGCACCATGATTCTTGACTCAGTCAGTTTTAGTATTCACCACCTTTGGCGAGGAAGAAATCCATGCTAGCTCCACTCGTGTCCGAATTGGTCGCGGTGTTTATTATGTTCCCCACGGCGCGTGCACCCTCCGGGGCAGCCTTTTCGCGAGCATGCACTGCCGCATCCTTGCCCACCATCAAAAACTTGGATGGAGGTAAATGAAGTTGGCAGGAAGTCCAGCTGCGCAACAGGCATTAGCAAGCTCTGCCCTTTGAGTGAAGTTACGATCTGAACGGACGCAGTTGTTGGGGTACTTGATTGTGGTGCAGTGTTCATTCTTAACTACTCCTCTATTAAAATTTTTCTTGCATTTTGAGATTTGTAAAACATTGGAACTGTGGAACAAAAAACTATACATGGTACGGTGGTTTCATTTCTATTATCTCCTCATAAAATGGATTTCGCGCTGGGGACTAGCAAATAATTCCCAAAGTGAAATCCATTTCGTAGGAGTACTGACTGAGTGTTAAGGTGCAAAAAGAGATCGCAAAAGACGCAAACGCCTACCGATCTCCAGTTACGGGGTCGAGTTTACACAACAGATACGCATTAGTCAACAGTTATAGGTCATAATAGGTAGGGTGCTACAATTTCCTCATATGAACGAGATCCCGCAACTTGTTGTAACGGGCTCCATATCGCTCGACCGGATCATGAATTTTGGCGGGCGATACCAAGATCTCATCCAGCCGGACAAACTGCACACCCTTTCGCTGAGCGTACTTATAAATGAATTGTCAGAGACACACGGTGGGACAGGAGCCAACATCGCCTACACGAGCGCGCTCCTCGGTGAGCATCCCGTCCTGCTTGGTTCTGTCGGCCCCAATGCCACGGACTACCTAGAGGAATTAAGAATCCTGGGTGTAGACGTCTCCCACATACACAAGAGTTCGCTCCAGACAGCGACCTTCACCGTCCTCACCGACAGGGTCAATAATCAGGTCGGCGGCTTCTTCCTCGGAGCCATGGAGGACACCGATTCGATCTCGCTTTCTCCCTGGAAAGATACACATGCCACTGTCGTTGTCTCCCCCAACACACCATCGCTCATGAAGCGACTGGTCCGGGAAGCAAAACAGTACCACCTGGCCTTAGTGTATGACCCCGGGCAACAAGTGACAAACTCTCCCGCAGAGGACCTTGCAGCGGGGGTACAAGCGGCAGACGTCCTCATGACAAACGACTATGAACTCACCATGCTGTCGAGACGGATCGGTATAAAAGAGGATGTCATACGAGCTACCGTTCCCATAGTTGTGACCACGCTCGGGGAAAGAGGTTCTCTTATTACGGGCGCAAAGGGAAGAGAATCGATCCATGTTAGCGCAGTATCGGGCGTACATGTCGTAGATCCCACAGGCGCGGGAGACGCATTCCGTGGCGGCTTCCTCCACGGCTATCGCCGAGGCCGAGATCTCACAACCTGCGGCCGCATGGGCAGTGTCTCCGCGGCATACACAGTCGAACAGGTTGGCACGCAAACGCACCACTTCACCCCTGCAGAGTTTACCGCGCGCTACCAAACGGCCTACGACGAGGTAGTCGAGCTGTAACAAGATTTTCTGCAAGCCGTTTCTCTGGGTCCGTGCTTGCTCGGCGCCCACACCATAGAAGAACGGGCTAGTGTTACCTCCGTCGAACGGTTTTATACCCTCATCTCCCACGTACTGAGCATTGTGTGAACAAAACCCGAAAGTCTGTTATACTGATAGGCTGCTATGTTCACGCTAAAAAGTGCCTACCAGCCGACCGGTGACCAGCCGCAAGCGATTTCGTCGCTCGTGGACGGCGTCAAACGTGGAGTCAAGGACCAGGTATTGCTCGGCGTAACCGGCTCGGGTAAGACCTATACCATGGCCAATGTCATTAGAGACACCAATCTTCCCACTCTGATTATCTCGCACAACAAAACACTTGCCGCCCAACTATATCAGGAGATGCGCGACTTCTTCCCCGACGCCGGGGTCTCATACTTCGTCTCGTATTACGACTTTTACCAGCCAGAGGCATACGTACCTTCAAGTGATACCTACATTGAAAAAGAAGCGGACATCAACGACAAAATTGACAAACTTCGCCTCCAGGCAACCACCAATATTATGACGCGCAAGGACGTTATCGTTGTCGCCTCGGTCTCGTGTATCTACAACATTGGCGATCCAAAAGAGTACAACAAATATGAGCTACCCATCTTCAAGGGCCTGGAAAGCTCTTGGAGTCAGATTGCCGAGAAACTGGTCGCCATGCAGTACGAGCGGAGCGAATACGAATTTCGTCGTGGCACGTTCCGAGTACGGGGGATGGATCTCGATATTTATCCTGCATACGAAGATATAGGGTATCGCGTCTCCTTTTTTGGCGATCACGTGACCGGTATATCCGCATTCGATCCAGTAAGTGGTAAAACCACAAATAGCGCACCACAGGCTATCGGCAAAGCCGGAATCGTCATATATCCGGCAAAACATTATCTGTTAGATCGAGAGCGATTCTTGGGGGCGGAGGGTGCCATCCGTGCCGACCTCGAGCGTGAATACAAAGCCTTGCAAGGGAAAGGTAAGGTAGTTGAGGCGCAGCGACTCCTTCAGCGGACCAACTACGACCTTGAAGCCATGAAGGAACTTGGGTACGTAAATGGCATCGAGAACTACAGCCGCTACTTCGATGGCCGAGTACCTGGAGAACGCCCCTTTTGTCTCCCCGACTACTTTCGCGAAGCTTACGGCGACAACTGGCTTACCATAATAGACGAGTCGCACATGACCATACCCCAAATTCGGGGTATGTACCACGGCGACCAAGCCCGAAAACGCACGCTCATAGACTACGGTTTTCGCCTGGAGTCGGCGATAGACAATCGGCCCCTAAAGTTCGATGAATTCTATGGCATCCCGCCTCGTTTTATCTATGTATCGGCAACTCCCGACAGTTGGGAACTGGAACAAGCCGGGAAAAACGTCATAGAGCAGCTCGTCCGCCCGACTGGCATCATCGATCCGAAAATAGAAATTCGCCCAGCAAACCCTACGGCCCCGAGCGACAATCGAGGGGGACAAATCAAAGATGTCATCGAAGAAATCCGCAAGCGAGCAGACAAAGGCCAGCGTACCCTGGTGACAACACTTACCAAAAAGACCGCTGAAGATCTAACAAGCTACCTAAAAGAGCAGGGGATCCGTGCAAGCTATCTCCACTCTGATATTAAAACGCTCGAGCGAACCGATATCCTAGACGCCCTGCGCAAAAATGAGTTCGACGCGCTCATAGGTGTCAATCTTCTCCGAGAAGGCTTGGACCTCCCCGAGGTAACGCTCGTAGCCATTCTAGACGCCGACCGCGAGGGCTTCCTCCGCTCCCGCGTCTCCCTCATTCAGACCATGGGCCGTGCCGCCCGCAACATCGAGGGAGAGGTTATTCTGTACGCAGACGCCGTGACCGACAGCATGAGCGCAGCTATCGAAGAGATCGCTCGCCGCCGGAAGTATCAGCTCACCTACAATACAAAACATGGCATCACCCCACGAACCATAGAGAAACCGGTACGGGAAAAAGTGGTAGAAGGCGACGCCGAAGGGCTGCCCTGGAACACCATAGATACTGTCGAGACCGGCAAGGCACTCAAACTGGACGCCGCCGCTCTGACTCCTCACGATCGCGAAAAGTGGGTAAAACGACTAGAGCGCGACATGAGACGCCTCGCGGGAGACTTAAACTTCGAGGCGGCAATTGCCGTGCGCGATAAACTACGCGAACTGAAAGAAGGTACTTTACAGGGATGATCCTTGTAAGATGCAAAGCATCTCACGAAGATCATCCCTAAAACAAAACATATGACTAATTATCTAAAAATTCGCGGTGCCAGACAGCATAACCTGCAAAACATCGACGTGGATATCCCCAAAGACCAGTTTGTAGTCATGACTGGCGTATCCGGGAGCGGAAAAAGTAGTCTCGCGTTTGACACCATCTACGCCGAGGGACAGCGTCGCTACGTTGAATCCCTTTCTCCCTATGCCCGACAATTTTTAGGCCTCATGGATAAACCGGATGTAGATAGCATCGAAGGCTTGTCTCCATCGATCTCCATCGATCAAAAAACCGTCTCCCACAATCCCAGGAGTACCGTGGGAACGACAACCGAAATATATGACTACCTCCGTCTTCTGTTCGCGCGGATAGGCCACCCCAAATGTCCAGATGACGGCACCGAGATCACCAAATTTAGCCTCGACGAGATCGTCGAACACGCCATTGCCGACATCGAGGTGGAGACGACTGCCGGAAAAGCCGCCCCCCACCTATTTACCGTTCTCTCTCCAATAGTTCGAGGCAAGAAGGGAGAGTTCAAGGAACTCTTAGACAACGTCCGCTCCAAAGGCTACACTCGAGCCGAAATAGATGGCAAACTATACGAAGACTTCGACGACCTTTCGCTTCTCAAGACAAACAAACATAACATCTCGGTAGTGACAGATGTAGTGAGCGTCACCCACCGCGATCTTAAAGATCCTGTGTTTATCGGCAACCTCCGCACACGGCTTGGGGCGGCAGTTGAGCAGGCCACCAAACTCTCGGCCGGTCTTGTCATGATCCGTGGAGAGGCTACGCATCTCTATTCCGAGAATTACGCCTGTCCGGTCTGCGGCCGCTCTCTCCCCGAGATTGAACCACGTATGTTTTCCTTCAACTCGCCTTTGGGTGCCTGCGAGACATGCAAAGGACTGGGCACCGTCGAACACATCGAACCCGAGCGCATTATCAATCCTCGTCTCTCATTTAACGAAGGCGGTATCCTCCCCCTAAACCGCCTCCTACTCCACGACACATGGTACATGCGCCTGGTAAAAGCCGTCGCAGATGCGGAGGGTGTGAGCCTCACACTCCCCTTGGGAGAGCTCTCTGACCGGGATAAACAAATTTTGCTCTACGGCACGGGTAAAGAGTACGACGTTGTAGGGAGGAATCGCGATGGCCGGGTCACCACCATTCACGAGATCTGGACCGGCATCGTTCCCAAGCTCGAGGAGCACTACTTCACGGCCCAGTCCGAGTGGGCACGTATGGATCTTCATCAATATATGCGGGAAGAGGTCTGCGCCAGTTGCAAAGGAGAAAAGCTAAAACCTGAGGTCTTGGCAATCACCGTAAACAACGAGAACATCACCGCCTTTACTCGCCGTGCAGTTTCTGAGCTGGCTCCGTACGTCAAAGAAGTCTTACCAGGAATACTCAATGCCTACGAGGTGCAAGTTGCAACAGGCATCTTAAAAGAAATTGGCATACGTTTGAGCTTCTTGGTAGACGTCGGCCTGGGCTACCTCGATCTCGCTAGAGCCAGCCGTACCCTCTCCGGTGGCGAAGCGCAGCGGATCCGCCTGGCAAGCCAAATAGGGACCGGGCTAACCGGCGTCCTCTACGTACTGGACGAGCCGTCGATTGGCCTCCACTCCCGCGACGTCGCGGCTTTGATCGGCTCGCTCCGCCACTTAGTGGAGATTGGCAACAGCTTGGTGGTAGTCGAGCACGACGAAGAGACAATCCGCGCGGCCGACTATTTGGTCGAGCTCGGCCCTGCCGCCGGCAAAGGTGGGGGTAAGTTGGTCGCTCATGGCACTGTGCCAGAGATTACCAAAGATACACATTCGCTAACCGGCCAATATCTCTCCGGCGCCAAATCTATAGAACGAATAGTTTCCCCGGTCAAAACCTCGCTCGGTACTCTCGAACTCAAAGGCGCGCGCGAAAATAATCTCAAAAAAGTAAATCTTCGACTTCCTCTTGGTAACCTCATCGGGGTGACCGGCGTCTCAGGCTCCGGGAAATCGACACTGATTACCGAGACGCTTTTCCCAGCCTTGAAGTATTACGTGGACGGCACCTTTGCCGATCACATGGGTGCCTACGATCGCTTGGATGGTTACCAGTACGTCAGATCGGTCTATTTGGTAGACCAGTCGCCGATCGGCCGGACTCCGAGGAGCAATCCAGCGACCTATGTAGGCTTCTTCGACGAGATCCGAGATATCTACGCTGCCACACCCGAAGCGCGCCTCCGCGGCTTTGGCAAGGGTCGGTTTAGCTTCAACGTCAAAGGCGGTCGGTGCGAAAAGTGTCAGGGCGCCGGGGTTATCAAGATTGAGATGCAGTTCTTGCCGGACGTCTACGTGACGTGTGACGTCTGTGAGGGGAAGCGCTACAACCGCGAGACATTGGAATGTAAATATAAAGGCATGACGATCTTCGATATCTTGAATATGACCATCACAGACGCTGCTGCTTTCTTTAAGAACCACACCCGCATCTACCGCAAACTCAAGCTTTTATGTGACGTTGGCCTTGGCTATCTCACGGTGGGGCAGGGTGCCCCAACACTTTCGGGCGGCGAAGCACAACGGGTAAAACTAGCCGCAGAGCTTGGTAAACGAGAGGGAGCGAGCACCGTCTACATCCTAGACGAGCCAACAACCGGCCTACATTTTGACGATATCAACAAACTCTTGCTCACTCTTCGCCGGCTGGTAGAAAAGGGGAATACTGTTATTGTTATCGAACACAATCTCGACGTCATCAAAAACTGTCAGTATGTAGTGGACATGGGCCCCGAGGGCGGCGACGCCGGCGGGCAGATTATCTTCCAGGGACCAACCGACGAAATCGCAAACATTCGCACGTCCTACACTGCCAAATATCTCAAAAAATATCTTAAGTAACTTAAGAGGCACAGAACCAACATTCTTTCTACCCAGAATAAGGCTCTACCTCAAAAGCTTTACTACTATCAGGAATACTAAACACAGACCTGCCTCGATTAACCCTTAATCGTTCAAACACCTCGTCAAAATAAAATGTCAACTCTATAGGGAAGCGCTTGGCGGCAACTAATGCAGCTACCACAACTCGTAGCTCGTTGACTTTCGCTTCTGGACCAATGCTAACCTTCAACAACTCATCACTATCTACCACAGCAGCATACTGGGCCAAATCAGTAACAGACGCTAGCGATGTAAAGTGGCCGCCCTCGCTGCCTCGCACGTGTACTATAGCCATAAAACACCCTCCCACAAGTTGTTTAGCATACACAAATCTACGTTCGCCTTTGGAATATAATTTTGTGTGGATTTTCAACCATAATATTACTTCGTATCATAGGTGTCCCGTTTTGCAGAACTATCCCCATAGAATCCTTCTCAGTCACAACTGATATTGCACCCGTGGGAACAACCGTCAACACTTCCATAATCCACGCCTCTATCTTATCAATATCCGGTTGTTGAACTTCTGGATCTAAAAAATACGTAACATCTCCACCGACATCTTGCTGAACAATTCCCACATTACCATCACACTGTATAGCCCCCGATTCTCCAAAAATTCCAATTACTGGCATAAATCACTCCGATATATTTTATATGAGATAATTCTACTACTATGAGTCAACTCAATTGGTACACCATTT
Source organism: bacterium (assembly GCA_021788365.1). Taxonomy (GTDB): domain Bacteria; phylum Patescibacteriota; class Microgenomatia; order UBA1400; family UBA12108; genus JAJYKS01. The sequence continues at coordinate 101,226 of JAJYKS010000002.1, forward strand.
TGGAAGCAAGCGACGCGCCAACAACCGCGGGCGTATATATGTATATGAAGGCTAGTACGCCGCTCTACATCGGCAAGGCAGTAAACCTTAAAGCGCGTCTTGCAAGCCACGTCCAAAACGCCAAACTAGATGCGCGTGAAGCAGCCTATGTCACTGGTGCGGCGGATATCCGCTATGCCGAGACCGACACAGAATTTAAGGCGCTCCTCCTCGAAGCCTCCCTCATCCAAAAATATCAACCTCGCTACAACCGCGCCCTCAAAGACGACAAAAGCTACCTGTATATCGTAATAAATACAAGCGACGAATTCCCCAAACCCGTACTCGCCCGCGCCCACGACCTTCAGCGACAAAATAATACATACAAAATAGTAAATAAAAAGTATAAAGTGTTTGGTCCCTTCCCCAATTCGTATGTCGCCGAAGAAGTGTTACGTACCATCCGTCGACTGGTTCCTTTTTGCCAGCAGAAATCGCGGAGCAAAAATAGCCGGGCCTGTTTCTACCACCACCTCGGCCTCTGCGATCCGTGTCCCAGCACCATTACGACCGCAGAAGACAAGCGCCGCTATCGTCACCAAATCTTCCAGGTCATTCACATACTCGAAGGGAATATCGACCCAGTTATCGCTGCTCTCACCAAAGATATGAAAGCCGCCTCAGCACGGGAAGATTTCGAGTCCGCGCTCCGTCTTCGCCAAAAAATCGAACGCTTCACCCGCTATATCGAATCTCACTCGTTTTCTCGAGGCGAACACATTTCGTATAACACAGCCGATCTGCGTCTTAATGCTTTACGTACCCTCCTATCTTCTAGCATCTCTCATCTAGAATCTTTATCCCGCATCGAGGCCTACGATGCCTCCCACCTTGGCATGGCAGACGCAACGGTATCAATGGTAGTCGCAACCGACGGGCTGCTCGACAGGGGAGCATATCGCCGCTTCCGAGTAAAAAATCCCCGCGCCGTATCTGATTTTGATCGATTAGAAGAGGCAATGGTTCGCCGTCTCAAAAACACACATTGGCCCGCACCGGACTTGATCGTTATAGATGGCGGCACCCCCCAGCTTCGCCGCTTGCAAAGAGTTTTCGACCAGCTTCCCTCGCCCCCTCGTTATCTCGGCCTTGCCAAGCACCCGGATAGGCTGATCCTTCAAGGTCCGTCCTTGAAGGAATCAAACTGGGTCACGATCCATGTCCCAAGTAACAATCCCGGGCTTCACTTGCTCGAAGAATTGCGCGACGAAGCCCACCGATTTGCCAACAACTACCGCAAAGTGCTCGGGAGAAAGCGATCTGGGCTATAATAGAGTGTCATAGCCCTCTTCATAGTCGAAGGGCCTCTGTCGTTCAACGGATAGGACTACGGTCTTCGGAACCGTTAATGCTGGTTCAATTCCTGCCAGAGGCACCAATGCTCCCACCAGTGTTTCCGCCCAAGGCGGATCACCCTTGGGATGACGACTCATGCCGGGTGCACAATAGATATACCTTGCTTGACACCTTCCCAAGTCGTGTATACTAATAGAAATCTATGCAGCTATTTTTGAATAAATTAGTTGAGAAGGCGCTCACGCAAGGCGAGGTAGGGAACCGCGCCAACAAAATACAAATCACCGGTGCCTGGAATCCCGACATCGTTATCTCCCGAGATCCGGGGAGTGGCGGTCGCGTCATCGCGCAAAAAATCGCCAAAAAACTCGAGTGGAAGCTGCTCGATAAAAAAATCATGGAAGAGCTCTCACGCGATCTAGGTATTCCCGAACGAGAGTTCGCCGAAGTCGACGAGCATGGCCGCAGTTGGCTCACAGACTCTATCCGTACACTTTTCGATCCCCACTTTGTCTCGGATGTAACGTACGTCAATCACCTCAAGCGTCTGCTGACGCACGCGGCAAAAGGGGCCGATATAGTGATCGTTGGTCGCGGTGCCAACCACATTATCCCCGCCGACAAATGCCTGCGCGTCAAGATCACTGCATCCTGGAAAACTCGAGTAGACAATACCTACAAATATGAAAAAAAGAAATCGCGCGAAGAAGCAGAGGCTTGGGTAAAGCACGTCGAGGAAAAGCGCAACCGCTTTATCGAACAATATTTTGGTATGGAAGGCTGTCACCCAGAACACTTTGACCTCATTGTGAATACCGATTACCTCACCCTCGATACCGCCCGCGACATGGTGATTGCTGCGTTCTACGCCAAATTCCCTGACATGCGCCGCAGAGTCAAATAACTTCCCGTACGGTATAATTACTTCGTTGCCGAGATGGCGGAACTGGTAGACGCGCACGTTTCAGGAGCGTGTGGAGCAATCCATGGAGGTTCAAGTCCTCTTCTCGGCACCATAGAGAACTTTTTAAATAGTTTTTCAAATCTTCCCGATTTGACAAGCTATTTTCAGGTTCAAGCGGTCCATTTTTATCGTTGGTGGTTTTTGCACCCTCTTTTAACTTCAAAAAGATAAATCTAGGCTGATATTCAAGTTTTTGATCTAGTAAGATCGGGTTCAAGCCGATTGCCTTGAAAATGACCTTTTTGTCTTCTGAGTCTCCACTTTCAAACCGTTGCTTAGCCAGTAACGCGAACTCGAAGGAGTCTTTTGCAACCTCAGCCCAGTCGGATTCACCACTTTTTGCATGAGCTAGTTGGTGGGTAAGGTTATCTTTCTCGATCATCAGCTCACGTTTCCTGTCACCAAACTCGGCGTCTGAAAGTAAGCTGCCATCATTTTCTGGGGATATCTTGAGAGCTATCAGATTATCAATTCTCCGATTTACCCCGTCTAAGGCAGTCTGGAGAGCTTCTACACTTGTTTTATTGACCACCTGACTCTTTTCCTTGGTTTCGTTGAGGGCTTCATACGCCCAATCTACAAATTCCTTATCTTTAATCTCGAGTTGACATAAATCGCTAGCGAACTGTCCCTCCAATTTTGAAGTTGAGATGTAGCGCTGGTTACATTTTTCTTCTCCCTTTTTCGTACAACTATAGTAGCCAAATACTTGTTCAGTACCATTTTTGTATTTCTTTTTGTGTTCCTGGGCGGTGATGCAGTAATGGCACTCTCCACAATGGATAATACCGTTCAAGGCGAAGTCATGCTTTTGTTGTCTTGCCTTTGATCTGCCATCTAAAATGTCTTGTAAGAGGTTAAATTCTGCTTCACTGATCATTGCTGGATGTTGGCCTTGGTATATTTTGCCACAATACATAAACTTGCCGGTATAAAATGGATCACGTAATAGTCTGTGCATCCAACTTTTAACGATAGGCCTACCAGATTTAGAGCTTCTGATTCCTAAAATCTTGGCTTCACGCATCAATGCTTGAACGCTGTAATTACCAGTTAGTGCAAGATCGAAGAGTTTTCTCATTAAAGGAAAATACACCGGGTGAGGTGAGATATCGCGTAACCCTTGAGGTTTTTCGTGATTATTTTTGTATCCTGGTCGTGCTCTACCCGGAAATACACCTCGTTCAGCTTTGAGTTTTAGTGCCTCCGTGACATTGACACTTTTATTGTCATTCTCAAGTTTTGCCTGGGTACAAAGCAAATTCAGCATGAATTTATCATTCGGATTATTCCGGAATGTTTGGTATGGGGTTACTACTTCAAGCAGCTTACCTTGATCCATTAGGTAGATAACCCTGCCGGTATCGACCGTGTTTCTTGATAGACGTGAGGGGTTAAGAAGCACGATTCCATTCACATCGCCATCTTCAATCTTTTGTATAAGTTGTCCAAAAATAGGTCTGCCTGGAATTTTAGCCGTTCGTTGTTCTTGAAGTGGTTCACCGACGAGCTCAACACCTCGCTGACGGACGAGAGCAGTTAAATTCGTAATCTGATCAGGAAGTGATTGAATTTGTCTCTCATCAGATTCACTACTTTTTCGGCAATACATCATATAGCGAGGGATAATCGGCGTCTGACTTATATTTTGCGTGTTATAGTCTGCCAGTCTCATATTGCCTCCTTTCTGGTTGAGAAGATGTAGGAATAGATGTTTCTGTTTTAATCGGTTTTTGTTTTGGTCGTATTAAGACTTCCATTAGATTGAGAAAATGTGTTGCCAGTTCGGTTGCTTCCTCGTCCGTGAGAGTAATGTCATATTTGTCTTTATATAACCTCTTAAACTTATCTAAATACTCTTTGCTGATCATGGTTGTACTAGTAAAATTAACTACAACTATAGTTACAGAATAGCAATTATAGTTGTAGTTGTCAAGCGTATTTTAAGGCTAAATTGTAACTATGGTTGTAGGCCAGATTTAGGCATAAATGATGTCCTATAAGTTGAAGAAATTGAGATTCTTTGATAAACTACCGTAAATTCACGAGTGATATACTACGATTATGAATATGATTCCAGACGAAAAGAGCCAAAAAGCATTTGGTAAAAATCTTCGCTCAGTGAGGGAAGATAAAAGACTCTCTCAAGAAGAGGTTGCAACCCTGAGTAAGATTTCCACCACTCACTATGCCGGAATTGAACGTGGAGAAGAAAACCCTACTTTTTCAGTGCTAGAAAACATCTGTAAAGCGCTCAAAATCAAGTCCTCCCAGGTTCTTCCTTTTTAATCTTTTGCTCGATACGATAACTTCCTGTATACTCTCAACTAAATCCTGCCTCTATTAGGTCGGATTATGTTAAAGATAACATCTCTACAAATAATTCTTTCTAAATATACCTTTCGTTTGTTTGTTTTTGTTAATCCATATATCACACCTCTAAAAATAGCAGTTGTTGCGACGGTTGCGCTGTATGTGTGCTATCAGCTATTACGACTTTATTTCACCATCAAACAACTAAAAGAGAAAAGTATTCTCTTTGAACTTCAGCCACTAAAAAATACTGAGCAATCCTCATATACCACTCAGCAATTATTTGCCATTTTGCATGGACTTGCCAAACAGCGATCCTTTATTAATCGATTATTTGATATACAAAAGATCTATGCTTTTGAGATCGTTTCAACAAAGAATGGAGGAATAACCTATTACACAAGAATTGGCGAAGAAGAGGCTGACTTAGTGAAGAAAACCCTTTTAGCGTATTTGCCAGGAATCAGTGTAAAAGAATCGACTGATTACTTACAGTTCCTTACCAATCAACACAAACGAATATCAAGTTATAAACTTTCTAGGCACTTTGCATGCCCACTAAAACATCAAGAAGACCTGACGCTCCATGATCCGATAGCGTATCTAACTGGAAGTATGACTAAACTTACCGAGGATGAACTTATTGCTTTTCAAGTTGTGTTATCTCCGCTTCGCAAGTCTTCACTTCCGGCTGTTTCGCGGATTTCTCACCTTATATATTCAGGTAAAGATTTAGTTTCAAACATCGGAAACGATACAGATACAAACCCAGTTATTATTGTTTTCAAGACTCTGTTTAGAGTAGTACTTCGCGTCCTTATGCTTCCATTTGGCTTATTGGTATTTATCACCACAGACGGACGAGAAGGTCCGGTATTAAGACTTCCTACAGATATAGCACCGCTTAAAACCCCCAATCCATATCAGATTGAGCTTGAACAACTTGTAAAACATAAACTTGATCAACAGTTATTCACTTCATCTGTAAGACTAATGGTAGCGAGCAATAATTACAGCGAACTCAGAAAAAGAGAAAGAGGTTTTCAATCTGCTCTATCTGCGCTGAATAATTCAGACTATCAAGCTCTTATTCCATCATTTAGGATCACGTTAAAGCTATTTGATCGATTAATGGAGGTTCTTTATAACCATAGATTATTGATACCGACTAAATCATTGATTCTCTCAGCTACCGAAATTTCTGATCTGTATCACTTTCCCTATACCAGTACGACCAAAACGGAGGATTTACTCAAGCAACATAGTAAAGAACTACCAGCACCACTGTCCTTGAAACAGAAGCAGGAATGCGATTTGTACTTTGGAATAAATACCTATGGTGGCACTGAAACAAAAATAGGATTAACGACTGATGAAAGACGACGCCATGTCTATATTCTCGGAGCAACGGGCACGGGTAAATCCACCATGCTGTTATCAATGATTAAACAGGACATAGATCATGATAAAGGATTATGTGTCGTCGATCCTCACGGTGATTTAATCGAACAGATTGTATCCGTTATTCCTCATGGTCGTATTTCTGATGTTGTGTATTTTAACCCAGATGATATTAGCTATCCGATGGGCATTAACCTCCTTGAATTGACTCCGGGGTTAAATCCGGAAGATGCTATAAGAGAAAAAGAATTTATTGCTGAAAGTATCATCTCGGTTTTCCATAAAATTTACACCGATAAATACTCCGGCCCAAGAATGGAATATATTTTGCGCAATACGATTCACACCGCCTTTACCGTGCCGGATGTAACCTTGTTTACCGTCTACAAACTTCTGATAAATACCTCATATAGAAAAGGGGTTGTGAGAGGACTTACCGATGAAAACCTCAAGGACTTCTGGAAATATGAATTTGCAAAAGCCGGTGATTACCAGAAAGTGAAGATGATTTCTCCGATTACTAACAAAATCGGGCGCTTCCTATTTTCTCCGACTGCAAAACGAATTCTTGAACAAGGCAAGTCGACAATTAACTTTGACACAATCATGAACGAAGGTAAGATTCTGCTTTGTAATCTATCGAAAGGAAAAGTTGGCGAGGATAATTCCGAAGTCTTCGGCGTACTTATCATGGCTAAGATCCAGTTGGCCGCTTTAAAAAGAGCCAGGATGAAGCAAGAAAATAGAAAAGATTTCTACCTATACGTTGATGAGTTCCAAAACTTTGCCACTCCTGCGTTTGCCCAGATTCTCTCAGAAGCTCGTAAGTATCGATTAGGTGCAATTCTCGCTCACCAAACCACTTCACAACTTGAAGATATCTCGCTCGTAAATATTACCCTGGCCAATACTGGTACAGTCATTTGTTTCCGTACGGCTAATCCAGAGGATGAACGGATGATCTTGCCACAATTCAGGCCATATATTGAACAAGGTGAAATTGCCAGTCTTCCTTCATACCATTTTTACATGAGACTTGGAGCACTTAATCCTGAAGAGCCGTTTTCAGGCGTTACTGTTCCGGTGAAGATTGAATACAGTCAAAATAGGGTGAATGAGGTTATTGAATCGTCCAGAAAATTGTATGCCAAATCCTATACTCCCGAGAAACAATCATCAGTCAAAAAACCTACGAATCAAGCTATTCAAAAGATCTATGCTACAGTGCCATAACTTTACCTACCGGTAGGAAAACACTATTTTGAGATTAGCCCGATTTATAGACCTTTTTACTTTTTATTTTTACCCCTTATTCCTTATATATAAGGGAGAGGAATGATACAATCATTCCAGATTCTGCCCACAGACACACTATGGACAATCAAAAACTAACTACCACACAATTAAACATTCTTCACTATATCTATCGCTTTCGCTTCTTAACCAGTCTACAACTTCAAAAACTTCTTACTCACAAAAATATCCGCCTGACTAACTACTACCTACAATTACTCACTGCAAAAAATTACATCGGCAAACACTATACTCGGTCACTCAGTCTAGCTAATATACCCGCGGTCTATTTTCTTACCTCAGGAAGTATTCAAGTGTTAGAGAATACCGACGGAATCGAAAAACGAGCATTGAATCGGATCTATCGAGAAAAAATCCGCTCTCAACAATTTATATCCCATACATCATTTTTAGCGGAGTACTATCTATTTCTGAGAAGTGAATCTGAAAAATCAAAGCACACACTCGATTTTTTCACGAAAACCGATCTTTTAGCACATCCCTACATAATCCATCCATTACCCGATGGTTATTTTGCGAGGGTCGATAACGTAGGCAACACTAAGCGATATTTTGTTGAAGTTATCGAGGATAGTTCACCTCGGTTTGCCTTACGTAAAAGAGTTCAGGCGTATTGTGATTATATTGATGAAGGAAAATTTGAGAGGGCCACAAGCCATCCGTTTCCGGTGATCCTCTTTATATGTCCGGGTATAGCGAGCCTTATATACCTAAAGAAACACATATCACGAATGTATGAAGAAATATCATTTGACCAAGTTGATATTTATATCGCCACCCGTGAGGGTGCGTTTTCCGGAAAATGGGAAAAGGTGGAAGCAGAAGATGACTAATTACGGCATGAAAAAGTAGTTATATTCATCAAACGGAAAGTGTCCGGCCGGTTTGTTCAAGAGTAGATCAGCCAATTCCCAGGCGGTCATATTTTCTGAAATTCTGTACTCTGCGTTTGTGTCGATTGAGCCGTTACCGATCTTGATTGCTTTGTCGCTTGGCGTGGAGTCTTTAGTGTGTTCTAGAGCCAACTTGAATGCTTTTTCATCCCGTATAAAACCATAATAAAAAAGATTACCTATAAGAGCGTTAAGGGTAACGTCTTTGTTTATTCGTAAATCTACCGTTCCGTCCACTCCTGGCCTCGATCTGATTTTTTCAGCCTCAGCTACAGGCATATGGAGGCGTTCAATAAAATAATCTTCTACTTTCTTAGCTGATTTCCAGTCTTTCCCTGGAGCCTTAAAATTTTCTACGTTTGGTTTAGTAATTAAAGAATAACCACCTAATACTAACAATAAAAACACGACCAATATACTGATTTTCCTGATCATGCCCTTATTATAGACCTTCTAAGCTAGACGCTTTCTTTTCGGCCGAGAAACCTATTCAGCTCCCTACGTCCTTCTTCTGTTTGACGAAACTCATAAAACAACTTAGCGCCTTTATCTGTTAAAAATGACACATATACAGGTAAATCATTGAGTGACATTTTTCTAAATTCCTGCAACCGTCATATCGACGGTGTAACTTTTAAAAACTGGTAGTATTCTGATCATATTTTTATTCCTTTCTAATCCCATCCGCTGGATTGCTAGGCCAGCGAATGGGTAACTTTTATAATTTGGCACTTGGTACAACCTCACTGATCCGCTTTTCATCAAAATACAAATCACGCTCTATCCCTAGACCGAATTGTCCGCGGTAGCTTTCGAGCTCTGCCAGTGAAAATGAACCCCATTCGTCATTCCAATCCCCAAAGATTGAAACGTATCCGAAAAATTCCTTTGACACTGGATCATATTCGGTGGCGTACCATGTACCCGCTCCGGCTGGGTTGAAAAACTTCGCCACTACAACGGGGTCTTTGCTGTCCTCTTGTCTTCCAATCTTCGCGAACCTCATTAGTAGCTCGTTGGTTAATAGCTTCATATGTTGTCACCTCCTTTTTTTTGGGTTTTCCCTGATAATTTATTTTTGGGAAGCATGCCCATGCTTCCCATACCAGGGGAACCCTCAAGCGAGGTGAAATTTTGCAAGGGCAATCCCGCCATAGGCGGGAGCAGTTTATTGAAGGCGAAGCCGGAAACCCTTGCAAAATGAGGGGCAAGACCCCTAGAGACTCGATAAATATCTGAAAAACATATTTAATTGCTTGACTCACAGAACAGTATGGGAGTAATATATGAATATAGATTCATATTACTATGTCAGACACAAATCCAGTGCGTTTACAGAAACTTTTAAAGCTTATTTCCAATGAGAATAAGTTCAACATTATCCAACTTCTTTCCAAAGGAGAGGTTTGTGTGTGTGATATCGGCGAGAAACTAGGCATCGAGCAGTCATTAGTTTCTCACCATTTAAATTCGCTTCGAAAAGCCGGACTTATTAACGATCGCAAACTTGGAACTTGGATACACTGCTCATTAAACAGAAATGCGTTCGCAGACTTAATGTCCCTGTTTTATATGCACTTAAGTCAGGATGCGATATCGGAAAAAATGTGTTGCGTACACGATGAATGTAAATGTTTACGTAAAGGAGCAAAAAATGAAAAATAAAATCATTATTTACGATCCACCTATGTGTTGTTCTTCAGGGGTTTGTGGACCTAATCCAAATAGAACCTTGCTTGATTTTCAAGACACCTTCAAACATTTAGTCCAAAATGGGGAATTGATTGAACGCTACATCATTACCCAAAGTCCAGAGAAATTTAAGGAAAATCCGAAAATTATTAAGCTAATCCAAGACCAAAAGTTAAAAGTTCTTCCTATTACTACAGTCAATGGAGACGTAGTAAAAACCGGATCGTATCCAACTAAAGAAGAACTTGAAAGTTATTTAGTAATTAGAAAAGCATAAAGCATGAATACAAAATTCTTATTTTTCTCAGGTAAAGGCGGGGTGGGTAAAACAACCATGTCTTGTGCCACTGCCATTCATTATGCCAATGAAGGTAAAAAGACATTAATTATTACCACTGACCCGGCTTCGAATCTTGCGGATGTATTTGAACAAACAATTGGCCATAAAATTACTCCCATCAAAACAATCTGGAACCTTTCAGCTATGGAGCTCGATCCGGATAAGGCTACAGCAGAGTATAAAGAACGGACGTTATCCCCTTTGCGAGGACTTATCCCAGAAGAAAGTTTTGCCGTTCTTGAAGAACAATTAAACTCACCGTGTACCGCAGAAATGGCCTCTTTTGACCGCTTTACTGATTTTGTGCAGGATGGTCAGTTTGATATTGTCATTTTTGATACCGCTCCGACCGGTCATACATTGCGTTTACTTGAGTTGCCGGTGGAATGGAGTGGGGTGATTGAAAAAGCAGCTAATGATAGTAGCGGTGGACAAACCTGTATTGGTCCTGCGGCAGCGTTGGCAGCCTCCAAAGCCAAGTTTGATCGAGCTATCACTGTCATGCGAGATCCCAGAATTACAACTTTTCTATTCGTTCTGCGCCCCGAATCAACACCAATCTATGAAGCTGAGCGCTCTATTTCCGAGCTGAATAAGTTAGATATTCACTCGTTGGAGATCATCGTCAACGGAGTCTATCCAGCAGAAGCTTGTGACAATCCCTTCATGACTGCGCGGTTTATGAAACAACAGGAGTTTTTAAAGGCAATTAACCAGAAGTTTTCGGTTCCCGCTCGAATCGTTGAATTAGGCTCCGAAGAAATCAAAGGAGTTGAACGTCTAGCTTCAATTGCCGTCAAACTCTTTGATAATCCAACAGAACTGATAGATTATCAATACAAAAATCTGGAGGTGAAAGAATCGTCTGCAACTCATGGTTATGTTTTACCCAACGAAAACATAAAGAAATTGCTCACCCCCTTAAATGAGAAGAAACGGGTGATCTTTTTTGCCGGTAAAGGCGGTGTGGGTAAGACCTCGATTTCCGCCGCTACCGCTCTCTGGGTGGCCCAAGCCGGATACAAGACATTATTGTTAACCACTGATCCAGCCTCTCACTTAAAACAGATTTTTGATCAAGAAGTCACTGACAAACCTACTCTGGTGAACGGAGAGAAAAATTTATGGTTTACACATATTGACGCTAAAAAAGCGGTAGAAGAATACAAGGAGAAAATTCTCTCTGAGGCTCGAACTAAATATGATAAAGATCGCGTCACTGCTATTGAAGAGGAGCTAAACTCACCCTGTACCGAAGAAATGGCCACCTTTGAAAAATTTATTGAGTTTGTCGCCCGAAAAGACTTTGAGGTAATTGTATTTGACACGGCTCCCACTGGTCATACGTTACGATTGCTCGAATTACCCGTGGACTGGAACAGGCAATTGGAAATTAAAACTTTTACCACAACAGGTGAAACCGATGTCGATAAGATAACTAAGTCTAAATTTAAGGAAGTGATTGATCTGCTTCAGGATCCAGATCAGACTACATTTAGTTTTGTTATGTATCCGGAAGCAACACCAATTGAAGAAGCATCTAGGGCGATTAAGGAACTCTTAACCATCAGCGTCCCTACTAGTCTGATTGCGGCTAACTTAATTCTTTCCGAAACTATTGTTACCAATGAGTATTTACGGCAACGAAAGGCCATGCAGGAGAAATATCTAGCTGTAATGGCTAAACGCTTTACAGCCCCCATCGTTACTCTCCCACTCCTAAAAGAAGATTTAATGGGCAAAGATCGATTGCGTGAAGCTGGTTATCTATTGTATGGAAAATTAAACTAAAACGTATGAACGACCAACTTTTACAACTTGTCCGTGGTTTTTCTCAAGAATTGGTAAATGAAATACCTGAATTTCAGGAACTCATTCAAGCGAAACAGGCACTCGATAGAGATCCGGTGTCACAACGATTATGGCAAGAAAAGGAAGAGCAACGACAAACTGTAGACTTACTAAAAAAACAAGGTTTACCAGTATCAACCGAACAGGAGCAGAGATTGTTTCAAAAACTCCAAGAGATGCGGGAGAACCCTATCACGATGCGATATCTTAAGGCTATCAATTTTGCTAATAAAATATCAGGCAAAATCGGCGCCGAATTATTTGATTTTATCGGGGTTGACTTTGCCCCAAGAAAGGGGTGTGCATAATGTCAAAACAAATCTATTCTAAAACAAAAGACTACATTCAATCCTTACTGGATACTGATGAAGTGAAAGCCTATACCAAAGCGGTTGATGATTTTCAAAACGATATCGAGGCTAAAAAACTACTGAAAGATTTGCAGGAATCACAACAAACGCTTGCTGTATTTCGACAGGGTGGATTTACAGGTGTAGAAGAACAGGAGCGTAAAGTGAAGCTTTTGCGGAATAAAGTTTCTAAAGATAAAAAAGTTCAAATCTTAATAAGATCACAACAAGAGTTACAAGATTTAGTGGGTGCATTGGCGGGAGAAATCAGTCAAGCAATTAATTTCCCATTTGCCCAACCACAACGAGGAGGGTGCTGCGGCTAAACTATGAAAAACATTAAGCAAATAGTCAAAGAAAATTATTGCCAAATCGCCAAGCAAAATAGTTCGTGCTGCGGTGGTGGTTCATGCTGTAATGGTAGTTTGCCAGATTTAAGCAAAATTATCGGGTATACCGACGAACAGATAACTGAAGTACCGGATGGCGCCAATCTCGGTTTGGGTTGTGGTAACCCACTCGCTTTAGCAACATTGAAACCAGGAGAAACGGTATTGGATTTGGGCTCAGGAGCTGGCTTTGACGTATTTCTAGCATCTCGGAAAGTAGGATCCAGCGGTAAGGTTATTGGTGTGGATATGACTGAAGAAATGATTAAAAAAGCCAGGAAGAATGCTATTACCGGTAAATTTACAAACGTTGAGTTTAAACTGGGAGATATTGAAAATTTACCCGTAGAAAGTTCAACCATTGATGCAATTATTTCCAATTGTGTCATTAATTTAGCACCGAATAAGAATAAGGTTTTTGCTGAAGCTTACCGAGTACTAAAGCCCGGTGGCAGATTGATGATCTCCGATGTAGTGTTATCAAAGGAACTACCAGAGAATCTAAAAGGTGACGAAGCACTGCTAACTGGTTGCGTTAGTGGAGCCATTCTAAAAGAAGACTATTTGCAAATGATAAAGGAAGCTGGATTTAAAGAAGTCAAAATTACCAAGGAAGTGCCGATGTTCATGGAAGCGTATGCACTAAGCATTTCATTTACTGCAAAGAAAGTTAATAAATAATGAGTAACAAATTATGATAAATATATTTTATTGTCAAAAATGCAAAAGGAAAATGATGATTTCAATAAATATGCTGAAGAGTTACAAAATAGAGGTGGCGGATGTTATGTCGATAGAGTGTGCCACGGCTAAACTATGAAAAACACAAATACTTTTATTTGTTGACATTTACAATTGTTTTTTATAGCATTAACATATGTCTTCATCAAAAAAAGTTGATTTAGTGAGTATGGCAGATTCGGCCTGTCAAACGGAAATTCCTCGATATAGAAAGAATGGAACACCTTTCCTGTCAAATTCTATGCTCATCAATTTTTCAACTTTTGCCCATGCACTTAGCGATAGTATCCGACTTCAAATGCTCTTTTTGTTGACACAATATCCTGACCTATGTACCTGTGAATTCGAGGAGCTTTTATCTATAAGTCAATCGAAAGTGTCTTATCACCTCAAGATACTCACTGATGCTCAACTTGTTTCACGAAAAACGCAAGGAACATGGAGTCACTTTAGTCTTATTCGGAAAGATATTTTTAATGAGCTTCAACCCTTTACTAAATTTAAGAAAAAAAACCAATCATAATGAAAAATAATCATTCAAAAAAATCTATTAAGACAGTTGAAATACCTATTCAAGGCATGACCTGCGTTGACTGTTCGTTTGATATTGAGGCTGCTATAAAAAAGGTACCAGGCGTGCAAACTGTTGAGGTACTCGTAAACTCCGAAAAGGCACACGTCCAATTCGATCCAACGAAAGCATCGATTGAGGATATTCACTCTGCGATAGAAAATGCTGGCTATTGCACCCCGCTTTCTCTTCAACCAACAGTGCAACCAAAAAATCCATCGGATACTCAAATACCGTTGGGAAATTTTACTAATCGCATTTTAATACTATTTGGAATTGTGTTTGGAGTGGTTTTACTTGTTGTCGTGATGGGTGAAGTGCTTGGGATATTTGATCGTTACACAGAGCAAATACCATGGTTTGTCTGGCTTATTTTAGTGATTATCAGCGGGTATTCGATTTTTCGAGGAGTTATTCAAGCAACACTAAGAAAACAGATAACCTCGCATACCCTCATGACGGTGGGGCTTATTGCAGCTGCAGTTGTTGGAGAATGGACTACAGCACTACTTATCGTTTTTTTCATGCGAGTTGCCGAGTATGTTGAGAAATTTACTACTGAACGTGCCAGGCAAGCTCTGAAAAACCTTACCCGACTTGCTCCACTCACAGCTCGAATAGAAAAAAATGGAGAGGAACAAGAAGTCATGATTGGGGCAGTACAGAAAGACGATATTGTTATCGTCCGACCAGGAGAACGTATTCCCGTTGACGGTGTTGTTATCGATGGCCAAGCAACAGTAAATCAAGCAGCGATTACAGGTGAATCAATGCCGGCAGAAGTCGGTGTCGGAGCGAAAGTATATGCTGCAACAATAGCACAATTCGGGACGCTTCGCATTCGCACCACTCTTATCGGTGAAGATACAACTTTTGGCAAAGTGATTAAATTGGTTGAGGAGGCAGAAACCCATCGAGCAGACGTACAACGAGTTGCGGATAAGTTTTCCGCATACTATTTACCGGTTGTTGTCGTTGTAGCAACACTCACATTTGTATTTAGTCACAATCCTTTGGCGACCGCTGCCGTTTTAGTCGTTGCCTGTTCCTGTTCGTTTGCCATGGCTACCCCCATAGCCGTTTTAGCTTCAGTGGGAGCGGCTGCTAAGAGAGGCCTGCTTGTTAAAGGAGGAAAATACCTTGAAGAGCTCTCGCGTATTGATGTTTTATTGATTGATAAGACTGGGACTTTGACTTTAGGTCGTCCTACAATTTTAGACGTAGTTTCTTTGGGTAAAATGACAGAGAGTGAAATTGTTAAACTGGCTGCTTCTGCAGAAAGGTATTCAGAGCATCCCTTAGCTGAAGCGGTACGAACTCTCGCACACAATCGAAATATTACTTTGTCTCAACCAAGTGAGTTTGTGGCCATACCAGGAAAAGGAATTCGGACAAAAATCTCAGATAAATCAATTGCCGTGGGAAGCAAACGTCTCTTTACAGACAGTATGTTAAACGATAAAAAAATCCATGAAATAATTTCCAAACTTGAAATACAGGGAAAGACATGTTTGATAGTTTCGCAAGATGATACTATTGTCGGAATATTAGCAGCTTCAGATACAACGAGAACTGAAGTGCCCAAAGCGATAGATGACCTTCGTGCACTGGGCATCAAAAAAATAGAGCTGTTGACTGGTGACAATGAACGAGTCGCCGCTTCACTTGCAAATACTTTAAAAGTTGATTACCAGGCTGGTCTTCTCCCTGAAGACAAAATACGAATCGTAAAAGAATATCAGAAAAAAGGTCACACTGTTGCAATGATTGGTGATGGGGTAAACGATGCTCCCGCTCTTGCCCAAGCCAATGTCGGAATTGCCATGGGAGCAGCCGGCACTGATGTCGCAATTGAGGCAGCACATATTGCATTGATGCGCGATGATTGGGCGCTTATACCAGAGGTCATCCATATATCTCGCCGTACCATGTCTGTTGTTAAATTTAATATTGGATTCACTGTTGTGTACAACTTTATTGGTTTAGCGCTCGCATCAACTGGCATTTTACCTCCTGTGTTTGCAGCGGCTGCCCAAACACTGCCCGATTTAATTATTTTAGGAAATTCATCTCGTTTATTAAAAAGGAGTGTATTTACAAAAAATATTCCTATTAATAAAGTAAAATTTACTAACAGAAATGAAAAAGGAGCTGAATGCGATCCAAATACCTGCGCATGCGGCTCAGTATCAATTGATCAGGTACACTCTTAAATTATATGAGCAAAAAGAAACATAATCTTAGACAATCATCTTATGATCCGTCCATGGAGACAGTCATGCCTATGGAGAATCCGGTATCGAGTAAGAATAATCTGCAAGTCTTATTTCTTGCGCTTGGGATCGGTATCGTTTTGATATTAATATTGGCAAATCGTTTACTAGACCTGAAAAATAATACAAGCAATGGATCAGTAAAGGCTGTAAGTACGATTCAAGGAGTAGGAGGTATAACATGGAGTGTTCCAACGATTGACGGAGGCACATATGATTTTGCAGAGCATAAGGGAAAGCCGACGGTTTTATTCCTAAGTTCTTCATGGTGTAAAGAATGTCGAGGTGAAGTGGCAAAATTAGCCCGTGTATACAACACATACAAAAATAAGGGGCTGGAGATTGTTGCTCTTGATATCTATCCTCAGGAGGGTCCAGAGCCGTGGAGACAGTTTAAGGATGATGGCGCGGGTGGCGAGACTGTAAATTATGTGTGGGCTATGGATACAAATAATCAGATTGCTCGTCTATTAAACGTTCAATATTTGGATACAAAAATATTTATAAACAGTCAAGGAAAAGAGGTAGCACGTACCCTTGGTATTCGCCCTTACGAAGAGATTGAAGCACATGTTAAGGAGACGCTTCAATGAACAATCTCCCTCTAGCGTATGCATTCGGCGCCGGATTGCTGGCGACCTTAAATCCATGTTGTGTGGCAATGCTTCCATCCTTCCTCGCGTTTTATATCGGAGCCAATAACGAAGGCTACGAGCACATTCCACTACATAGTCGCCTAAAGAATGCAGTTATGACAGGAATCCTTGTCACATTAGGGTTCTTAACCATATATCTTGGTGGTGGCATCTTGGTAAGTCTAGGCTTACAAATGTTTATCAACTGGGTACCTCAACTTACGATCCTCATAGGGTCCATTTTAATGGTAATGGGCGGGACTATGCTCCTAGGGCACTCTCTTAAGGTTCATCTATTTCATCCACAATGGAGCGTAAAAAAAACGGGATTATTGCCAATGTTTTTATATGGGGTAAGTTATGCAATTGCATCGTTATCGTGCACATTGCCAATGTTCTTGATTATCGTAGGCAGTACAGCCTCTGCTCCAGGACCACTATCGACACTGCTTATGTTTCTGAGTTATGGGTTGGGAATCGCAGTTGTTCTTATTGGTATCACCTGCGCAACTATGCTCTTTCAGACTGCAGTAAATCGATGGCTGCACAGAATTCTTCCATATGTTCAGATAGTTAGCGGGTTGCTTCTGATTGGGGTGGGAGCGTATTTAATCTATTATCAATTACACTTTGCCTTTAGGTTGTTTTAATATCAATCCTCACCAGGAAACACATATTTTGATAGCATTGGTCGAGGCAGTTCAGACTCGGAACCAAAGGTCACCAGGATTTCATCGTGCTGATTAAGGGGTAGTTGTCTTGGATCACCTTGATACTGTTTCCCATTAACAAAAACGGTTAGTTTATTAGTTTCATCAATAGTATAGCCACCAATATTTTTTTCGGTGAAAAATACACCCCAGACATCAAAAAATAATCCGAGCGTTGGCTTAAAAGTAGTATCTGACGCTTCGACATGAATAATGCCTGTCGGATCATGTGTATGCGTAGGCAATTCCACTGTACTGGAAAGTCCAATTTGCGCAGGGACAACAATATTCTGGTTATGGATATAAATATCTAAATGGTCATGGTGGTGTAGATATGACGGGTCTGCAGGTGGTAAATGAAGCAAGGCTGTAAGTTCGGGCAACATATCTGCATTCGGTTTCCAAGTTGAGTTCTTAGTCAAATCTAACGTTTGATGAGATAAACGGTTTTGCACAAAGTTCACATTGTTTACGCTGGTTGAAGTTTCAGATGCAGGCGGATAATTCTGTTGCGTTAAATTGTGTTGATTTGATTTAATCAAGAATAAAGCACTAGTAACAACTACAATTACGATAAGAGCAATCTTTATTATCCAATTACGTTGATTATTTTGTCTATTTACGTACGTCGTCATATTAAATCTCTCCCGACACCTGAGCATTTTCTTCTCCTTTTTTTGTCAAATGTCGTAGTTCGTAATACATAATCTTTATTATAGTAAATTATAACTAAAGATTCTTGCTTGTTCGTAACATAGACGAACACTGAATAAAGTTCCGGAAGGTGCCAATTTGGGTTTAGGGTTTGGCAGGCACTTGCTTTGGCTGCACTGCTATCAGAAGAAACAGTATTAGATCTAGAGTCAGACGCTGGTTTAAGTCTTTTTAGCTGCCTGCAAGGTAGGAAGTACAGGCAAAGTTATCAGTGTTGGTAGTACTGAAGAAATGATTACAAATGCAAGGTAAATGCTGCCTCCGGTAAATTTACAAATGTTGAGTTTTGTCTTGGAGATACTGAAAATTTACCTACAGTAAGCGTAACCATCGATGCGATTATTTCTAATTATGTGATAAATTTAGCACCGAATAAGGATAAGGTCTTTGCTGACACTTACCGAGTATTAAAACCGGAGTCAGATTGATGATTTCCGACGTAGTGCTATCAAAAGTATTACCAGAAAATCTCAAAGAGGATAGTACATTGCGCACAGGATGTGTCAGCGGTGCTATCTTAAAAAATAACTATCTCAAAATACTAAATGAGGCCGGATTCAAAGACATCAGCATAACAAAGAAGGTACCGATGTTCATAGAGGAATATGCGTTAAGTATTTCATTTACAGCAATAAAACCAAAGTAAAGGTTAGTTGCACTATGAATAAATTTTTCTATGAATAATGCAAATTAGGATTTGAAGTCTAAGAAAATAATCTTGAATATTAAGATCAGCAATGTCTTCTCACCTGCCTAATTTGCAAATCTCGTTAGAGCTAATTTGTAAAAAATTTCATAATTTCACACCTCCTTTTGACTTCTTCCCGAAATTAATTGTTAGGAAGTATGACCATACTTCCCATACCTGGGAATCTTTCTAGCGGGGTGAAATTTTGCAATGGCAAACGAAGTGCAGTTTATTGAAGCGAAGCGGAAACCCTTGCAAAAAGAGGGGCAAGGCCCTTAAAAGAATCGCATTTGATAACTATTTCTGTATAAAGGGAAACTGATAATACGTTGCTTTGCTACCGAGCTGCCGCTCAATTCTCATAAGTCGATTATATTTTGCTACCCGTTCGCTTCGGGCGGGAGCGCCGGTTTTCATTTGTCCTATTCCCATTGCAACGGTAAAATCAGCTATAAATGTATCTTCCGTTTCTCCACTCCTATGGGAAACGACTGATGACATGCCGTTTTTCCGAGCAAGTAACACTGCGTCAACCGTTTCTGTCAACGTGCCGATTTGATTCAGTTTGATGAGAACAGAGTTAGTCGTTTTACTATCTATGCCTTTTTGTAATAGTTTTACGTTTGTCACATACAAATCATCGCCGACAATTTGTAATTTGTCCTCATACGACGAGGTAAATCTTTGAAATGCTTCCCAGTCATCCTCAGCAAATATATCTTCAAGGGAAATGATGGGATATTTTTTGGCAAGTTGTGTAAAAAATTCCGCTAGTTCATCACTGTTCACTGTTTTTCCTTCTTTACTGAGTTGGTATGTTCCATTTTTATAAAATTCAGATGCGGCAGGATCAATACCAAAACTAATATCTCTGCCAAGAATATAGTTTGCTTTTTCTATTGCCTCAGACAATAATTGAAATGGCTCTTCATTTGATGTTACATTTGGAGCAAAACCACCCTCATCACCAACAGTTACACTGTAACCTTTTGTTTTTAGAATCTTTTTGAGACTTTGATAAACCTCAGTATTCATGCGTACCGCCTCAACTATATTTTTTACTCCAATCGGAAACAGCATATATTCCTGAATATCGGTTGCCCAATTAGCGTGCTTACCACCATTCATAACATTCATTTCTGGAATTGGCATGAGATATGTTCCCATAAAATCAGGATTAAATTTCGTAAGGTATTCGTAGAGTTCTTTTTTTTCAGTTGCCGCTTGTGCTCTGGCGGCACTCAGCGATACAGAAAGAATTGCATTGGTGCCAAGCTTTGCTTTATTTTCTGTACCATCCAAGTCAATTAACGTTTGATCAAGCTTCCGTTGATCCTGCGCATCTATACCTGAAACTGCATTGCTAATAATTGAATTCACATTGGCAACGGCGGACAGCACACCCTTTCCGTTATAACGATTGATATCTCCATCACGAAGTTCAACGGCTTCGTGTTTTCCGGTAGAAGCGCCTGATGGTATAGCGGCCCAACCTGTTGATCCATCTTCAAGAATTGTTACCGCTTCAATCGTCGGATTTCCCCGACTATCAAGAATTTCTTGTGCATTTACTGATCTAATTTTCATACGCGAAAGTATCTCTTTCTATGATACATAACAAATATGGCAAGTGCGAGTATTGCCATCACACTGCCATACAAAAACGTTGCAGATGGTTTTATTGTATTCCAGAGAATTCCGCCAATAAAAGAAGCCAAAAATGTCCCGATTGCCGTAATCGTATAATACGCTCCAAAATATGTTCCGGATTCCTCAGGATGGATAAATTCGGCGATGTACGCCTTTGACACTCCGTCGGTCGCTGCAATATAGATGCCATATATAGGAAACAAAAACCAGAGTAATTGCGTCGTATGAATGATTCCAAAGGCGAAATATACGATTGCAAAGATCAGGAGACCAAATAAATAGACTTTTTTCGGTCCCAAACGGTCCGATGTTTTTCCAAGCGGCGTGGAAAATGCCGTATACGATATGTTATAGAGCACATAGGCAAGAACGACAAAGGTTGTTGTAAGTCCTAAGTTTTTTGCCTGTAGGAGAAGAAACGCATCGGAGCTGTTACCCGCCGAAAAAATAAAGCTGATTAGCAAAAAAAATTTTAATTCCTTGGGTATAGTTCGCCAGGAAAAACGACTTAAACGGTACTGAGATGTAATGGTCGCCCGTTTTGTTTCACCAACAAAAAAGAATATGAGAAGTATAGCGATAACTGCAGGAATGAACGCGATAAAGAATGTCAGTCGGATATTTTCTTTGAATAGTGCTAAGAGAACTAGAGCCGCAAGTGGCCCAAATACTGCACCTAGGCTATCAAACGCGCGATGGAATCCGAAAATGAATCCTCGGTTCGTGCGGTTGGTATTATCGAGAAGTAAACTATCTCGCGCTGCGGTCCGCATGCCTTTGCCGAGACGGTCAATAAAGCGGGCAAAGAGGACAAGCGGCCACGTGTACGCAAGACCGATAAGCACCTTTGAAACCGCTCCTAGCGTATAGCCGCCTATTACAAATGGTTTCCGCTTATGAATTGAATCGGAATATACGCCAAATAAGAACTTCGTGATGCTTGCGGTTGCCTCGGCAATACCTTCGATCAACCCAATGACTGGAATTGTCGTGTGAAGAACTGAGGTTAAGAAAATCGGGACTATCGGGTAAATCATTTCCGACGCCAGATCATTGAAAAAACTCACCAAACCCAAAAAGAAGACTGTTCGTGGGATAGATGTCAGTTTTTTCGTTACTATGGACATGATTTTATTGTACGCTACTTACCCTCAGCGGCGAACCGTTTTTGCGCTTCATTGATAATCCTATATGCTTCCGTTTTATTAAGCCAACCTACAACTTCAACGTTTTTTTCTTCGAGATGTTTATACACTTCAAAGAAATGGACTATTTCCTTTCTGTGATGTTCGTTTACGTCGTCAATCTCCTTGAGATACGATAGTTTTGGATCCCTATCAGCAACAGCAAGAATTTTCCAATCCTGACCGGCATTATCATTCATGTTCAACATTCCAATAGGTCGAACAGTTAAGATACAACCAGGGAATGTGGGTTCAGTTATAAGAACAAGCACATCTAAATGATCGCCGTCTTCTGAACGAGTTTGTGGAATAAAACCATAGTCTGTCGGATAAAAGACTGGTGAATGCAGGACTCGGTCAAGTCGAATTTCGTCAAAGTTTTCGTCGTACTCATATTTGTGATGCGATCCTCGAGGAATCTCAACGATAACAGTAATTATTTCCGGAGCTTTATCTCCGAGTGGAATTGTATGAAATGCCATATTTATCCTTTCTTCCCATATTGAATAATTTGAACTCGCTCTTGAGTTATTAATGTGCTCGCGGATATATCCCAGGTTGAATACACTTGTTTAAATTGCTCAATTTTTTCTTCCCTATCAACAACTTCGACTATAATTGGCTCATCAGAAGAAAGTTCTAGGATGTTTGCCGTATGGATTTTACTGGCTTTTCCATACCCCTCTATGCCACGAAGAACAGTGACGCCAGCGAAATGATTTGTCCTAAGGTATTCGACAATATACATATATAACGTTTTCCCTTGATATTTATCTTTCTCACCCATGTATATGCGAAGTAATAGTACTGTTGATTCTTGTTCCATAGTTACTTAGTTATCAATATTGCCAAATTTCTGCTTAATCCAATTGCCAATAAGCATAACAGTATGTTTGCAGAGAGATTTATACCAAATAATAATACATCGTTCATCTCTGCAAGTCTTACAGACTCAAAAGCAAACGTTGACATAGTGGTATAAGCACCAATAAATCCAACGGTTATCATATTACGAATATCTGGATTGATATTTCTGCCATATAGCACCATATAGCTGATAAATCCGAGAAAAAAACTTCCTGTAACGTTCACGAATAAGGTGCCTATAGGAAATGACGGGAAAAGATTACCTATAAAGCGGGAAATAATAAATCTACTGATACTGCCAAAAAATCCACCAATTCCAATATAGATAACTTGTTGCATAAAAAAAAAGCTCCTACAAAAATATTTGTAGAAGCTATCAGCCTTTCGGCACTTATAGAGCGAGCTTCATCGCTTACGTTGTATTATAGTTGTGAAAAATATTGTTTGCAAGGTGACTATTGTTTGGGTAAATATCAAAGATAGATTAGACCCAATACTGATCGTTGCCTCTCTGTTTCGTCACCATTCATGAAGCAAATACTCGCACAATAAAAACAGTAATCAGTTTCCTCAAAATTGGTCAAAACTATCGAAACAAAGCAGAAACCTTTCAAAAAGAGGGATAAGACCGTTAAATCTCTAGTCCTGCGAAGTTACAACCTAAGTATTCGTTCTTTTCAGCAACCGGGCGGAGTTAAGAAAAACAGCGACATCGGGGAATGATTGGGCGGCAGCTGCAAGCACTGGAGGTAAAAATCCTATTGAGGCTAATCCCATCCCCACAATATCAAAACCAATCCCTAAAGTAATATTTTGCTTAATCGTACGAAAGGTTTGCTTGGCAATAGCAATAGCTTCAGGGAGTTGATTCCAATCATCTCCCATCAATACTACATCTGCAGCTTCAAGAGCAATATCGGTACCGGCGACACCCATACCGATACCTACATCAGCCTGCGATAGCGAAGGAGCATCGTTGACCCCATCATCGATCATGGCTACTTTGTACCCTCGTTTTTGTAAGTCTTTTACCTCCTCAATTTTGTCTTCGGGTAATAAATGCGCCTGATAACCAATGCCTAAAGCTGATGCGACTGTTTGGGCGGCGTGTTTATTGTCTCCGGTCAGCATAATGATCTTTTTAAACCCGAGTTTTTTTAGTGTTTCAATTGCCGGTTTTACTTCATTTCGAATAATGTCAGTAATTGCCAACAAGCCCAAAACACCATCTTTTCTATTGGCTAAGATTAAGACGGTTTTCCCTTGTTTTTCAGAAGCTTCTATCAGGTCTTTTATTTTAGAGTTGATGGTAATGCCTTGCTCTTGAAGTAATTTTTGATTACCTAAATAATAGGTAAGCTTTTTGATATTGGCGATCACTCCTTTACCGGCGAGGGTTGAAAATTTGCCTGGATCGGATAGATGTACGGCTGATTCTGCTGCCTTGTCGAGGACGGATTTGGCTAAAACATGTTCTGAATACCGTTCCATTGTGGCGGCAATCGACAGGATGTCATCACTTGTCAAAGTAGAAACGGAAATAATATCAGTCACCTGCGGTTTTCCAAAGGTCAGGGTACCGGTTTTATCCACTAACAACACATTTACTTTGGTCAATAGTTCCAGATAACGGCCACCTTTAATCAAAATCCATTGTTTGGCCGCTCTACCGGTCGCTGCTACCACTGCCATCGGAGTTGATAATGCTACCGCACAGGGGCAGGCTACCACCAACACAGCAATTGTTGCCGATAAGTTCCGGCTGATTAAAAATGTCGCGGTCGCAATTAAAATAACCAGTGGCAGATAATAACCACTAAACCGATCAGCAAATTTCTGAATTGGCGCTTTGTGTGTTTCGGCCTCTTCGACCAAGTGAATAATTTTGCCTAGAGTAGTATCAGCACCAATCCTGTTTACCTTGATTTCCAGATGACCTGATTGATTCATGGTGGAAGCAAAAACCTGACTTCCCAGTTCAATCCGGACGGGTGTTGATTCCCCGGTAATGGTTGACTGATCCACCGCACTAACCCCTCTCGAGACTTTACCATCAACCGGAATTCTCTCACCGGGTTTAACCACTACCGTATCCCCAACGATAATATCGGTGATATTCACTTCAACTTCCTGGCCGTCTTTTTTGATCCACGCCGTAGTAGGAGCCAGTTTAATCAGTTCGTTAATTGCTTGGCGGGAGCGGTCAACGGTAAAGTTTTCCAGAAAGTGAGCTATGCGAACAAAAAATACAATTAATAACGCGGCGGATAATTCGTGTGAGACTGATGCTGCGGCTATACCAACACTCATGATCAAGTCAGTGTTGACTGACTTATGTAATAGATTTTGTAGGGCACTTTTAAAAATCGGATAACCGCCAACCAGAGTGGCACCAACTAACAACCAGTTGGGGATGGGAACCAGAATCGCTTCAAGAATACCGAGTCGTTCAAAGACTATTTCGATTAAAAGAATCACTGCCAAAAATCCAACAAAAGCAAAAGTAATGATGCCATCAGTCTTGATTCCCTGCGTTTTTGCATCATCGGCTACTGTAAAACCTGAGCGTTGGATTAATTGTTTGATATCATCAATCGTAATTTTGCTGTCGTCATAGGTGAGAGAGATTTTTTCGGCGGTAAACAGTAAGGTATAGGTACCAATACCTGTTTGTGTTTTAAGTACCCCTTCTAAAGGGATGGCACATTCCGGACAATCCAATCCTTTTACTTTTAAACTTATCGTCTTTGTCGCTTGAGTTTTTGCTGTTGGGTTTATGGTTACCCCGGCTACATTTGATTGACGGCTACACTGACCATCACCACATGTATCACAACTATTGTCTTTTCTCATTCGATAGAAACCATAGATGACAGAAAGCAAGGTTAGACCGGCGATAATCGGTTTGGTGATACCTAAAAACGAGGCGCCGAACATCCCGGCATAAATGGCCAGCATGGGTGAACCACAGCAGCCAATCAAGAAACAACCTGCAAAAGACAAAACAGAAACTAACGACAGTCCACCAAAGACACCTTTCAGGTTACCGGCCGAGGATCGTCGGCGATCCAGGTAATTAATGAAAGTAAACGTCATAAACGCCATCGCTAAAGCGTGGAAAATCCGAGAAAATAATCCCTTTGGTCAAAATATCCTTGAATGATCAGTGGTATCTGGCTGTTATCGACCACCCACGGAGAAAAGGGTTTTGCTTAATATTCGAAAGCTAAAGTGTAGCGAAAAGACTGTTATAAATACGGCAAATGGGAGGTATGACTTTAACTTCATTGGGGTTTGACCTGAGTGGCCTTAATAATCAATTTCCCCGAACTATCGCGAGACACCATTCCTGAAACTTGGACATAATCTTTAACATTAGGTAAGGTTCCCGTGTAATTTACCGGAATTTGATTGATGGCACATGTGACCACTCCGCAATTGGCAAACTCCTTGTTATCAATAACTACCAGTGATTGGCTTTCCGGATAAACAAAGGAAACTACACCTTTAAGGTTTATCGATTTATCAAAGTATTGATTGACATTGTTTGCCAGCATATCAACGTCCAAAACGGTATTTGAATCTATCTGGCTATTTTTGCTTGTACTGTTGGCTGCCTTGATCAGTGTTCTATATTTGACGATTAAACCAATCCCAATGAGGAGCATGATGATTAGGGCGATTGTTAGGTATTTTGTTGTTTTCATATATTTAATATCTGGTACACGCAAAAATAGTATTGGCGGTCAATTTTAAGATGCTTTGACCAAGTTCTATCAGTTCGGCGATTTTTTTATCCACCAAACTATAGATAACCTGTCGGCCGTCATGTCTTGATTGAACCAAGCCACACTCCTTAAGGCAGCTTAGATGGGCTGATACATTGGGTTGGGATAAACCAGTTTCCTCAACCACATCGCTGACAGATTTTTCTTTGTCGATTAAAGATTTAAGAATGGTTAATCGAGAACTATCGGCGAAACCGTTAAACAGGCGAGCCTCTAGTTGAATAGTGCTTTGATTGGTGACATTACGACTCATATATATAATCGTGTAATTATATGATTATAGAATAGTTGGAAGTAAAAAGATGTCAATAACTTAACAGTATTCACTGCAAGAATATTCATGGGGTTTGATAGTTCACAATATAAAATAGTTAGAAAATATTCAAAAAATATAACATAATGTCACTGCATTTTCTTGTCATCATCTTCATAAAATCTTAATATCGCCAGGAGTACGATTTGACTATGAATATCAAAACTCAGGATCTCGACAAACAGGAAATTGTTAAAAAATTACGGTTGGCGAGTGGAATTATCAGCATATTGATTAACCAAATGGAAGAGGGTCTAGATTGGGAATTGGCACATACCCAACTCGTCGTAGCAATAACTCAACTTAAATCTGTAACAAGACAACTTGCAGTGCATCATCTAGTTGTTTGTATAGCTAATAGACTAAAAATTGAACAGAGTCAAGAAATCTCGAAACAAAATATTAGTGAATTTATAAAAACATTTAATTACATAAACTAATATGTCACCAAAAACAATCATCATCGGTATACTCATATTCTTCCTAGCAGTAGTAGGACTGTCATTTCTTTTGACCGCAGGCCAAAAACCCGCACCTGCTACCGCTTCATTTTCAGCGCAGGATACGGATCGTCCTAAAGCAGAAACGACAAATACTCAAAGAAATCTGGGTGAAATTAAAGTATCGGATGTAAAAGTTGAAGATTATGCTGTTAAAAATGTGGGTACGAAGCCACTCCAAATTCTCAATATCAATTCGAGCTGTGGATGTACGGCAGGCCAGATCATATACCAAGGTAAAACGAGCAAAGAGTTCAGTATGCATACCCAAAGTGGATTTGTCACCGAAATTGCACCGGGAGATACCGCAACTGTTCGTTTGACCTACCGACCGGCCACTATGCCTGTCTACGGACTCGTAGAGCGTGAAGTATACGTTGAGACAAATGACCCTGCAAATGCAAAATTGATCTTTAGCATAACTGCGAAAGTAAAATAACCATGGATACAAATTTCCTTTTTGGTATATCGTTAACCGCATCCTTTTTGGCCGGAGTATTGGCATTATTTGCCCCATGCTGTATCACTTTTCTGTTACCGTCATATCTAGGCACAATATTTAAAGAGCGTAAACGGGTCATGTATTACACGCTTATATTTGCACTTGGTCTTGCATTAGTTCTCGTTCCTATCGCACTTGGGATTCGTTCTGCAATATTCTTCCTTGACGCCTACCATACTCCTATCTATTACCTTGGAGCACTTGTGATGATCCTCATGGGGGTAATGACACTAAAACCGATCTTTCACCTTCCACAGTTTTTCCATGTTTCTGGATTGCAGGGTAAAAAAGTAAATACGGCAAGTGTGTTTGGCCTTGGACTTATGTCCGGCCTTACCTCAGCTTGCTGTGCGCCAGTTCTTTTTGCCGCAGTTACCCTGACTTCGCTCTCTCCGTCACTATTCCAAGCTCTGATAGTTTCAATAGCCTATGTTGTGGGTATTGTTATGCCGCTATTTATTATGTCGATGTTCTATGAAAAGGCTACCAGTAAAGTCACTGGCGCCAATAGGCAGAAAATCTATACGATACTAACAAGGCTTGGAGCAGGCATCTTTTTTCTCACAGGCATTTTGATTGCGATTTTTAACTACCTCGGCAAAATTCAGATGAACCAAATGGAGCCATACAGTATCAAAATCCGCATGATCGTTTTTGAAATTGCCAAATATTTCCAAAATCCGATAGTTGATCTCGCGGTATTTGGAATTGTGCTCTACGCTTTTTATAAATTACTGCGCTACAAAGGAGGCAACGATGAAAAATAAACTACTGCCGATCCTTCTTGTAAGTGTCGTTGCCAATACTATTTTGGCTGCATTTTTGCTCGCTCCGAAACTAGCCGTCTGGAGAGCAAATGGCTTTAAACCTGCAAGTAAAACAAATACGACTCAGGCAACTTCTGCCAGTAAAGACAACCTATTTGACGAAGTAAATCCGGTAGCTGGATTTAAAATTAATGCCAGCTACGGTCAGCTCGGCCCGAAAATGACAGCAATGGGGGTTATCGATCCAGACAAGTTTAAAAACACCTATGAAAAATCCAATCAACCTCTAACTGTCGAGCAGGAACAAATTTTGTTAAAGGGCTCTGATGAAAAGATTACTATTACCCGAGAAAATTCGTATTTTCTTCTGAACTACTTTTGGGCGGTAGGTCTGGCTAATAAGTCAAAGATTTTAGATGAAGGAGAAATGATCAAGTATGGTGGTAAAGAGGGAGCCGGAAACTTCGCCTCAACCGGTGGTTGGAGTCTAGCCAGGGGAAACGCGATGAGCTACTATTCTAAATCCGCTCTTATTCCACTAACCAAAGAACAAGAAGCATTAGTTGAGCTCGTGGCCTCCAATATATATCGGCCATGTTGTAATAATTCGACGGCATTCCCGGATTGTAATCACGGGATGGCACTTTTAGGAGTACTCCAACTGATGGTGAGTAACGGTGCAACGGAAAGAGAAATGTATGAAGCTGCCAAATATGTGAATGCATTTTGGTTTCCGGGTAACTATTATGACCTAGCGCTCTACTTTAAAAACAAAGAGGGTAAGTCATTTAATGATATTGATGCCAAGACATTGCTAAGCAAAGATTATTCTTCGGCTTCAGGATGGCAAGGAGCCAAACAATGGCTTGCTGATAAGGGATTAGTACAACGACCTCCTAAACAGGCTGGAGGATGCGGCGTATAAACGTAAAAAATGGTACTATAAATATGTTGAGTCACTATGAAGCATTATCACAAAAGTATCGTACTTTCTGCGTCTCCTGAGCAAGTGTTCGATTACGCCGATGATCATTCCCGTTTTTCATCTCACATGACTAGTTCGTCATGGATGATGATGGGAAGCAGCATGCATATTTCAACAGATGATAAACTCGGGAGGGAAGTTGGTTCTCACATATTTTTGAAAGGCACAATTTTAGGTATTCCTATGTTTGTGGATGAAGTGGTAACGGAGCATAGAAAGCCGAGTGTAAAATCATGGAAAACGGTCAACGTACAGAATCTGTTAATAATTGGTGACTATGCGATGAAATTCGATATTTTCCCTCAAGCACATAGTTCTCTGTTTCGCGTTTCGATTGATTATGAACAGCCAAAAAAGCACAAATTGCTTGGTATCTTGTTTGGCGATTGGTATGCTCAGTGGTGTGTTCAACAAATGCTCGATAATGCAAAAAGTATTTTTTCTCGTAAATCTTAATGATTTCTTCATGATTTTTTAATATAATAGTATCATGAGAGTCTTAATTGTCGAGGACGAACGTCGCCTATCAAACATCATTAAAAAAGGCTTCATTGAGGATGGGTTTGCTGTTGATCAGGCATTTGATGGTGAGGAGGGTCAATATCTCGCTGAAAGCGAGCAGTATGATCTGATAGTGCTTGATATCATGCTCCCTAAACTTGATGGTCTTCAAGTTTGCAAAGAACTTCGCAAAAAGAGCATCAAAACACCCGTCCTCATGCTTACTGCTAAATCAACAACCGAAGATAAGGTTGCCGGACTTGATAGCGGGGCTGACGACTATATAACGAAGCCTTTTTCGTTTATTGAATTTCGTTCCCGCATCCATGCCCTAATCCGCCGAAGCCATCAGGAAACGTCGCCAGTATTGTTAATTGATGGCCTAGAGCTTGATCCGTTGAAGCATACCGTTTCCCGTGACACAAAGGCATTAACCTTGACACCAAAAGAATTTGCGGTTTTAGAGCTTATGATGCGACACAAAGGTGAAGTTGTTTCCCGCACAATGATTATTGAACATGTGTGGGATTACAACTTTGACGGTATGAGTAATGTAGTTGATGTATTTGTAGGCACGCTTCGAAAGAAAATTGATTTGCACGCTAAGAAAAAACTCATCCAGACCGTGCATGGTGTGGGGTATAAAATTGGATAACATGAATAGAAAATCTATCCGTTTTCGATTGACACTGTGGTACTCCACTGCATTTTTTGTCAGTACTGCAATTGTCTTCGCCGTATTCTTCTATGTTACGAAACAAACAATCCTCTATCAGACTGATCGTGCAGTAATAGCTCATGCCGAAACATTAACCCATATCGTATCGAATGATCAACCAAGCATGGCACAGGGTGTTTTTAACCAAGGCATCATCAGCCAACAATTTGCCGAAATGCCCGGAATGCTGGTTATTATTACCGATTCAACGGGGAAGATTACCGGTAGTTCTCAGATGGGAGCAGATCAAAATCCCATACTAAAAGACCTGATAGAAAAATCCATAAATATCATTAAGCCAACGTTTGTTGAACGAAAAATTGGTTCTACAACACTTCGTATAGGAGTATTTCCTATCATTAAAGATGGCGTGATCTCAGGTCTTGTTTTTATGGGTGATCCAGTCGATGCAATATACCATTCGTTTAACGCACTTCTGCTTACCCTCGTCACTATCTATATTTTGTTTGCATTTCCGACAATAATTGGAAGTTACTTCTTGGCAAAAAGTGCAATGCAGCCGATCCGCAGGATTTCTGGTGAATTAAAATCTATCACTTCCCAGGATCTGAATCGACAGGTTGAAGTTCCAAAAACATCCGATGAAGTCTCTGAGCTAGTAATCACCTTTAACGATTTGCTCCGACGCCTTCATGAGTCATTTAAGAGAGAACGCCAATTTATCGGGGATGTCGCACATGAATTGAAAACACCGGTCGCGACGTTAAAAGGAGAAATTGAACTAGCATTATCAAAAAAACGCACAAATGAAGAATATAAAAGTGCTTTTAACGAAACACTTATTGATGTAAACCGACTTTCAGCCACAATTAGAAATATTCTCGATTTAGCATGGATCGGGGCAGACAAGGCGATTAGTAATAATCAGCAAACTGATCTGACTGCGGTACTTACAGAACTAAACGAAATTGCAATTAAACTAGCTGCACAAAAACATATTACAGTCAAAAGTCATATTACCGAAGGCGTGCTGGTTTCTGGATCTGAAGACAAGCTCGCCCGGGCAATTCTTAACATCCTAGATAACGCGGTGAAATATACTCCTTTGAATGAGACCATTTCCATCTTTCTTCGTACAAAAAATAACGAGGCTGTGATTGAAGTTATCGATACAGGTAGTGGTATTTCCGAAAAGGATTTGCCCCACATCTTTGACCGTTTCTATCGCGGTTCAAAAACAGCCAAAACACTAGGCTCCGGACTAGGACTTGCCATTGCCCAAGGTATTATAGAGTCTCACAGTGGCACAATTTCTATAGCTAGCAAGGTCGGTAAGGGAACACACGTCACCATGACTCTCCCTCTGATAGATAAATCTTAATCTTCATACTTTCTTAATCTGTACGTTACTATAATCTGGGTAAGGAGGTTAGATATGGATCACTCAACAATGAATCATTCAACCAATGGGGATACAAAAAGTAAAACGAATTGGCTACTTATATGTCTTGGGGTTGTGGCGGCAATATTCATAGCCGTAAAGATATTTGGAGTGCCCCTCACAAATGTAGTGTACTTTGGAGCCATACTAGCTTGTCCGCTGATGCACATCTTAATGATGCGCAATGCCGGTCATAAACATTAAATGCTTGTATTTTCGTATCTAAACTTCTACAATTCGTAGTAGAGATATGAAAGTGAAAGCGTTAAGTGAACTTGAATTCGAAGTAATGAATGTGGTCTGGAATATTCAGACCTGTTCGGTGCGTGATGTCTTGGCCCAGATATCAAAAGATAAAGATCTTGCATATACCACGATCGCTACGATACTTCAGAGACTACACGAAAAAGGGTTAGTCAACCGGAGTGACAAAGATTTTGCTGTTCACTACAAGCCGAGAATTTCAAAGGCCGAGTATAGCAAATCAGTTGCCGGATCATTCTTCACTAAATTTTTTGATTCATTTGGCGACGCGGCGATTGCTTCTTTTGCGGAATCGGTCGATGAGTTGCCCAGAGAGAAGAAGGAATATTTCCTCAGACTCTTAGAAAAGAGCCATGAAACCTAATTCCTACTTACTAGGTTTTGGAGGTCTCGTAGCATTTCTTGCGTTCAGTCATTTTTTTGTTATCGTTAAATATTTTCAACTCCTCATTCATCACACAATTTATTATTGCCAGACCATGGCAAAAACATTGAACGTACAAATTCCAAGCGATGTAAGCCGTATATATATTGGTTTTTTGGTTCTTGCCGTGGCATATACCATTATTAAGATCGGCGTAGCGGTTATCAAAATATATACATTTAAAAAAACTTTGAGAAAAGTCACGACCCAATTCAGCGATACTTTCGACGATATATGTAATAGATTAGATCTTCGCAACAAAGTAATATTGCTTCACCAAACCACACCTCAGGCATTTTGCTTTGGTATTTTTAATCCCAAAATATATGTTTCGACTAGTCTTTTGGCAATGATGAGTGACAAAGAAGTGGAAATAATACTTAGGCATGAGCAATATCATCTGAACCATAAAGATTCACTGGTGTTTTTACTTGCGACCATTATTGAATCACTTTTTCCATTTTTTCCTGTTATTTCAGATTTCATTCGTGCATATAGGATGGATAGAGAAGTTCAGGCAGATACAACGGCTATTAAAGAATCGGGAGATAAACACTCGCTTGCCGAAGTGTTAAAAAAATTACTTCAGTACGAGCCAGCAGTAAGTACCGCGTTTGTGGCAGGCATTATTTCGGAAGATGTGCTTGAAGCCCGAATACGGTCTCTTTTATCACAGAAGCCAACTCGTCATAAGGCTTACTTCCGTAATATTATTTTTAGCGCCACTTCTTTGGTTATACTATTAGGTCTTATGGTAAGTCCTGTTAATGCCATTGAACTTCACGATTCGGGACGTGATGTGGTGATGGTATGTAATAGTACAGTGAATTGCGCCTCTGTTTGTCGCAAAGAAACGTTATTACAACTCCAAAGCCATACTCCCCGGTATTCTTCAAGTAATTTCAGTTCTCAAAATTGACATAGAAGGATACTGTTGACAGTCAGACATTATATCTACTACACTGTGTAGTAATATGATAGAAAATAAATACGGTCCTTATGTCACTCCAGTATTGATAGGATTATTAATTATTGGAGCATTTTTCCTTGGTTCTCTTTGGACAAAAGTGCAATTTCTTGAAAAAAATGGATCAACTTCCTTGGCGGCCGCAGCTCCTGCTGCTCCACAAGGTAATCAACCTCAGGCTCCTGCTCCTGGTCAAAAATATTCTGTAGATGTTGGCCACTTTCCAATCAAAGGTAAAGGTGATGCCAAGGTAACCATTGTGGCATTTGAAGATTTTCGTTGCCCATTTTGTGAAAAAACCTTTACTAATACTGAACCGCAGATATTCAAAGATTATGTCGATACGGGCAAGGTGAAATTTGCCTATCGGCACTATCAATTTTTAGGAGCGCCCTCAGTGGTCGCTGGGAATGCGGCGGAGTGTGCGAATGAACAGAAAAAGTTTTGGGAGTACCACGATTATCTTTATAAAAACCAACCAAGCGAATCCGATACCTCAATGTATACAACCGATAGGATGACTGAAATAGCTGGTCAACTCGGCCTTGACGTCAGTCAATTCAAATCCTGCCTAAGCAGTACCAAATATCAAAAAAATGTTGATCAGGACTTTGCCGATGGCCAAAAAGTTGGAGTCTCGGGCACTCCAACATTCTATATAAACGGAATTCAACTTGTTGGTGCCCAACCATATAGCGCATTTAAAACAATTATTGATCAAGAATTGTCGAAATAGACGCATATATGTTAGGGCAAAACTTTTTACGTATAAATTATATATAGCTAGTTTTGCCGTTGCCGCAATCTATATCATCCTCACCATTTACCTTATGAATTTTCGACTGGTGCGAGACACGATATTTGGTACCTATCCTCTCACGTACAAAAGTAGATTACTCACTGATCTGTTGGGTGGTATGTGGACGTCAATGACGGGGAAAGGGCTAGTATTACTTGTGACAACCTCTATACTTACCGGAGTCGATTTATCACTTCTTGTAAGTCGCCTAAAGGAATTAAAACGCCAAGGGAAAACACGTTTGGTTGTAGGCGGCAGTTCTTTTCTTGGGATTATTGGCAGTGGATGTGCAGCCTGTGGGTTGCCAGTTCTGGCTCTCCTGGGACTTAGCGGCAGTGTTGCATTCCTACCTTTAAGGGGAATGGAGCTGTCATATTTTTCGGTTTTGCTTCTGCTCATGTCATTTTTAGTTTTAACGAGAACTAACACTCAACAATCCTGTACGATTAAAAATAGAAATATACATACAAATGAATAAAGAATTTTTACAAAAAAACAGATATATCATTTTTGTCTTGATTGCTGTCATTCTGGGTATTATTTTTTTCCGGATAAATAATGCAAAAAATCGTACGGCATTGAAGAGCGCTCCAGCAGAGTTATCCATTTCTGGCATAAACGAAACTGCTCTTAAGGCAATGGAGGCGATTCCACAAGATAATGTACCACAAACAATAGAGAGACAAGGTCTTCAGGAATTGCTATCTAAAAGGAAAGTGGATGTTGCATTGTCATATACCCCACCACACAACGAACGAACACGTTGAACCAGGAGGACTTATGATGATGATCGACGTGACATATTAAAAATTATTAAGGAGGTGAAAATATGAACAATAAAACATTAGTAATAATTTTAGTCGTTATGGGTATTGCAGTTGCTTACTTAGGATGGAAATCAAGTTCCATCGGCGACTCATGGACTTCTGGCGGAATATCACTATCAACAGATCCAAACCCGTTACGACCAGGGAGAGCGACCTTTATGATCGATGTGAAGGACAAGAATGGAAAACCCGTCGACAATGCGACCGTCTCCTTTGATTTAAATATGACTACAATGAACATGGGAACTCAAAGAGGAGATGCTACATCACAGGGGAATGGGAGGTATGCTGCAGTTGGTTCCATGTCAATGAGAGGTCCATGGCGAGTGAGAACAAGCGTCAAAATGCCCGATGGAAGCACGGAAAATAAGGACTTTACGGTTGATGTTCCTTAACATCTTTATGGGGGAATATCCGGAACTAATGATATCCTCACGATTTCTTCATGTATGAATTGTTAGACTGCAGATATATGTATGACTATGGAAACTGGTTGCTTGTATTCCTAAATATCGGAATATTTCTCTATTTTCTGAAAAGCTCATTTAAACCCAGAACAAAAACTGACTGGCGGACATATCATTCCTTTGGAGCATTTATTGTGGCTCTTTTTGCCGAGATGTATGGTTTTCCTCTAACTATCTATGTATTAACAGCTTTATTTGGAAAAAGGCTCGGCCTTGATTTTACCCATGATAACGGACATTTACTTAATACCCTGTTGGGAATAAAGGGTAATCCTCACTTTAGTGCACTTCATATTATCAGTTATGGCCTCATAATTGGCGGCTTTTCGCTTCTGGCTAATGCTTGGGAAGTCTTATATACAGCTCAGAAAAGACATCGCTTAGCCACTTCCGGAATTTATACATATATTCGTCATCCTCAATACTTGGCATTTACACTCATTATCTTTGGATTTCTCGCACAATGGCCTACGCTTATCACGCTCTTAATGGCTCCGATTCTGATTTGGAGATATGTCCGTCTTGCAAGGCTTGAAGAGGTGGAGATGCGCACTCAATTTGGCATTTCCTACATTCGATATCAAAAACACACAGCAGCGTTTATTCCATCGATTAAGCAGATTCTGCAAAAAAATTCACGTAAGCTAATTCCGGCAAGTAATTAAACACAGGAGTTTATGAATAAAGAACCCATACGTGCAAGTGTCGCAACCCTTGCCATTCAGCTCGTCAGTCTGCTTATTTTTACTGATCTTGTGTATAGCATCATAAATTTCTTTTTGATGAAAGTATATTTTTTACAAGGTGTTTTACCCTTTGATACCCATCGCTACATCGTTTTTATCCTTGCAGCTCTTCATATTGGCAAAAGTATTTTTCAGGTGATTTTTGTGTTGAAATTCGTGATGAAATGGATTAGTGAATCGTATTTCATTGCCGAAGCACATCTGGTTAAAAGAAGCGGTATTATGAATATGATTGAGAAAACGTATGATCTGGATAACGTCAGGTCCATTACAGTCAATCAGAGTGTACTGGGAAAACTTTTTCACTTCGGCGATGTCCTTATTGAAACAAGTGCTTCCGGTGGATATATGGATCAAATAATTCTTGCTGGAGTATCTAATCCCGAGCAATTTGAGCATAAAATCGGACGACATTTTTAGTTTGCCAACGTACTCAAAGAGGCTCATAATGAAATGATATGAAACACATGAATATGACAATGTATACCTGTTCAATGCATCCGGAAGTAATGAAAGAATCTCCTGGAACGTGTCCAAAATGCGGCATGACGCTGATACCTACTGAGATGAGCCACGAGCCAACAGATTTTTCCACTCGTTCTGAGCATGCCTCTCATACGATGAAGTCAACAGCAGAAATGACTTTTTGGGCAAAGCTCAAAATGAGCATGACGATGACCATGGGTATGGATCACACCGGTCTTGCAGGTCGTGAAATGGCAAAACTCATGGAAGAGGACATTCGGAATAAATTCTTTTTTGCACTTCTTTTAACGATACCGATTTTGGTGTATTCCATGGGAAGGACGATGTTTGGTTGGAGCCTGCCATCTCCTTTGCCTTACTCATGGATACTCTTTATTCTTACAACACCAGTATTTTTCTACAGTGGTTGGTTATTTTTGTATTCTTCCTTTTTTGAGCTAAAGACGCTCCGTCTTGGTATGTCAGTCCTCATCGCGGTCGGTATTTCGGCTGCATATGGGTTTAGTGTAGTCTTAACACTCCTAGGAAGTAACGACTCCTATTACGAAGCAGCCGCCATGTTGATCACCTTTGTCCTCTTTGGCCACTGGATGGAAATGAAATCGCGGCGTGGAACCACTGATGCACTTCAGGCACTTTTTAATATCGTTCCGCCACAAGCGAGGCTTTGGAAAAATGGAGTTGAATCAACGGTTCCTACAGCAAGTATAGTTCTAGGCGATATTCTCATTTTAAAGCCAGGCGACAAAGTGCCGGTTGATGGTGAAATTTTCGAGGGAGAGACAGCAATAGATGAATCTCTCGTTACGGGTGAATCGCTCCCTGTTGCAAAATCTGTCGGAAACTCCGTTATTGGCGGATCAATTAATACATCTGGATCGGTAAAATTCAAAGCTACAAAAGTTGGTGGTGACACAGCTCTTGCCCAAATTGTAAAAATGGTTGAGACTGCTCAAAATTCCAAAGCTCCGGGACAAAAAATTGCCGATCAATTTGCGAAATATCTGGTCATTGTTGCAGTTGGTGGTGGATTATTAACGTTTGGCATTTGGTTTTTTGTCATGGGTCAACCGTTACTCTTTGCGCTTACCTTTGCTATTTCCACCGTTGTTATTGCCTGTCCTGATGCTTTGGGTCTTGCGACTCCGACAGCGGTAGCTGTGGGAACAGGATTGGGAGCAAAACACAACATCCTTATCAAAGACGCTCCGACACTTGAGCAGGTCTCAAAGATTCAATCAGTCGTTTTGGATAAAACGGGAACACTAACCGAAGGAAAACCCCGTATAACCGATGTGGTAGCGGCAAATGGATTTACCGAAGACCAGATTATCGAGCTTGATAGTGCAGCCGAGGCAAAATCTTCTCACCCTTTAAGCATGGCAGTGCTTGAGGAAGCAAAACGCAGAAATCTTACGGTACCGACTCAGGTGGAAAAATTTAACAATCTCGCCGGTCACGGAGTTGAGGCGGTAGTAAATGGCAAACATATTCTTGTAGGGACAACGAAACTAATGAATGACTGGAAAGTAGATATGACGCCGATTCAATCAGATATAGAGCGACTTCTTACTGAGGGAAAAACAATAATGATTTTGGCAGTAGATAAAAAAATCGCTGGTGTTGCAGCGGCATCCGATCCAATAAAAACAAATGCTAAAGTGGCAATCAACCGTATGAAAGAAATGGGTCTTGAAGTTGCGATGATTACCGGTGATAACAAAAAGACCGCTGAAGCAATTGGGAAAGAGCTTGGAATCAATAGAATTTTCTCTGAAGTATTGCCTGAGGATAAAGCGTCATATGTCAAAAAGTTACAGTCAGAGGGTAAGTTTACTGCCATGGTCGGCGACGGCGTCAATGACGCTCCGGCTCTTGCACAGGCCGATATTGGCATTGCTATAGGAGCAGGAACCGATGTTGCCATCGAAACCGCCAAAGTCGTGCTGATGAAATCAGATCCTGCAGATATTTTACGTGCCATACGCTTATCAAAAGCAACAGTCAGAAAAATGAAAGAAAATCTTGTCTGGGCAAGTATGTATAATCTGTTGGCTATTCCAATAGCTGCTGGGGTACTGTATCCTCGATTTGGTATCACTCTCCGCCCGGAGTTTTCAGCCCTATTAATGAGCATTTCCTCAATTATTGTTGCCACTAACGCAGTATTATTAAAGCGTGCGGAAAAGAGCTTAATCACTGTATAATGATGGTATATGTTTCTGATAGTTTTTGGTGCTAAGTATCTTTATATAGTAGTTGGCTTGATTGCTATCACAGTATTTTTTTTATCGAGTATTCAGATAAAAAATAAACTACTATTACTTGCCGCTGTGGTTTTCCCAATTAGTTATCTTTTATCAAAACTGTTTGGATATTTCATACAAAGTCCACGCCCTTTTATTGTCAGCCATATAAAACCACTTATTGATGCGTCAAATGACAACGGCTTCCCCTCCGACCATACACTATTAGCTATGGCAGTTGCTTCAGTGATTTTTGTGTATAATCGAAAAGTTGGAAGTCTATTAATATTACTAGCTATCCTTGTTGGATTATCGAGAGTATTAGTGGGTGTTCACCATCCTATTGATGTTATAGGGAGTATTGTCATCGCAATATTCACGACATATATAGTATATACATATCCTTTTAAGGATTTGGGAAAGAAAATACAGGTAAATAAAAAATTATGAAGTTGCTTAAAATATCATTGCTCCTGCTAAGCTTTATTGCGCTCTTTTTTGGACACAGTCCGTTAGTCTACGCACAAGTGATGATGGGGCGATTTACTTCTCCTAATCCTTCAGAGCCTTCTTCTATATCTTCAACAGTAAAAGATGAGGCAGATGGAAAAGTCATATATGAGCTACTACAGTCCAAACAAAAATCATGCAAAGATCTCTCTGATGATGACTTTGATGTCTTAGGTGACTACTTTATGAGTCAGCGGGTAGGGAATACCCAAACGCATGACTCAATGAATACCATGATGGGAAACATGATGGGCGAAGACGGCGAGAAACAGATGCACATTTCACTGGGTAAACGCTTGAGCGGCTGTATTGCGGATGCACCTCTTCCAGCTCAAGGCACAAACTTTTTGCCAATGATGGGACTTGGCGGAATGATGAACGGTGGCATAAACAACTGGGGTGATCGGAGTTCTATGATGGGTTTTGGTTCATCTGGTTCACTCTTAGAATCTGTCATATTAATTCTGGTTGTCATCTTCCTTGTTTTGGGAATTATCTATTTCTGGAAAGAAATCAATCGAAAAAAGAAGTAGTGTGCCTTATTTCATGAAGTCGCAATATCGTACAATATAGACATGCTCATCATAGAAATTTTTAAAGAAACCAAGTTTAGGCGCTTAGTTGCAACCCTTCTTCTTATTATTCCACTTGAAATTTTATCTCTTTTTTCAATCCATTTACCGAAATTTGTGGAGTACCCGTTATTTGCCGCAGTCATTTTTATCTATGGTAAAGACGTCATTCTTGGTGGTTTGCATAGTTTGATTCGGCTCAAATTTTCCAACATTAACCTTCTCATGACTATCTCCACTTTTGGTGCCCTCTTTTTAGGAGAGCTCGAGGAAGCAGCTATCATTATTGTTCTCTTTGCCATCAGTGAGGCGCTTGAGGAATTTGGCATTACCAAAAGTCAGAATGCCCTTGAAGAGCTAGTAGAACAGACTCCCAAAACAGCTTTATTGAAAGGACAGGAAACCAAAACATCAATAGAAAATATCTCATTCGATGATGTTGTGATTGTCAAACCTGGAGACTATATTCCTCTGGACGGCATTGTAGTTAAAGGTAAGTCTTTGGTGGACGAGAGCAGTATTACCGGCGAACCGCTTCCTAAGAGTAAATATAGTGGTGAAGTGGTATATGCCGGAACTCTTAATAGTCAAGGCTACTTGGAAATTAAGGTCACCAAAACCTCAAAGGATTCTACGTTAGCCAAAATTGTTGATCTGACATTTCAAGCTGCCGAAAGAAAGTCTCAGGCCGCTACGTTCATTGAAAAATTTGCTTCATATTACACTCCTGCTGTCCTGGTTGTTGCAGCCTTGTTGGTTGTTATACCGGTAGTATTTTTTGCTCAGCCATTTACTCCCTGGTTTACCCAAAGCCTGACTCTACTTCTTATCGCCTGTCCGTGTGCTCTGGTTATATCTACTCCAATTACAATATTTTCCGCTATCGGGAATGCAACAAGACGGGGTGTTCTTATCAAAGGAGGTCAATTTTTAGAGGAAATGGGAAGAATAAAGGCAATCGCCTTTGACAAAACACGAACATTAACAAAAGGAGAACCTGTGGTTTCTGATGTCATACCGTTAAACGGATATTCCAAAGGGGAGCTACTGGCATGCGTAGCTGGCGCAGAAGCATTCTCCGAACACCCGATTGCCAAAAGCATTATTGACATCTCTAAGAATTTTCCGGATATCAAAGACCATCAGTACGCCAACTTTAAAGCTATTATAGGAAAGGGTATCACCGGTGAATGTATGGTCTGCGTAGATAAACATCACTGCATCGGCACGTTACAGTTCGTGATGGAAGAGCACAAAGTAGATGAGCGCGTCATAAAAATTGTTGAGGAATTTGAAAAAGAAGGCAAAACGACCATAATTGTCAGCGACGATAAAAAGCTTGAAGGTATTATTGGGATTGTTGATGAGATCAGATCGGAAAGCACATCTGCAATAAAAGAATTACATACGCTTGGACTTAAAACTGCAATCCTAACCGGAGATAATGCATCGGCGGCTTCATATGTGGCAAACGCAGTTAATATAGATGAAGTTCATGCGAAGCTCTTGCCTGATGAAAAAGTTATCCAACTGAAAAATTTAGTTACGAAATACAAAGATGTGGCAATGGTCGGTGATGGAGTAAATGATGCTCCGTCACTCTCTACTGCATCTGTTGGAATAGCTATGGGGGCTATTGGCTCCGAAGTAGCAGTTGAAAACGCCGACATAGCGCTTATGAACAATAACCTAAATCTCATTCCGTTTCTGGTAAAATTAGGCCGAGCTTCCGGTAATACCATCCGAATGAATGTCTCTCTGGCCATAGCAGTTAAAGCTGTTTTTCTTTTATTGGCGCTCTTAGGGAAAAGTAATCTGGCTTTGGCTATATTCGCAGATGTAGGTGTTGCCGTGATCGTTGTTATAAACGGTTTAAGTCTCTTGAATTATTCCCCATAATCTTCATAAAATCTTAATATCTGTTTTTGTATGCTTTGATAATGAAAACACAAAAAGTTCATATCAAAGGCATGCACTGTCGGTCGTGCGAAATCCTCATTGAGGATGAATTAAAACAAATTTCCGGGGTTAAAGGTGTCAACGTAAACCATCAAACAGGAATTGCAGACATAGAATGCGAGTGTGAACTGAACAGTGATGAGGTAAAGGTAGCTATAGAAAAAGCGGGTTATACTATTGGTGAGGACGGTAAAATTCATTTTTTCTCACGCAATCACCGTGATTATATTGATGTCGGCATCGCCTTCTTTATTGCCACAGCATTATTTTTAATAGCTAAATCTCTGGGACTTTTTGACCTTAGTAAATCTATCTCAGGGAGTTATTCAAGTCTCCCGATCGTTTTCCTCGTTGGCTTAACTGCAGGGGTATCAACATGTATGGCACTAGTTGGTGGATTGGTCCTCGGAGCTTCAGCACGTTTTTCAGCGCAATTCCCCAATGCAACCGGCATGGAAAAATTCAAACCACACCTGTTTTTTAATCTTGGCAGAATCGCTTCATATACTATTCTCGGGGGAGTTATTGGACTTGCCGGATCATTCATTCAGTTATCGACCTCCGTACTAGGTCTATTAACAGTAGCTGTTGGACTCGTCATGATGCTACTCGGAGGCCAACTCATCGACATCTTTCCAGTCCTCAAAAAGGTCTCATTCACCTTGCCAAAAGGAATATCAAGAGCACTGGGTATTCAGGAGAAAACTCAGCTTGAGTACAGCAATAAAAATGCTGCCATCATGGGTGCATCGACATTTTTTCTTCCCTGTGGTTTCACTCAGGCAATGCAACTGTTTGCCATGAGCACCGGAAGTCCAGTACAGGGAGCCTTAACTATGGGTGTTTTTGCCTTGGGCACAGCACCTGGCCTACTCGGTGTTGGCGGGTTATCGGCAGCTGTGAAAGGTAACTCTGCAAAGTTATTTTTCAAAACAGCCGGTGTTGTCGTTATTATGCTGGCGTTCTTTAATGTCTCAAACGGCCTTAACTTACTTGGTGTTCCTCAAGTGCTCGGAGCGATTACGGCAAATACAAGTGCTCCAAATTCTAGCTACGATCCGAATGTCACCATCGTAAATGGTGTTCAGGTAGTTCGAATGACACAGGATTCTTCCGGATATTCACCAAATAAGTTTACGATCAAAAATAATGTTCCAGTCAAATGGATTGTAACATCAAAAGATGTCTTTACCTGCGCCAGCAGTATTGTGTCTCAACAACTTGATATTCGCAAGGGATTGGCATTGGGTGAAAATATATTTGAATTTACTCCAACTCAAACAGGTACTATTCGTTTTTCATGCTCAATGGGTATGTATAACGGATCATTCATAGTGGTTGATGATGCGGGTGCAACAAACTTCACACCGCTGCAGGAAAAAGCACCAATCGTACAAAACCAACCTGTTTCCGGTGCCGGTGCTTCATGTAGCGCTAACGGTG
The DNA here is from genome assembly GCA_021788365.1 of bacterium. Classification (GTDB taxonomy): domain Bacteria; phylum Patescibacteriota; class Microgenomatia; order UBA1400; family UBA12108; genus JAJYKS01. The sequence goes on from JAJYKS010000002.1 coordinate 145,287, forward strand.
GAGGATGTGGATGCGGCGGAGGAACGAGAAAGCAGGTAACTACTTCCGCAGGAGAGACAAATACGCAAGGAACTGTTCAAATCTTGAAGGCAACCTATTCTTCTTTGAGCGATATAAAGCCAAATACTTTTACTGTTAAAGCGAATCAACCAGTACGATTTGAAATTGACGCCACTGATGATGGTCAGGGGTGTATGGGGAGCGTGACTATTCCGAGGCTTACCAATAAAGTTGAAGTATTCTCCAAAGGTCAAAAGACCGTCTTTGAATTTACCCCTACGAGTACTGGTTCATTTCCTATCACCTGCGCAATGGGAATTCCGAGGGGACAAATACAAGTTAATTAAAGGAGGATTTATGAATAAACAAACAATCACATTATCAGGCCTAACCTGCGCAGCCTGCAAAAAAATTACCGAAAAAAGAATTGGCGGACTGGATGGTGTTACAAAAGTTGAGACGACGGTTGAAACAGGTTTGGTTGCAATCGAAGCCAATAGGGAAATTTCTGCCCAAGAAATTATTACTGTATTAAAAGACACACCTTATAAAATTATTTAACAAAAAAACTATGAACAGAACAATCGACTTAGATATTAAAGGCATGCACTGCCAATCATGCGAAATGCTGATTAAAGACGAACTTACGGCTCTTCCAGGTATTAAAGAAGTGAGTGTTGACCACAAGGCTGGTAAAGCCACAATTATTACAACCAACGGTCAGGTAACAGAGCAAACAATTATAGATGCTGTCAAAAGTGCTGGCTACCAAAGCCAGATTGTCCGAAAAGATAATCCTACCAATAGCCATTCGCTGATGACAAAAGAGCTCTTTGAACAACAAGTAAAACCACTTTTTGTGCTTCCTCCGGAGATAGAGATTGACGGAAAAGTTGGTCAAGATGAAGAGGGTCAATGGACCATTAAAGGAATATTACGTTTCGGATCGGCACAAAAGTCCCCGTCTACACAGACAGTGACCTCCGACAGTATTATCTCAGCAGGCTCAGCAACAGGTAAAACAGAGCGCGCGAGTCTCGTCATTTCAGGCATGCATTGCTCCTCTTGTGCTGCAATTATTGAACGTCAATTAAAAAAAGTCCCAGGTGTTTCTGAAGCCAAAGTTAATTTCGCTTCAGAAAAAGCTTCAATTCTTTACGACACTGCGTCAGCCAAAGCTGACGATCTTATAAAAGCAGTAGAAAAAGCAGGATACAAAGGAATGCTTGCAAGCTCTGAAGACTCTCAAGCTCAAACCAAACGTCAACTATCGGAAATTAAAGGGCAATGGAAAAAATTTCTATTCAGCCTTGTTCTCTCATCACCGATGATTTACTTCATGTTCTTAGATTTCTTTAATTTCTTACCGGGAGGAAAGACGTTACTTCCCTATATTGGAATTATTTCCTTCATCTTAGCAACGCCTGTACAGTTTATTAGCGGCGCAAGTTTCTATAAAGGCATGATATCAGCACTCAAGATGCGGACGTTTAATATGGATAGTCTGATTGCTATTGGGACATCAGTTGCCTATTTCTACAGTGTCGCCAACTTTTTTTCCTTTTATAGCGCAACTGGTTCTCTGATTGGATTAAACGGCGCTAAAATACCAGAATTGTATTTCGAAACCGCCGCGTTCCTTATAACTTTCGTTATCTTGGGTAAATATCTTGAAGCAAAAGCCAAAGGCAGAACCGGCGAAGCTATCAAAAAACTCATGGGTCTACAGGCAAAAACCGCCAGAGTTATCAGAAACGGGGAAACTCTGGATATCCCGACGGACCAAGTGGTGAAAAACGATATCATTGTGGTGCGTCCAGGCGAAAAAGTACCAGTCGATGGCGTCATAATCAAGGGGGCATCATCTATTGATGAGTCCATGATCACCGGCGAAAGTATGCCGTGCGAAAAACATGTTGACGATATGGTAATTGGTGGCACAATCAATAAAGTCGGCAGCTTTGAGTTCATGGCAACGAGAATTGGCTCGGAAACGACTCTTTCGCAAATCATCCGCCTTGTGGAAGACGCACAAGGATCGAAGGCGCCTATTCAGGCAGTTGCCGATCGTATTTCAGCGTTCTTCGTTCCTGGAGTCATTACCATTGCGGCACTCACATTTGTCGTCTGGTACTTCTTCTTGGGAGCACCACTCTCATTTGCGCTTATGGCCTTTACGGCCGTAATCGTCATTGCGTGTCCCTGTGCCCTTGGATTGGCTACACCGACCGCCATTATGGTCGGCACAGGTGTCGGAGCCGAACATGGAATTTTAGTCAAAGGCGGAGAACCACTGGAGAGTGCCAGCAAAATCAATACCATCGTTTTTGATAAAACCGGTACGATTACCAAGGGCAAACCGGAAGTCACCGATGTTGAGGATGTAGGTTCCATGGACGAGGAAGAAGTGCTCACTATTTCAGCAAGTTTGGAGAAGCAGTCGGAACATCCACTTGCCGAGGCCATCTATTCCTACGCACAGGAAGAGAGAGTTGTTCTCAGTGATGTTGATAAGTTTGCAGCAATACCTGGACATGGAGTCAAAGGCACGATCGGTAAAACCGAGTATTATTTTGGCAACCGTAAGCTCATAACAGAAACCCTCAGTCTGGAAGTCGGGAAATTCGAACGCAAACTAACCCGGATGGAAGAGCAGGGAAAGACCGCTATGATTTTGGCAACCAAAAAAGAAATCTTGGGGCTCATTGGGGTAGCTGATACGGTTAAGGAAACCTCTCGTGAGGCCGTAGAGATGCTTACCAAGATGGGTATCGAGGTTTGGATGATCACCGGCGACAATACCCGCACCGCCAAAGCTATAGCCGCTCAAGTCGGAATAACCAACGTTCTTGCTGAGGTCTTACCTCAGGACAAAGCCAATGAGGTGAAAAAACTTCAGGATGCTGGCAAGAAAGTAGCCATGGTTGGCGATGGTATCAACGACGCTCCTGCCCTAGCACAGGCTGATCTTGGTATTGCCATGGGGTCAGGCACTGATGTAGCCATGGAAGCAGGCGGAATTGTCATTATAAAGAACGATCTGCGAGATGTCGTACACGCTCTGGAACTATCAAAAACGACAGTGCAAAAAATACAACAGAATATGTTTTTTGCATTATTTTACAACGTGATTGGCATCCCAATTGCAGCACGGATATTCTCATTCGTCGGATTAGTACTCAAACCAGAGCTCGCTGGTCTTGCCATGGCGTTAAGCTCTGTATCTGTGGTCGGTAATTCGTTATTGCTGCGCAAATATAAGCCAGGCAAAAAGAACTATCTTTCCATGTTTGCTCCGGCAATCATGATGATTGCGTTTACCGTTCTATTTATCGAATTTGCCCGGTTTAGCTCAACTATGGCAGCACCAGCTAAGATGGATATTAAAGAAAAAACAAGCCAAGTGCTGATTAATAAAAATGTGATCATCGCTAAAACTTCTGAAGGCGTGGAAAAGAAGTTCTATATGGTCGATGCCAAGGCTTCAAAAGACCTAGCTAATAAACTTCCAATAGACGGTTTTAATATCGTCTATATCGGTGGAAAAAAATATCTTCCGGTATATATTGGCTATGATGAGGCGCAAGTCATGATAAAAGAAAAACTCTTTACTAAAGAAGGTGACACGATTTCGGACTTCTTTGGTAATGACGTAATTGTGTCCGGTATTTTAGCCAAGACAAATACCAGTCTAGATAATTATCATTTTGTTAAAGATGGATTTAAGATCGCTTCAGCAAAATAGAGTTTGTGAGAACAACTCGATAGCTCGTTTCGGCAGTTACTGCAAATAACTGTGTCAGAACGAGCTATCTTGTTGACTTTGCCTCCGGTCTGTATCATAATCCGCTCAAGTTCAAAAGAGCTGCCCCTCCGATAGGGGCTTTTTTGTAGCTAAAAGCCTGCCGTCTATTAACAAATTATTTATTTGTAAGGAGGTGGGTTATGAATAAAAAATTAATCACTATATCTTCACTAGCCATCATGGCGCTAGTATTTGCATCTCCAGCATACGCAGCAGCAGGTGACGTCACCAACGTTGAAACATTCATCAAGAGCATCATTCTCATTCTCGTTAAAATTGCTGGACTTGTCGCAGCCGGATTCTTTGTCTGGGGAGGGTTTGGATATATCACCAGTTCCGGAAATCCTGAAATGCTTGATCGTTCCAAGAAAACAATTTTGTACTCTGCAATCGGGCTTGCGGTTGTTCTTGGTGCGTTTGTTTTAACAAATATCGTATCCGACTTGGCTACCGGTGCATTTGGTGCCACGCCGTAAATACAATTATGCACGAAAAAATACTTTATGCTGAAACTGATGCTCTTGGCCGGTATCATACTTAGCTCGTTATTATTTCCTCACTCAGTTCTGGCCGCTTCTTCAATTCCTGAAATTACTTCATACACTTCGGATACACTCACCATTATCACTCTGATTGCCTCTGCGTCTGCAGTATTCTTTTTACTGCGTGGTGGGTATCTTTATATCACTTCAACCGGCAAACCGGAGGTTCTAGAAGAAGCTAAGAAAACAATTCGTAATGCGCTACTTGGCCTTGTTCTTGTTATCGCGGCACACGCCATCGTTTCCACTCTTCAAGGTGCGCTTGTTGGCAATACAAATACAGGTACAATATCGAATCTTCCGTTAGCCCAGATTGAAAGTGTCAAACCAAATGAGGGATTAACTCAAGTACTGATTGATGCCGTCAATGGATTTATCCAAAATATCGTGGAAAGCTCTACAAAGCCTGTGGTGGACGGAATTATGACCATGCTTACCACGACACCGGAATTACTAACAAATGGCACGATTGTTAAATTTTGGCTCATTATGCTAGGTATTACTGATACACTTTTTGTTCTGGTTGTCGCTTTTTTGGGACTTCAGTTTATGAGTACCTCCACTTTTGGATTTGAGGAGATTGAATTCAAGCATCTGCTTCCCAGAATTGGCTTAGCCTTCCTGGGGACGAATATATCTTTGTTTCTCGCTGATTATGCCGTAAAGACTTGTAACGCTCTGGTGAGTGGCGTCATTTCAGCAACAGGTGGTCTTAATCATGCATGGATTACAAACGCTATCACACTGCAAAACATCACCACTGGAACTGCACCATTAATTACTTTGATATTTTTACTTCTCTTCTTGATAGTCGCAATTGTTCTACTACTCATGTATATCAGTCGGCTAATCGTTATTGCACTTGGAGCTGTCCTTTCACCTTTTATTTTTCTTCTCTGGACACTCCCAAAAACTGCTGACTTTGCCGAAATGGCAATTAAGAGCTATTTAGTCTCCGTATTTATGATCTTTATCCATGTCGTAACAATTCAATTGGCAGGGTCGTTTCTGGCGCTTCCGGAACAAACGAATAATTCACTTATCTCAGTGGCTGTTGCAATTGGACTTCTATTTACCTTACTTAAAATTCCGAGCTTTCTCATGCAACTTATTCTTTTCTCACGAAGTGTGGGAACGGTCAAAAGCATGGGCAGTCAGATTATTAACGTCATGAGTACAGATTCAACACATAAGGGAACGGTCGGAGCTAAGACACCGAGGAAGTCGATCAATATATGAGAACAACAATTATTCCGGCACAAATCACTACTGTCGAAGACAAAATTGCAGGATCACTGAATTTTGTTCAGATAATGCTCATGATGACACCCGTGCTCTGGGGGACCTTGGTGTATGCAATCTTTAGTCCGGTCATGAAGATATCACCATACAAAATTAGCTTAGTTCTGTTCGTAACCGCCATATCACTCGTCTTGGCGCTCAGGATAAAAGATAAAATAATTGCTGAGTGGATTGGTATACTTCTTCGGTATAAATTACGGCCTACATATTATGTATTTAACAAAAATGACGTAAGCGAACGCATAATTGATCTGCCGTTTGAACCAACATCCCATCATAAGACTTCAGTAGCAAAAGCCGGAAAAAAACAAACAACCGAATTATCGATAGAAGAGCTAATACGTCTTGAACAGGCGATGAACTCAAAACGACTCGCTGTCTCATTTCATTATGGAAAAAGAGGATAACTATGGCGCTATTTAAGCCAAAAACACAATCATCACGTCAGCAGATCCAGATCAAAAAGGTCTTTGATAATGTATTGGTGTTACCAAACCAAGAATACCGGATGATTCTTGAAACGTCCTCCATTAACTTTGAGCTCAAGAGTGAAGAAGAGCAGGATGTGATGATCGACAGTTTTCAAAATTTCCTCAATGCGCTACCGTGCCAAATTCAAATACTCGTTCGGGTCAGGGAAATCGATATCGATAAATACGCAGAAGATGTAGCGAGATCAAAGGATAAAGAAAAAGATCCCATCTACCGGAAACAAATAGAGGGATACAGCGCATTTGTCAAAAAGCTGGTATCCGGCAACAGTATCCTTTCCCGACGGTTCTATATTATTTTGCCATATCACCATCCAGATCGTCACGAAGATTGGAAAGTGATCAAAGAACACCTCAATCTAAATCGCGATATTGTCGTCAAAGGCTTGGAACGGATGCAGATGAAGGCAAAGGTTCTCTCGAGCCTGGAAATTATCAATCTGTTCTACAGTTTTTATAATCCTGAGTCGGTGAAAACTCAGGCAATTACCAAAGAGGCATTATCAGCACTATTCACTCATAATTATGTTTAATCTAACCAAAATCAAACCTATTCGGGATTGGCAGAGGCGCCAAAAGAAAAAACGCCTCACTCATCAGGCGATCAATATCACGTTTGGTGAACAAGACCAACTTGAGCTTATGTCCTATGCCGGAATGAAAGAAGAATCCAGTTATTTGCAGATCAATGATACGTTCGTGAGAACTCTGTTTGTGTCAGGTTACCCATATGTTGCTTCAACCGGTTGGCTATCGATGCTCGTAAACTTCAACCACAATATCGATATCAACTACCATATAGAGCAAATTGACCCACTCATTGCCTTGCCTAAATTGAATCGGAAGATTACAGAACTTGAATCTACTAAACGCACCATGCTCAAAGAGGGTCGGGTGATTGGGAGTGAAATTACTGATCCGCTCGAATCGGCCATGGAGCTTAAAGATAAAATTCAACGAGGTATGGAAAAGCTGTTTCAGGTCTCAATCTATATGACTGTTACTGCCGATAGTCTTGTTGAGCTTAATAAAGTCACAAAACTACTGGAAACGGTCATGCAGACACGACTTTTCTACATTAAGCCAGCGACGTTTCAACAAGTCGAAGCACTTCAATCCATATTGCCCAGAGGTGAAAACAAATTAGCTCAGAAACGAAATCTGGATAGCTCAAGCGCCGCCTTGACCTTCCCGTTTGTCTCATCTGAACTCGTCCAAGAATCAGGCATCTTATATGGTATCAACAAATCAAATAACTCACTGGTCATTATCGACCGGTATAGTTTAAACAACGCCAACTCGATAATTTTTGCCCAGAGTGGATCCGGAAAAAGCTTTACCGCTAAAGTCGAGATACTCCGGCACCTCATGCAAGGCACAAAAGTCATTGTGATCGACCCAGAACGCGAATATAAACAACTGGCCAAAAGTGTGGGTGGTACATATATCAAGCTATCAAGTACATCCAAGGAAAAGATTAATCCGTTTGATTACTCCCAGAATTCGGTGACGGGTGAAAATAGCCTCACTGAACACATCCAAGACCTGACAGAACTCATTTCTCTTATGGTTGGCTCTCTGACCTCCGAAGAGCGGGCAACAGTCGACAGAGCCCTCCTACAAACGTATAAGAACGTAGGGTTAAGTAAGAGAAAGAACGGGAAAAAGCCAGCAAAAATTGTATATCCACTCCTCAAAGACTTTTACAACGAGCTTAAGGCATTAAAACATAAAGACCTTTGCAATCGGCTTGAACGGTTTGTGAAAGGGTCACTTGGTGGAGTATTCGATTCCCAAACCAACATTGAGATGAATAATCGCCTCGTCGTGTTTGATATTAAAGATCTCAGCGAGTCCTTACGTCAAATCATGATGATGGTGGTTGCTAACTTCGTACATAGCGAAGTCAAACAGAGTCCACAAAAGCGCATGTTAGTTATCGATGAGGGTTGGATACTCCTACAAGAGCCGGAGAGCGCCAGATTTATCTCAGGCTTAGTACGACGCGCCAGAAAATACTATCTGGGAGTCACCATTATCACGCAACAAGCCAACGATTTTCTTTCACAGGAATACGGCAAAGCAGTAGCCAGCCAATCCTCCCTGCGCATATTAATGAGACAAGATACAACCACCATCAAAAAAGTTGCCGAAGAGTTTCACCTCTCAGCCTTTGAACAGCACTATTTATTAACGTGCGAGCGGGGTGAGGCATTAATTATTGCCGATCAGAATCATGTTGCTGTTAAAGTAGTGGCATCTGAGGAAGAACACCCGCTTCTTACAACTGATCCTCGGGAAATATACATCTGACATGAATCCAAAACTGTTCCTTACTCTCTGGTCATTTCGCAAGGAACTGAAATTTGTATTCCTAGCATTTCTTGCGATCCTCATGTTTCCAGTCATCGGAGTAATCCTTCTTACTCAGGTTGGTATTAACATCATCTCTGATAAGCTGGTTGAAAGTAATCCGGTTACTCAATCAATTGAAATCAAGGACCCGACATCCGGGAATGTGGTTAAATCAATCACTCCACAGGTTGTTTGGCCTGTACACGGGGTTATAACGCTAGAATTCGGACAGTCGAGTGGGTATCAGGTGTTCCATACAGGTATTGATATAGCCAATCCCAATGGACAGATCGGAGATCCAATTAACCCAGCCATGAACGGTGTCGTTACGTACGCCGGAGAAATATTCTGGGGGTATGGCAAACATATTATTATTGATAATGGGAACAATATTACAACCGTCTACGCGCATCTCGATAAGATTTATGTCTACCCAGGTCAGAAAGTTACTATCACAGATATGATTGGAAGAGAAGGACAAACCGGTTGGGCTACAGGACCTCATCTACACTTTGAAACAAGAATATATGGGATACCAGTCAATCCGAGAGTATTTTTAGGCCAGTAAGTAACATTCATTACTGTAGCTTGATATAATTATATGTATCTGAATAATATGGCAACAACGATCAATCAAGCATTTACACAATTTAAATCTAATCTAAATATTACTGGATTACAGGCGCAAACAGTTTCAACGCGTCAACAAAACGTGCGAAAGGTTGTCGAGGAAGGATTAACCGTGTTGGATTCGTTCCTTACAGGATCTTACTCTAGAGGCACAATGATTTGTCCACTTTCTGAAGCTGATATAGATATTTTCATGGTACTCGATAATTCATATTACTATCATTACCATGGTAAAAATGGTGGTCAGGCAGGTTTATTGGACTTTGTGAAACGGACTTTACGAAAAACGTATACAAAAACACCGGACATAAGCAGGAACGGCCAAGCAGTTACAATTAGATTTGATGATTTTATGGTTGATGTAATCCCAGCATTTAATCGGCAAGGTGGAGGGTATTTGATTCCGAATTCTATAACTCAATCTTGGCTCTCAACAAATCCAAAAAAGCATGTTGAGTTAATCAGCGCATCAAATTCAGCTCACAATGGAGATTTCGTTCCACTTGTTAAAATGATCAAATGCTGGAACCGCAATATACAGTCTCACTTTCATTCTTTTCATCTTGAAGTACTTGCCCTCTCAATTTTTTCGAATATAGAAATATCGGACTTACCGTCTGGGGTGCGATACTTTTTTGACAAAGCAAGAGTATTGGTTACAAAGCAAAATTCCGATCCGGCTGGGTATGACGGAGACGTAGGTAGCTATATAAATAACCAAGATAAGATCGATGAAGCCGTTTCAAGACTCCAGACAGCATATGATCGAGCAGTCAAAGCTGAATACTGCTCAACTCTAGGACAAACAAGCAATGCCATAGACGAATGGAGAAAAATATTTGGCAATTACTTCCCTACATATGGCTAATACTACGAGAACAACCAAAACTACCGCTAGTGAAAAACCTATTTCTCAGGCGAAGGACGAAATTATTAAGGAGGCAAAAAGAATTGAAGAAGCCTGCCTTTTTTCAGCAAAGCGTCATTTTATTTCTGCTAATTTCTGGGGAGGTCTGAATTACTGGTTAGGTATACCAGCTGTCCTTTTATCTGGTGTTGTCGGAGTATCAGTATTCTCCGACTTTGATAAAACTCATACAATTTCAAAATTGTCCTCAATTTTTGTAGCAGGCCTAACAAGCTTAATGACTTTTCTCAATCCCAATCAAAAATCATCGACACACCAAGACTCTGGTAATAGCTACGATGCTTTACTAAATAAGGTCAGAATATTTTGGTCAATAGACTGTTGGGAAGAGAAGTCGACAGAAGTGCTAACTGGAAGATTAAAGGGTATTTCGGAAGAAAAGGACAGATTAAATAAAACCAGTCCACAAACTATTGGAATATCGTACTTTCTTGCAAAACGATCAATCGAACGAGGAGAGGCAAGCTATACTGTCGATAACCAAGACCTACCAGCCAATTAGTTTGGTAAATCTTCTTCAGACTTCAAATCTCGAGCTTTCATGCTCATAAACGTATCAGAGGTTTTAAGAAGTTCGGCAAACTCAATAGCATTTTCATTATGGTCAGGATCAAGAACATCGAGTATTTTCTGCACATCATCCATAACGTTGATATTCATATTATGATCATGCGCATATTGAAGCGCATCTATCACGAGTTCAGACTTTTGTGAAACTGGATCTTTCATAATTTTCTCCTTTAGTATAACAAATGTTTTTTAATATCACTAACTTGATCGTATTTCAAAAATTTAAACAAGACTTCTGCCTTTTGCTTGTTTTCGTCACGCTCCATAAACTCACGAGTATTTCGGTGAGAGAGGATATTGAGACTGCCTTTCCATACTATTGTCCTATCAATCATTGCCAACTTCCTATGGTGTGACTTACAGAGAAGTACCTGAATGCCTAATTTCTCAAAATATTGTATTCCTGCCTCAGATTGCTCGACCATGAACGAATCATGCTCTTCGGGATGTCTCGTGATGATAAATACCGCCACCCCTCGCGCAATCAACCGTTCAAAAGCAGCTTTCAGACTACGCATCTTCGGAACCGTGATATATGGACTTTCAATAATCACTTCTTGCTTCGCTTGGTTCAAATCCTGCTCGAATTGGTAGTAAAAGCTATTTTCATCTGTTAAAATATAGCTTGCAGTCTGGGAATCAAGAGATTGCGTGTCCATTGGGGACTTAGTGAACCAGTTCATTGTTTTCCCTCCTTTTTAAAATGAGCGATGGAAATGATGAGACTAGCTTTCTCTTTGGGATCGATAGAGGAGGTTAGGTAGGTTCTAACATCGTCCCAGATGGTGCACTAGAAAAGAGAGCATTAGTATCAATGGTACAAATTGATTGATACAACGGGCTAATCTGGCGGTTCAAGGTGCCATTTTGGTTCCAAGCCAACCCTGACGGGAATATTGAACCAAGGAGTACTTTGATCTGGCTAAGGCTTGATCTTTTATACGTTTCTCCTAAATCCGCAAGCAGCGTTCGTATAAAAGTAGTAACGTCTTCAATATTATATTTATCAATCGTGGCATCGTCTTTGACGATATGTGCTTTGGTCATTCGGTCCTCAATAACAGCATTTTGCTCTTTATACACCTCGTCAGAATACACACCAGCCAGGTTTTTCTCGACCAATGTTTTCCGAAGTGCTTTTAGTGTGGCAATCTCTTGATCTGCCTCGGTTTTTATCTTTTGCAGTCTTGATAGCCGTTGGTGATATGTCCGATACAGGAATGTAATAAAAAGGTTTAGACACTCCTTTTTTGGTGTTACCTGTTTGAGTGTTTGAACAACGGAATTTTCAAGTATTTCCGATTTAGCTGCTACGCCCTTACAAACACCACAGCACCGGTAATACGCATATTTGGCATGTCTACCTTTACTCCAGCCGCCAGTCATTCCCATTCCGCAAACTCCGCATCGGACTATCCGGCGGAGAGGAAAATCTGGGTTGGCATGATTTCTTTTGGCAAGTGCCACTTTATTTGGATTTCGACCATCTAGAATTGCTTGTACGCGATAAAACTGCTCATCAGTAATCATGGGCACATGTTGCGCTTTTACTTCCTCAAGGTACGTCTTAGATGTTAAAATACCCATGTAAAACTTATTCCTGAATAACACATCAACGCGTTGAGCACGGATAATAAATTCCCGTTTTCCTCGTCGCTCTTTCATGCCCCACACGTTCATAAGGTCTGCCATTTCCTGTAAACTCTTTGTTCCCGTCGCCATGAGGTCCCAAGATTTTTTCATTAAATCCCAAGTTTTGTCATCTTTAACTGCATAGCCTGCTTGAACGGCATATCCCAGAGGAACTTGGCCCGTAACGATCATACCGGAAAGAAATCTCGCTTTAAGACCGTTTCGTGACCGTTCGCTGCGGATATCATTATCAAGTTGAGCAAATCCGGCAAGAATCGTCTCAACGAGTTTTTCAGTAGGGCTATCACCAGTCGGCTCAGTTGCAGAGAGTATAGTTACTCCGTTCTCTGTTAGCTTTTTTCGAATTGCCAAGTAGTCAGCAGTTATACGGGAAATGCGGTCCAGACGATACACAAATACCGCTTGTACCGCGTGTTTATGCTTCCGGCAATATTCAAGAAGCTGGATAAGTATCGGTCGTCCGGTGATGCTTTTGGCGGACCTGCCTTCTTCACGAAACATCTCGATTACTTGATATCCGCGTTTTTCTGCCTCTTTCCTGCAAATTTCTTCTTGGGTACCCAGTGAAAAATTATCAACTTGTTCCTCGGTAGAAACTCGAAGATAAAGTACCGCCTTTTTCCCATCGGCATAAACGGCATTATTTAATTTCATCATTTGCCTCCTTTCTCATGCAGTAATTCCTGCAGAGTTAAACCTTTAAATATGTGTCGCTCATATTCATCAAGCCAGGTTTCAGTTAAAAACTCTACCTCCATGACGACGGTCTCAAGCTCTGTTGCGGACAATTCATATCCGAGAAGTCCTAGTGCGTCTTTTGCTTGCTTGAGGCGTTTCTCTTCATATTTTTGTTCGGGAAATAATTTTTCAAGGGATTGCTCCGTACTTTGTGGAATAGTAACCAACCCTAGTTCTTTTTGCTCTAATCCCATGGCAGTTTGCATACTCATATCCAATCTAGAATCTTACTAACCTATCTATATATAGATAGTGTATATCGAAATATAGATAGCTGTCAAGTATCTAGATATCCCAGCATTTTTGCACAAATTCCATCTCTGGAGTATCATTCTAACAACATCAAATACGTTGAGTTGACGATGCTAACTGCCCGTAAAGGGTAGTTATGTTTAAAAATAACGTTATTCTGATAATTCTTCAAAAAGAGCTTTTTAAGGTAAGCGACTATTTACATCCATATTTCATTGTTTGGCTCCATGTGCTTACTGACTATATCCCGTTTATATTTGTAGGTGTTGTCACGTTGATCGTTTTCTGGGTCGCCTATCTGGCGATCAAGTTACGTCTAATTTGGAACGAATCGGGTAAACCAGTCGCATTGTTTGAAGTTTCACCGCCCACAAACACAGAACAAAGTTCCTTTACTACCACTCAGCTATTCACCTCAGTCCACGGACTCCTGAAACAGCGTTCGTGGCTACTTAGACTCTTTGACGTGACAAAATCCTACGCGTTTGAAATTGTATCTACAAAAGACAAAGGTATTCGATATATCTTCCGTATTGCAACCGAAGACGAACAAATCATCAAAAAGACTCTGATTGCATACCTCCCAGGTATTCAAGTTAAAGAAATTGACGACTATCTCGATCCAAACATTACTCGCGGTCATGTTCTTGATTTTCGTTTAACCCATCATTTTGCGTTTCCCCTAAAAAAACAAGAAAAACTCGAGGAATACGATCCCATCTCCTACATTACCGGGACTATGACCAAATTAGAGGCTAGTGAGCTGGTTGCGGTACAAACCGTGGTATCTCCCGTGAGTCGATCTATATCGCGAAGCGTTGGACACTTACGATCACTCTTCCTGGGAAAGAAAGACATACTCACGGAATTAGCCTTCAGCAATCAAGCAGGATCATTCTTGATGTTTGTTATTCGTTTTTGTCTGCAACTTTTATTATTTCCTGTTGGGCTTATGATTTTCGTCTTTACTGGTGGTCGTGAAGGCCCGATGCTACCGATTATGTCCCTTAAAGCTCAATTACCGGATAGTACGTATCGCGATATTGTAGAGACTCAAATCAAACAAAAAATTGACCAACAGCTTTTTACAGTTTCGTTGAGATTTCTGACCGTTGCCGATTCGTATACCAATAGATCAAGAATCGAGAAGGGGTTCGTTGCAGCACTGTCGCCATTCACTAATGCGGGATATCAATCGCTACGTCCAAAAAGATATATAAAAGTAAAGGCAGTAAACAACGAACTGTTGTGGCTGTATCAACATCGAATACTCGGATTCATTGATAATTTAGTTTTATCTACGTCTGAACTATCTGACCTCTATCATTTCCCATATACCAGCACAACAAAAACAGAAAATCTCTCCAAATTGCACAGTCGAGAACTTCCTGCTCCGTTATCGCTTAAACAAAAATCTGCGTGTGATCTCTATTTTGCCAAAAATACCTATGGCGGTACTGAAACAAGGATTGGTTTGACGCTCGATGAACGAAGACGCCATGTGTATATTTTGGGGGCAACCGGAACCGGAAAATCTACAATGCTTCTGTCAATGATCCAGCAGGATATCGAACACAAGAAAGGATTATGTGTTATTGACCCGCACGGTGATTTGATTGAACAGGTGCTATCAATTATTCCTAGAGAGCGGATACCGGATGTCGTGTACTTTAACCCAGACGATATCAGCTATCCGATGGGTATTAATTTACTCGAACTGACACCTGGATTATCTTCTGAAGATGCTATCCGCGAAAAGGAGTTCATCGCTGAAAGTATTATTTCTGTCTTCCACAAAATCTACTCTGACAAGTATTCCGGCCCGAGAATGGAATATATTTTGCGAAACACAATCCACACAGCTTTTACTGTTCCTGATGCCACACTATTTACGATCTATAAACTTTTAATAAACACCCCATTTAGAAAATCAGTTGTACGGAATCTAACAGACGAGAACCTCAAGGATTTTTGGAAATATGAGTTTGCAAAGGCCGGAGACTATCAAAAAGTCAAAATGATTTCCCCGATTACCAACAAGATCGGGCGCTTCTTATTTTCTCCGACAGCCAAGAGGATATTGGAACAACCAAAATCGACTATCAACTTCGATACAATTTTGAATGAAGGGAAAGTTTTATTGTGTAACCTCTCAAAAGGCAAAATTGGAGAGGATAATTCGAGCGTCTTTGGTGTTCTCATCATGGCCAAAATCCAATTAGCCGCACTCAAAAGAGCCAGAATGAAACCTGAAAACAGAAAAGATTTTTACTTGTACGTTGACGAGTTTCAAAACTTTGCGACTCCGGCGTTTGCACAGATATTATCCGAAGCACGAAAATACAGACTAAGTGCAATTCTCGCTCATCAAACTACTTCCCAGATTGAGGAAGATTCACTTGTGAATGTGACGCTTGCTAATACTGGTACAGTGATTTGTTTTAGGACAGCCAATCCAGAGGATGAACGGATGATCTTGCCGCAGTTTCGACCATATATTGAGCAAGGAGAGATTGCTAACTTGCCGTCGTATCACTTTTATATGAAACTAGGTGCCCTGAATCCCGAAGAACCGTTTTCAGGGGTCACTGCTCCAGTCCACATCGAATACAGTCAAAATAGAATTAATGAAGTTATTGAATCTTCACGCTCTTTGTATGGCAAAAAGTACACCAGAGCAACTGAAATAACCCTAAAAAAAGAAAAACAGTCTCCTAAAAGGGTGTATTCAGCTGTTCCTTAATACCTAGCCATTTTCACTGACCAGCTCCAAGACTATTTTCTCAATCTTATCCCTAATTTCTCTCACCCCATCCATTGAGGTTTCAAAAGGATCGGGAACTTCTCTAAAAATCACACTTGATTTGTTTGTAGGCGGAAATAATTTGGGGTCACATAAAACGACAACCTCTTGTGCATTATCTAGCATTTCATCGGTCATTTGTTTCACCTTTTGACCAGAAATATCTACTCCTTTTTCTTTCATTGCCAGAATTATGTCTTCTCTGGGGGCAAAGTTATACTTTGCTCCGACATCAGTGATACCAGCGCTTGCAGCGGAATCTGTTCCTTTAAGGTGTTTATAAAAACCTTCGGCCATTTGGCTACGACCAATATTTCCTTCGCAAACAAATAAGACTTCTTTCATAATGTATATCCTGATTATACCTTTTTTGATATTTGTATGGATATTATTGAAGTTTATTATTTACCTACCGGTAGGTAATAGCTATTTTGATATTAGCCCGATATATAGCCCCTTTATATTTTTTCTTTTCCCTCTTATTCCTTATATATAAGGGAGAGGAGTGATACAATCACTCCAGTCTCTACCATCTGGATCGCTATGGACAATTCAACGCCTACACTAAACCCTAAACAACTCACTATTCTTACATATCTTTATCGCTTCCGTTTCTTAACATCTCTACAACTTCAAAAATTACTTACTGACAAAACACTACGCCTTACTAATTATCATCTCAAAATACTCACTACACTCAACTACATTAATAAACACTATTCCCGTTCATTAGGACTCGCAAATCAGCCGGCAGTATACTTTCTGGCCCCCAGAAGTATCGAAGCATTACGAAATGTCGAAGGCGTAACTCCGCGAGGCTTAAAACGTATCTATCGCGAAAAGATCCGCTCATCCCAGTTTATCGCGCATGCTTCATTTATTGCTGATTACTATTTATTTCTTCGGGATGATTCCATAAAAACAAAACAAACCCTCCATTTCTTTACCAAGTCAAATTTAGAGGTTCATCCCTATATTATTCACCCGTTACCAGACGCCTATTTTGCTCGGGTTGATTCCAACGAACACACAAAACGCTATTTTGTCGAGGTTATCGAGGAAGGTTCGCCACGGTTCGCTTTACGAAAACGAGTTGAGCAATACAACGACTACCTCGAAGAAGGAACATTTGAAGAAGTGACAAATCATCCATTCCCCACCATCCTTTTCATTTGCCCCACCGTGGGCATTCTTATCTACCTCAAAAAGCACCTCGGGCTGGTATACGAGGAAACCTCACTCGATCAGATTGATATGTATCTTGCCACCCGTGAGGGTGCATTTGCCGGACAATGGGAAAAGGTAGAGGCCGAGGAAGTTTAAAAAAATAAAGACATACAGGGATAAAAGAAAAAAAGTTTCTCGTTAGAGAAGAAAGAGTCCTGCTTTTAGGACAAGACTCTTTTCTGCTCTGCAGGCTATTTTTTCTTTCTCACCAACTCCATGGCATGAGCGAAATGACTAGAAGCCACAACGTTTTTAACGTTCCAACAAACGCTGAGGAAAATAAGTCTTTTGCCTCATGATGAGGTTGATTATGAGGAAACCTCCCCAACACAATATCCCAAAATTGGTTTAACCATCTAGATGTGTTGGTGACGATATACCCCATATCAATATCAAGCTCTTCGCTTATTGGAAATTGAAGCCTGATAAAGCCAAAAAACACGACGATTTTCATTATCACCGTAAGAATAAACGGGATAATTAAGAGAAAGTATTTCAATACACGCATGACATCCTCACTTTCTTGATTTTTTAGTTGACGATTTAGTTGTAAAACCCCAATACCAACCTCAAAAACAACTTTGAGACTTATATCGGGGTTTTACTGCCAATTCCCTGTATGTCTTGTTAAAGTGCTCGTTTAGCGTTTTTTTGAAGCAATTTATCAGGCGCTTTTTGCCTTTTTAGCTTCAAGAAAACCTCTGGAACGAGCCCTATAGTACTCTCTCTCTCTCTCTGAAAATCAAGTTTTGATTGTTAGAACAATCCATTTCCAATTACTTAAACAGCCTCAGATTTTGAAGTCTGAGGCTGTTTGATAGTCGGTCATTGCCGTATTGCTTTTAGTTCTACTTCGCTGATTCGTTTCTCTTCAAAATACAAATCCCGCTCAATTCCTACGCCAAACTTGCCACGGTAATTCTCAAGCTCTGCAAGTGCAAACGAACCCCATTCGTCGTTCCAATCACCAATGAGGGATACGTAGCCAAAAAATTCTTTAGTCTCTGGATCATACTCGGTCGCATACCACGTACCGGCTCCGGCAGGATTAAAAAACTTAGCAATCACAAGGGGATCATGTACTTTTTCCTGCCTTTCCACCTTGGCGAATCGTTTTAATAGTTCACTCGTTAATAGCTGCATGTGTATTCTCACCTCCTTTTTCTTCGCCCCGGAAAATTAATTGTTGGGAAGCATGCCCATGCTGCCCATACTTGGATATTCTCAGCGGGGTGAATTTTGCAAGGGCAAGCAAGCGCAGTTTATTGGAGGAAAGCCGGAAACCCTTGCCAAAAGAGGGGGAAGGCCCCTTAAATAAGTTAATTTGCAGCTGTGTGTGTTATATAGTATAATGACCTATAATAATATGCTACGAGAAGGAATGGCAGAAACAAGACTAGATCAAATCACATCGAGTGGTGTGGCTGAATATGGGAAATTGGCCTCAATTCTTGAGGAATCAAGTCGACGAATTTCACAATTGACTAAGTATAAAACTTTCCGATCATTTTTATTTGATTCTATTGGAGTTCCAATTGAGGATCATTACTATGGCCCAGAGGTCTTTATGACCGACAAAGCCCAGGAATTACCATACCCAAAAACTGTTTATCATGTAACTGGAGGAATGGCTCTAAAAAGTCTTCAGGAAGGCAAAAAATTAATCCCTACTGAAGCTCATTTCTTAAGTGGAGTTTCTACAGATAAGGGAAATCTAGTGCATTTAGTTCCCGCTTTTATGGAAACATTGGGCGTTAAATTGGGAAACTTACGAGAATTTATTTTTTCAGGACCTCAAATTGATGCAGAGCAAATTGCTCATCAAAACAATATGTCAGGAGTGGATATTGACTCTATTGGGAAGGGTATTTTTCTACAGTCACGAGGTTCTCGATATGTTCTTTCTGACGACTTAGATTCAATATTAAGAGCGTTAGATCAGGGTGAAATACCGTTTCAAACAAATCTTAAAGAAACGGTTGATAGATTTATTGAAAAAATGTATCAAATTCCAAATATTCGTGAGGGATGGCTAGATCATATACGAAATATTCTGTATGGTCACGAACCTTTTTTTAGTGAAGGCCGACACCCATCAATTAGAAATAACATTGAGGAAAGATTGCTAAATGTTGAGTATATGCACAGAGAAACACCAAAGACGATTCCTCAACCTTCAGTAGTTCTTGAAATCGACACAAAGAAACTAGTGGATCCCCACGGGCTTACGCCCGTGGCACCACACATATTTAGCTAAAGCTTCAGTAACTCAAGTTGTAATTTGAATTGATTTCTGTCTACTTTCTCTTGGAATTCTACATATTTTTTGATCTGC
>JAJYKS010000003.1 GCA_021788365.1 bacterium
GTGCCGACTGGCGCGATTTTGGTGACAATCGTAAAAGTGGAAATCTCGGTGTGTTTTTTGGCATAGTACTCAAAGCGACCATTTAGACCCCAGAGGGCGAGGCCGACTATTGAAGATAAAATGGCTTGCCAGGTGGTGATGTGCGGAAGTGTGTGATCTATAAGAAATACCAGGGGCGCGATGACCATGATCAGCCCGTTAAAGATGGTCGCGAAGGCTCGAGGGTTAGCAGATTTTACGGCGCAGTAACGACTCGCCACGTCGTAGGCTACGAATGTAAATAGGGCGAGAATGGAGAGAACGAGCCAAGACATTTAGTTATTTTACCAGTTATCTATGTGGCTAGGATGCGCTTATCCACTTTTGAGCGGGGATCGAGCACATACATCTTTTCTGGCTGTAGACGATAAAGACGATATGGACCGTGGGTGAGTTCTTCGCTGGAAAGTGCGACAAAGCTCGTGCGGTAGTGTCGAAGCCCTTGCGTGAGCGCGCTACTCAGGAGCTCGATGACGTGGCCGCTCCCTTGGACACCGTTTCCTTTTCCCTCTTCGGCGTGGGAGTCAAAAATAGCAAAGGCGACGTGAGGATGACTCTTCAGGTCGCGGATGTGGCGGGAACGTGGCTGGGAGATAAAATACATACTCCCCTTTTTGTCCAGGCAGTAGTAGACCGGCGCCACCCATGGTCGCACGCCGTTTGTCGTCCCTAGCGTTAGGTACTTGTTTTCTCGAATTATCTTTTGCGCAAGTGTGCGATACATGCGCCGTATATTAAATCTCTTCTGATCTGTTGTATAATTGTTGTGCAATGAATACACAAGTCGTTGAAGACTATCTTCTTAAACTAGATTTTTCTCACGAATCGGCACGGCTTTATGCCGTGCTGTCCGTTAAGGGACCATTAACTATTTTGGAGGCATCTCGAGCTACGGGGATTGAGCGCACTGCGCTTTACCGCCTGGTTGAAGCCCTTGTTGCTAATGGGCTCATAGAGGAAGTCTTGGCGTATAAATCCCGGAAAATCAGGGCTGCCGACCCCACACAAATACGACTGATATTACAGGAGAAGCAAAAACGGGTGCAGGATTTGTCTGAAAGTTTTCCCGCTTTCGAGCGCGCGGCCATCCAGGCTAAATCATTGCAGGCAACTCAGGTTCGCTATTTTCGTGGGACCGAAGGAATTAAACAAATACTTTGGAACGAAACACGGGTGCGTGGGACCGTTGTTGGATATACACATCGTAATTTAGAGGAGGTTGTGGGGGTGGCGTATTTTAGAAAATATGCACGGGAATTGGAGCGAAAGCATATCCAATTTCGAGATTTGCGTACTGATACATTTTTGTCGAGTATAAGGGAACAGGGATATACCGCAAACCCCATTGAGGGTGATACTTGGCGATACCTGCCAGACTCGGTGCTACGCCTTACCCATGGGATGGATATATACGATGATGTTGTGGCGATTTATTACTGGGAAGACAACGATGTTTTTGGTGTTGAGATACAAAACGAGAAAATTGCCGATACGCAGCGTTCAATATTTGAGGCGTTGTGGGTGCTCGCAGAGAGTTATCCCCTACCGACAAAAATTGACCAGGGGAACTTATCTAACTACGAAATGAAGTTAGGATTAACTGGTTACTCTGGGAAGAAGAAGGGGGCGAGCAAATAGGGATTTTGACTAAGAATTTATGTCGCTTGGATTTTGTTCATAAGATAGACGGCGGCGATAATGACAAGGCCACCGAAGGCTTGGATGGGGTTAATTGTTTCATGGTAGAGGAGATAGCCGAAAAGCAGGGAAAAGACGCTCTCGCCGAGCATGATTTCTGTGGCAGCCACTTCATCGATATATTTGAGAGCAAAGGCCATGAGGGGTGTAACCCAGCCATTTTGCAGAATGCCAAAGGTGAGGGCGGTGACGACGTGCCAGTTGGTGAAGGCAGAAAAATCGAATGACTCGCGGAGTAACAGCGCCATAATAAACGTGGAAATAGTTGCGATCCCGAGCGCCATAATGCTGATTTCCTTCGAGTTTAATTTGTTTTCCAAGAGCTTAATCCCCATATACCAGACCGCGTCAAAGGCGGCGGCGGACAAGGCCAGCCATTCGCCAAGCCCAAACTGGCCAAGTCGGGGAAGCAGGTCGCCTGAGGCGATCAGGCCAATCCCCCAGGAAGAAATAACCAGGAGTCCCGCAACCTTCCAGGAAAATTTCTGTCTGGCAAGAAATAAGCCATAGAGATATACCCAGAAAGGAACTGTGGAGTACAGCACCGAAACACTCACCAGGTCTGTGAGAAGCGCCGCCTTGGTAATCGTGTAGATCATGACCGCGTATCCCAGGATACCGATGGCGAAGAGGATAATCCAACTACGGGTGTGTAGCCGCCAAATCTTTTTGTAAGAAATTTGCTTTCTAAAGAGAACATTTAGCAAAATAAAGGCGCCGAAGACTCGTAGACAAACTTGTGTGAAGTTGCCGAGCCCCTCGTTCATCCAACGCGACGCCACCCCCATGCTGGCAAAGCCAAGGGCAAGAAAGATGAGAGTAGCGATGGCAAGAATTTTTTTTGATGGTGGCATGTTTGATCCTTATAAATAAAGTTGCCGGTTTGGTAGAAGATTTTTTTATTATACTGTCTACAGAGTTGAATAGACAGTAGTTGGGCTATACTCAAGCAATGAAGTGGACAATTTGTGTTTGTTGGTTGGGATCTTTGGCTCTCCTGACTACTATCGCTTTTAGCGTTTGGCAACTGGGATTAGAGCGTGAGCGAGGGGCGTCACTTCAAGTGCTTGCGTTGGTTGCCACACAACAAAAAACACTTCTTCAGAAGTATCCCGGAGATCGCGACCTTATGATTAATTTGGCTCGTCTGTACGAATCCCTGGGCGCAACCAGAATGGCTCAGCAGTATGGGGAGCACGTGCGGCAACTTGACCCCAATAACCCGGCACTTAAATAGCAATTAGTCTTTGCACGTTATGGGAAATTGTTACTCTTTTTTGGGCTCGGCTTCGGATGCTTTTTCACCCTCTTTGGGAGCTTCGCCCTCTTTCGGCGTTTCGCCTTCTGCGACTGCGCCTTCTGCGGCTGGCGCTGCTACAACTTCTTCTTTAGCGGGCTCTTGGACGGTAACCACTGGTTCATCACCCTCGATGTCGAGTGTGACTTTGGTACGGTCGACTTTTAAGTCTTTGGCGTGAACTGTGGCACCAATCTCAGTGAGACCGGTAATGTCAACCTCAATGGACTCGGGAAGGTCGGCGGGCAAAGCTTCGACGTCAATTTCATTTCTCAGGATAACGAGTACATTACCCGCTTTGACGGCGGAGGATTCACCTATGGTTTTAACCGGGACGGTTGCGGTGGTCTTCTGAGTCAGATCTACTTCGTGAAAGTCGACGTGGAGGAGTGAACCGGAAACTGGATCTTGGGCGTAGCCGGCAACTAAGACAGGGCGGGCCTTTGTCTCCCCTTCTATTTTGAGATTGATGAGTGATGTTTCTCCCGCTTTTTTTAACATCTCAACCAACGACTTTACGGGAAGTTGTATGGCAACTGATTTTGTTTTGGCGCCAAAAACGTTTCCGGGAACGATCCCTTGGCGACGAAGCGATTTGACTTTGCGGCCAAACAATTTTCTAGACTCAGCGGACAACACATAATTGGTCATGCGCGTAGTATACCACAGGGCTAGTGTTTAGTTGAACTGGATTGTTGCCCGCCTATCGCCGCTATTTTCAAGCGCAAAATTTAATTGTTGCGAGGCAGACTGGGCAGCGGGCGAAATGACTGAGGGGTGAAGGAATAGCGGATATGAGACTGAGAATTGGACCGGATCCGCGGTACTCGTCCCGCCTTGCTTTTGCCAATACCAGGTGTAGATTGAGCCACTCCCAACTTTCCCCGGAATGGTGTACCTCACTTCGACTGCGACTGCGCTATTTATCGGTACACCAACGAGATATCCTACAACAGTTTTTCCATGCTCGGGGGCAACCGTATAATCTGCTTGGGCCAGTGCTGTATTTCCAACCATGACAGCCGAGACGGTAGCATCTGGCGGCAAGTAGAGCCGTTGGTAGTCCTTGTAGTCACCGGCTGGCCACGCAGAGGATGTGGAGCGGTTTACGTATTGTAGCTTCAGGTCATGGGTGACCGAGCCGTCTTTCCCGATTGTCACTGCGTCTCCCACTTTGCGGTCGACGTAGTAGTTGGCTTTGTTTACCCCGAAATTGCTATCAACAATCATGAGATAGTCTTTTATACAGGAAGCGTTTGTCGTTGGGCACGGCGCGTCGGTTATCGAGCCATCCCAGTTCAAGGCTGAGAAGGCGTGTTCGGTTGCCGGATTTGCAACCGAGATTTGAATTTCTTTGCCGGTCAGAGAGGTTGAGACCGCAGAAAGCAGTTTGAGCATGTTCCCGGCCGATGCGGTGTGCAATTTGGTAAAAAGTGCGTCGGCGACGGCGCTTAAGTATTCTTTTTTTTGTTGAGAGCCGGGGAAGAAGTTTACTTCGGCGTGGAGCTCTGCGCGTGAGAAAATGTTGTCGGCCGTTACCGTTTCCTGATAATCGGAGATTTCTAGCGGGCCAGTTGCGCGTAATAAATTTTGTAGCGCACCCATCGTGACCCCGATGGTGCCGTCCGTAGTCTCGTTCATTTCTTTCTGAATAAACCATTCGGCACGGCGCGCACTTGTCGGGAAGTCTGGGTCGAAGTTAGAATCGCGCAGATACCAATTGGCTTCGCCGAGTACTTCCTTCACTGGCTGGGGTGGTTCGACATGACCTTTGAGTTGTCCGTCGGCGGCGTAGACGTCGAATACGGGCATGTCATAGAGGTGACCGTTGTCAAAGCTCATGAGTGCAAAAGAACCAATAAACCCGCCAGTCGGGCGAAGTTCCATATTGTTTTGGAACAGCACTAGATATTTTTTGCGTCCTCCTACGCCGATGGTATCCGGTAGGACGCCCAAGAGTGCTTTGGCGGTGAGTGCTGTGGTTTTTAGTTCACCTATTTTTGCTTTTATCGTAGTGTAGCGGCTGGCGTAGTTGGCAAGGAGTGTGGGAGTAGCATCTGGCAGCGCGCCGTCCAATAGAGCGATTTGGGTGTAGAGTCCTTCTATATCAAGCCGAGCGGTCGAGATATCTCCCGCAATATCCCCGGTTGCATCGGTCAACACATATTTACTAATTTTCCCAATGTCTCCCTCGAGTGTAACTGCGGCGGAGGCAATTGTGAGTCCTTGATTGTAGGCGGCCATAATGGTGACGGCGTCTTGCACAGCCGGAGTAGAACCCACGCCGGGGAACGCGGCGAGCGTAATGGCATTTGCTTCAAGGTAGGTGCCACAAAACTCAGCTAGACTAAAGTTGCCGGCGGGGAGCGACCCTGCTGCTAGTGCGCTTATTAGGGAGCGAGCGGTAAGAGCGGTCACCGTTGCGGAGGCAGCGAGTGTACCCACGTAGAGCGCGATCGCGATGATAACTCCTCGACCAAACACTGTTTTTAGAGGGTTTTTCTTTTTCTTTTTTTCACCGCCCTTCTTTTCTTTTTCTGGAAGCATGAGGTGGGAGAGGCGGGTGCGTAGTTTTTCGTGCTCTGGCACAATCGGTACAAATTCAAGGTTGGAGAGCCGCGTCTTTTCGCGGGATGTAAACATTGCGGCTACTCCAAGACGCCGCACGGTGGGGTCTGGGAATTTGGGAGAGTGGCGAGCGGGAGGAGTTGCCTCGCGTTTTTCGGCCTTGTTTGAGACCTCTGCCTTTTTGTCTGGTATTGGCATAGCGGGAGGGCGCGACGGCGCGTTTGAGAGTGTGTTTTTCGTTCCGCTTGCGCTTTCAGTAAAATCACCAGTTGGTGCGGGCACTCTTGGAGCTATTGGTGGTCGAGTCATTGTTTCGCTCTCCAAGTGTGAGGAGGATGATCCGGCGGCGTGAATGTACGCAACGATTTCTTTTTCAGAGGCAGCGGCGGTCTCGCCCCCGAGATTTTCAACGTTGGACGCGATCGTCTCCCAGTCATAATCAACATCTTTCCAAGACCCGGCCGTGTCGAATCGAACGCGAATTTTTTTGGAAAAGGCGGTCGAAACCATGTGGGCAAGTGCAAGAAGCGATGTTGCTGCAGGGGCGGCAACCGTTATCTCTCCTTCCCACCCCGGTGTCACTGTTGCCTGTACAACGCGTTCTCCCACTGACTGGGCGCTAGCGATACTGTATTCCTCTACCCCCTCCCCCGGAATAACTATTTCCCCTTCCGAGCGAGCCATCTCGACCATTGTCTCTAGCATGGAGGCCTCGGCCATGCCCCCACCAACAACGTCACCGTAGAGACAAATTCTCGCTCCGGAAAGTACCTTTCGTACCGCATCCCCCAAACGAATGGGTGCGGCGACGACAACCCGAACTCCTCCACTTATCAAGCTTTGCAGATAGGGATACCAAGGGGCGAGTGCGGGAGTGGCGCAGGCAACTACGTAATCGATGTCTTTATTTTCTGCAAATTGGGTTAGGCGACTATCTCCTGGCTTGGAGGTGGCCGGATCAAGCACGAGTACCTCTAGGCCATACCGAGCAAATCCGCCGCTAATGGGTGTCGTAAGCGGACCGGGTCCGGCGAGTACAAGTACCCCCTCCTCATGGGAAATGACTTCAAGAGATTGGGCAGACATACCTATCAGTTTATCAGTTAACCGGCGAGCCGGCGAATCCTTTGGCGGGCTCACGACTATGCCAGTTGCCTATTTTATTGACGTGCCGGTACGCAACACGTAGTTTTTTTGTCCTATATCACGTACTTCCCTATTTATGTTCTTTGTTTGTACGTTTTATTTCGTTTTGTTTGCTCGATATCCGCCTCTTTCTTTTCCCCCCTTTTTTGTATGTACGTTTTTCCACGTTTTTTCTTGGTCTGTAAGTTAACCTTCGTTACAACGTTTTTTGTGAGAATTATATATGGCCGATAGTAGTATTCACCGCGACGGTAGACCAGTTAGTCAGCTAGTCGATGGGTCGGTTTATCGGCAAGTCAGAAAATTTAGGGTTGGTGGGAATTGAGCACGGAGTAGCAGGTCAGATTATATTAAGTCCGTGAGTCTAGTGCCTCATTCACAAGGCCATCTGCTATTGAGTTGCCGGAGCGATACGTGTGAGAAATGTTCCACTTTGGCAGCTTGGCGAGTAGCCCCCTCACCTCTTGAAATCTCGGGAACAAATCAGGGCTTTTTACCTTGTAGAGGCCTTTTACCTGGTTGACTATGAGGAGTGAGTCCATTTTGATCTCGAGCTCAGCCTGTGGCTCGTGTTCTAGGACCCACTTTACCCCGGCAATGAGGCCTGCATATTCTGCTTGATTGTTGGTTGTCACCCCAAGATAATTACCGCATTTTTCCAGAACGATTGCCGCACCAGGGGTAATTTTCTCCTTTGTCGAAGCTCCGGCGGACAGGTCGTAAATAACATAGCCGTAGGCGGCTGGGCCTGGATTGCCCCGCGAACCACCATCGGTTTGAAGAAGTAAGCGCATAGATTTATGATTCAGGATTTACGATTTATGTGAGCAGTATAGCAGACCAAGGAGGATTATCAGCTCGGTGAGGCCGGTGTTTACGGCGGCGGCATAGGCGCCGTAATGGGGGATCGTGAGCAGGTTTGCCATAATATTGAAAGTTGCGGCAATCATATATGCGCCCAAGACTGACATGTCGCGGCGGGTACCTATCAATTTCCACATGAGTGGAGCGGTGACGTAAAAAAACGGGAGCGAGACTGCAAGCAGGCGCAAAAGCGTAATACTTTCCCCGAGTCCGGGTCGAATCAAGCTCAAATACGGTGCGCCAACATATGTTGCCAGAGCTGCGAGCACACCGAGCACCAGGAGTGAAGTGGTGGTGGCTTTTACTATCTTGGCAGCTGCGGCATTTTCTAGCTTTACTAGCAGTGGATATGCGGCGTTCATGGTAAAGACGGGTACTACCAGTATTACCTCAAAAATGCGGTAGACAAATCCATACTGGCCAACCTCAGTGGCGCTTCTCTGCACTCCTAAAATTATTGTGTCTGCTTTTGCCGCTACAACACTTGCCAGTAGGATCGCGCCAATACCAAGTGAGCGGTGGAGCAGCGAGACAATTCGACGTGGATTTGAGGTGAGCGAAAACGCATCTTTTCCTAGATATATAGCAACGCCTGCAATTACCAGGTAACCCGCGGTATTTGCATACACCAACCCCCATAGTGATGGTGAGAAAAAAATGCACCAGATGGTAAGCGCGCTTCCAATCACTGAGCCAACGATTGTCGCCACTGCCGATTTCCAGTACTGTTCGGAAAATTGAAACCAGGCATTTATGGAGGTGTATAGTCCTTGGAAAATTATGGCGATTGAACCCACAAAGAAGACGCTTTTTACTGCGGGCGTGTAACCACCACCGAGCATTATAACAAAACCATTTAAGATGCTTACGGCAAGCGCTGACAAAAGAAGGCGTGTGACAACAACGTCGGCAAGGGTTCGTGTCTTATCTCCGCCTCGCCCAAGATGTCGAACGGCTTCGGCGTTTATCCCAAAATCAATAGCGGTGAAGCCTATTGCCACCAAAACAAGTGTTTTTGTGAGGTCGCCAAAGAGTCCCGGCCCGGCGAGGCGAATAATATATATCGTTGTTACTAGCGTGAGGCCTGCTCCGACAAATTTTGCCACCAATTGGGCGAGCGTATTATTTACTATGCTTTTGTAGGAGTGGTGCATGAGACAAGTATATCGGTAGATCCGCTAGTCGGCGAGCCGGTTAGCCGGTTTGTCGGTTTTCCAGACGATGCGGAAATAGAGAAGCAATACGAATAATCCCTGGGGGGAGGTGAGGAAATAGTGGTCAAGAAGCAGAAGGGGGAGGAGGGGGAGCGCTTGCACAATTTCCGATTTCCAATTTCCAATTTTTAAAAGCTGGGCTACCGAGACTATTCCGGCAAAGCCAAACCAGGACAAGAAGAGGGTAAAAGCGTCATGGTCGGGCTGTAGGAGCCGGAGAGTAGGCGTGACGGCGGGGTAGGTAGAGATGCTGGCGCTTGCACCGGAGCCGAAGATCGGATATGAGCGAATAATTGAAAAGGAAGTATTTTGCAAACGCAGTCTATCAAAAACGGAAAGATCTAGAGATCGGGTGAGGGTACCAGAAGAGAGAAGAGAGAGTAAAGATACTAGGAGAACAAAGAAATACAGAATCCGAACGCGTAGAGACCGCAATAGACAACAGGGAATAACTATTCCAAAGAGGGCGAAAGCGGCGGTGCGGGACTCTGTAAGAAAAACGCCGAGTGCGGCAAGGATAATCGCAAGGGTACCAACAAGGTCCAACCTCGTAGCCATAAAGGCTACAAGATCGGACCTTCCGACGCTAGCGGTATTTGCCGACCTTGGTCGTTGCAGTCCGACCAACCTCACCGTTATCAAACTAGCTATTACAAGCCAACCAGCGAGCACGTTGGGGTGAGAGAACGTTCCATACGCGCGAAGCATCGTGTGACCAAAAAATGAGGCTGTGGCGACGGTAGGTGCCCCCACGGCAATGGCGCGTTCTCCAAACCAATAGAGAATTCCTTGGAGACTATGGCCGAGGGCCACTTGGATCGCACCAAGGGCTACCTGAAAGAGTGCGGAGGCGACGAGGATATAGGGAATGGTGGATAGAAAATTGGAGGACAGGGATAATATAAATACTGCGTACAGCAGGAGATGCAGCGACCAAGAAAGGGTGGCGAGTGGGTTTGCCGAGAAAAGGAGGTTGACAAGGAGAAGGGGTACAATAATTTCCAAGTTCCAATTTTCAATTTTCAGTGAATGTTCAAGTTTCAATTTTATAAAAAGATATATGATAATCAGCAAGTCGAGCATGTAGAGCGTGGGGGAGAGGTAGTCGACGCGGATACCATATATCAGCGCCGAGTCCGGCCAAAAATGGCGGCCGAGTTCGGTAGCCGAGAAAAAGACTATGAGAAAACCCAAGCCTTGTTCAAGTGCGTGGCGCAATGAATACGCGGCGGTCGGGTCCTTCCCCTTGGGAGAATGTCGTAAACTTGCCATTATCCTTGAACATAAGATGAATCTCGCGGCGTTCTGAGGCGGACAACGGAGGAAGAGCTCGGGGAGAGCCGGCGGCGGCAACTTCTCGCTGCACCCTGTCAACCATACCTTTTAGCGTCTCCAGTCGGCGGCTGCGATATCCAGCAACGTCAACTACTACGTGGCGATGTTCGACTTGATCGCGATTTAGCATCATGGACAGTAGCAGTTGCATGGCGTCAAGCGTTGCGGCAAAACGACCAATAAAACGACCCGCCTCGGATTCGGGGACGTCGATCACGACCGTAATCATCTCTTCTGTTTCAGAGACAATAATCCTGTCTTCAATAAGGCCGAAGAGGCCACAGAATTGTTTTATTACCTTAGTTTCATCGTTTGTAACCACGAGCGCCACCTTTCTTCATAATTTTGTTCCAATACAACGTGAGGCCACCTGGGCCTGAGACAACGAGCTGTTGCGCTAGTGAAAAGGCGGTTGTTATCACCCAATAGACCGCAAGGCCCGAAGGGAATTGCAGTGCAAAGATTACCGTCATTAGAGGCATCATAAAAACCATTTGTTGCTGCATGGATTGCGCCATTTCGGCTATATCTTCCTTTTGAGCTTTTGTGCCTTCGCGCTTTTCTGGCTCGTTTTCCACTGCTGGCAGAAGCGCAACTGAGGCTAAGAGTTGGAGGACGCCGGCTAGGATGGGGAGGGAATATGTTGGATCTTTTACTTTTAAATCCCAGATAAGCCAGTGGGTATTGACTGCGACGCCGGCTAGGGCACCTTGGCCGAGCGAGTCGATAAAAACGCGGTACAGCGCGATCAATACGATAAATTGCACAATCATGGGAAGACAGCCAGAGGCGGGGTTGATGTTGTGATTCTTATAGAACTCGAGCTGTTTTTGTTGGAGAAGCTTTGTGTCGTGCCCGTGCTTTTTCTTTAGTGCGTCAAGTTCTGGCTTTAGGTCCGCCATTTTTTTGGCAGCCTTTATTGAGGGTAATACAAAGGGAATTAGGATGGCGCGAATTCCTACTGTGAGCACTATGATCGCAAGGCCAAGGTTGTTCCCAAGAATGTGGTAGAGCCATAACAAGCTCTGCAGTAGGGGGCTGTAGAAGAGGGCGTTCCAAAGATTTATCATATTAATTTTCAATTTTCAGTTTACAATTTTCAAATTCAGGGGACGGGGTCATAGCCCCCGGCACTCCATGGGTGACATTTTAGCAGGCGGAGCACAGATAACCAAGCGCCCTTTATGAGTCCGTGCTTTGTAAGGGCAGTTTTGGCGTAGAGCGAACACGTGGGGGTATAGCGGCAACTTCCGTGTGCAAGACCAAGATTAGTTGCAACGGCTTTAAGATAGGGGGAGGTTTTCCGCCAAAGGTAATAGGGGGCGGAAATAATTTTTAATTTATAATTTTTAATTTTCATTCAAATCTCAATTCACAAGTTACAAACTTTTTAGTTCTAAAATGATTTGAGTGTTGGCTGTACGAGATTTTTTGAGAGCAATTGGTTTGTAGACCACAACACAGTCAAGATTTTTATCTTTAATTAGCGGCCAAAGGGTGTCGTAGGTTATGCGCCTTAGCCAATTGCGGGTCGTTGCCAACTTGGAAAGCTTCCTTGAAACAATCACGGCGAGGCGAGAAGGGTTGGGAGACGGGGCATAGTAAAACGTAAAGTGCGGCGTCGTCGAGCGCTTGGCTTGAACACGAAAATTGATAAGTTTTGTGCGGAGCGGAAACTTCCTTGACCGAGGGATCATGAAGCTATTTTATACCGTTAGCTTTTTACGGCCTTCGGCGCGGCGGCGAGATAAGACTTGACGACCTTTATGGGTGCTCATGCGCTTTAAGAAACCGTGGACGTTGCGGCGTTTGGCTTTTTTAGGCTGATAAGTACGTTTCATATAGTGTGAATTTTAACAAATGGGAGAGGATTTGTCACGGAGGGATATACTTCCGTCGTATTGTCCGCTGTGGATAACTTGTGTATAGTCATCCTATCCTGCCTTGATTTTTTATTGCTGTTTTAGGGGTAATGCGAATGGATATTATTTCTACATGGAAAGCAGTACAGGCAGACCTCGAGCTCTCCATTTCCCCCGTCCACTATTCCACGTGGATCCGCCCACTTTCGCTCACCTCCCTTGAGACAATGTCAGACGGCAGTCATCTTGCCTCCGTTCTCACCCCCTCCGCATACCATCAACAGATTGTTACTCAACGATACCTTGGACAGCTTGAGCGGAGTTTGGGGCGGGTTTTAGGCGGAAAGACAACGTTGTCTGTACTTGTTGGTCGGGATGCAACGGAGTCCGTTTCCAGTAAACACCTCAAGCAGCAGGCTGCCCCCTCGCTTTTTTCACCCAATACACTTGCGCCACCCACTCCAACAGGCTCTCATAATCTAAACCCTAAATATACCTTTGACACCTATATCGTAGGTGCATCTAACAACTTTGCGCATGCTGCGGCAGTGGGTGTGGCAAAGACTCCTGGTACGCGCTATAACCCGCTTTTTATCTATGGTGGTGTGGGGCTTGGTAAAACCCACCTTATGCATGCCATCGGCCACGCGATTTTTTCTGACCACCCCGATTGGGACATTATGTATATTTCGGCCGAAACTTTTGGGAGTGATCTTATCGCTAGCTTACAGAACAAGCGAACGGCACAGTTTAAGAAAAAATATCGCTCACCAAATGTTCTTCTTGTGGATGACGTGCAGTTTATCGCTGGGAAAGAATATATCCAAGAAGAATTTTTCCACACCTTTAATGAACTCTATTTGTCCGGGCGACAAATTGTTATGACTAGCGATCGCCCGCCGCAAGAAATTTCGAGGATTGAAGAGCGTCTATCGTCACGATTCATGGGCGGGCTTACTGTCGACATCCAGCTTCCTGATTTTGAGACACGAGTGGCCATACTCACCCAGAAATGTCAATCTCTGGGCGTACCGGTCCCCGCGGAGGCCCTTTCCCTCATCGCCGAACGGTCGCCAACCAATATCCGAGAGCTTGAGGGAGTTCTCCAGACGATCCTTTCCAAGGCTGCTCCAGGCACCGATCTGACTAGCAATGTCGTTCGCGAGTACTTTGGCACTGAACACGAGCGGCGGAGCCAACGGGTGCGTCCCAATGCCGTCATCGCCAAGACTGCACAATATTTTGACTTTAAACCATCTGAGCTCACCGGTAGCAGTAGAAAAGCGCCCTTAGTTGCAGCTCGGCATGTCGCCATGTATCTTCTCTACGTTGATTTTGACTTACCCTATGAACAAATAGGCGATCTTTTTGGGGGGCGCGACCATACAACCGTTATGCATGCCGTCGAGAAGGTGGCGGGGGAGCTCAAAACCCAAGCTGAGATTGCCAAGATAATTGCCGATATTAAACATGGGCTGTAATGTGGATAACTATGGGGAAAAGTCTGTGGATAGGTGAGTGGAAAGTGGTAGGAAAACTAACCCATGTTATGGGTAAAAGTGGAGAAGTTTGGGGTTATACACCACCCGCTAAGTTATCCCCAGTTTTATCCACCGCGTTTTCCCCCACTCCTACTCGACATGTTTTCCGGAAATCCACCGCGCCTACTAGTACTACTACCTTAATTATCTATAATAGGGGGATCATAAAGGAGCCATTATGAATATTGAGATTTTACAGGAACAGCTTGCTAGCGGGCTCACCTCCGTGCTTCGTGCCGTGTCGTCTCGAGCTCAGCTCCCCGTGCTCTCCCATGTACTTCTTGAAGCTACGGCCGATGGGATTACTTTATCGGCAACAGATCTAGAACTGGGTATTCGTATAAAGATCCCCGCTAAAGTTAGCGAGCCCGGAACCATTACCGTGCCCGCCAAGATGCTTTTTGAGTTTCTTTCATCGCTATCCCCGGGGAAGGTGTCGCTGGCTTTTGCGGGGGAGACGCTTACCGTAGCCTCTGGTTCATATTCGGCAAGTTTCCAGACCCTTCCCGTTGAGGAGTTCCCCACCCTTCCCGTTTTTACCAAAGAAATTATGGTTGCGACTATTAGGCTCTCGGACTTGACGAGGTCAGCAGATCGAGTAACCTTTGCAAGTGCCAAGGACACTTTGCGGCCGGCACTTACTGGCGTTCTCCTTGAGTCGGGAAAGGAATTGACTTGTGTTGCAACAGATGGGTTTCGCCTGGCCGTACAAAAAATTCCGGTTACTTCTGGTAGCGGATTCGCAACATCTCTACTCGTTCCTGCTCGAGCAATCGGAGAAGTGGCCCGGACGGCATTCCCCGAAACCATAGATGTTGGTTATATTGCCGAGTCGCATCAGCTGCTTTTTTCCTCCCCTGAAACGATGGTAGTGACACAGCTTTTAGATGGCAACTTTCCTGATTATGGGAAAATTCTTCCCAAGGAGTTTACTTCGGAGCTTTTACTTTCCCGAGCTGAGTTGCTGCAAGCTGTTAAGGCTGCCCATATTTTTGCACGCGACAACTCCAATATGATGCGGTGGAAGGTGGAAAAAAAAGAACTAACCATCTCTGCGCGCAGTCCCGAGCGAGGGGAGTGTGTGGTTCGGGTGCCAATTACCACTACCGGCGAAGATGGGGAAATAGTATTTAACACAAAATATATTCTGGATTATTTGGGCGTTGCCGAGGCTGACGAGCTATGGTTCGGGATGAAGGGCTCGCTTGCTCCCGGAATGTTCCGCGATGGAAAAAGTGACACCGGGATGTATGTTGTTATGCCAATAAATGCGTAGAGGTATTTGGTGCGTCAGTATATCGGCTTGTCGGCAAATCGGTTTTTCAGTTTGTCGGCTGAATCGGAGTGGAAACGGGGTTTGCTTGCGGGCCGGCATTCTGATTCGCTGGCACACTAGCCCGCTGATTTGCTGGTGTGCTACCCGGCTGATTGTCCGGAATTTTGGCTGCCATGGCCACGGCTAGTTTTTGCTGCTTTGCCAAAAGTTCTCGAGGGTCGGTGGTGATTAGGCCATGCTCTTCTGGGGAGGCGACAACTTTTATGGCGACGTGGTTTTGGCCGGCGAAAAAAAGCGCTTCACCAACCTCGGCGGTGAGTAGCAAGTGTCGCTCTCCTTGGGAGAGATAGAAGACTTTAGCAAGGTTTTCTATCGCGGAAGTCGATTGTTTCATTAAAACCTGGATACTGCTGTTGCTGACGATAGCCTTCCCGTGGTCTGATTTAAGAAAATCATCCACATCTTGTGTAATGGTGGTGAGCCCTAGAAAGTATTTGCGGGCTCGCTTGGCAATACTATAGAGAAAGTTGGCGGAGTCTTCGGATTTCATGAGGTACCAGGCCTCATCAACTACCAGTAAACGCCTCTTCATGTCGCGCTTTACCTTGGTCCAAATATAGTCAAGAATGATAAAGATGGCGGTTGGGCGCAGCTCGTCTTGAAGATTCTTAATACCAAACACTGTGAGTCTGTTTCCGAAGTTGACGTTTGATTTCTGTGAAAAAATGCCTTGAAAACTTCCCTTTACGTATTTTTCTAGCCTGTCTGCAAGGCCGCGGGCAACAGACTCTTCCATGCCAACAAGCGCCTTATATAAATCCTCCATGAGCGGTGGTTCTAGGTTGTGAGTTGCTGGGTCGCGCGTAATTCCCTTCATCTGATAGGTCATAACCAGCGCGCGGTCGAGGAGAGCTTCCTCGGTTGGGTTCATGTCGCCCATCATGATTTTTAACAGTGAGTGGAGCGAGATGATTTTCATAGCGAGCTCGTTTTCATCCGGCTCAGCCATTTGTGGCAGCTCAAACGGATTTATACGATTTGGACTGCTAAAGCTAAAATCAACATAGGTGCCACCCAGGGTTGTTGCAAGTTTGCGATACTCGTCTTCAGGGTCAATTGCAATAACCTCCGTGTCGAACAACATAGAGCGCAAAACCTCGAGTTTTACCATGTAGCTTTTGCCAGAACCGGATTTGGCAAACACAACCATGTTGGCGTTCTCTAGCGTAAAGCGATCAAAAATAACGAGCGAGTCGTTGTGCTCATTGATGCCATACATAATCCCTTCATTTGCGGTCAGCTCACTTGAGGTGAAGGGAAAGGTGGTGGCAAGGCTCGTTGTGTCCATGTTGCGGTTAATTTTTAATTTGTCGAGGCCGGTGGGGAGCGTCGTCTTGAAGCCATCTTCTATTTGTAGCGTGGCAGTTTTGGCAACAATGAGGAGCGCGCCCAAAGCACTTTTTACTTGATTGGTCACCCGGTCGAGCATATCCTTTTTGTCGTCCCGGATCGTAACATAGAGTCCGAATTGAAAGAAGCGTTCGGCGCCCTTGGCGAGTTGTTCTTGTAGGGCGCGAGCATCTTCGAGCTTTACCTGAGTGTCAATGTTGACGATTCGGCCACGCTGGATGTCGCCCGCTATTTCAGCCTCCATCTCGGCGATCTTGCGGCGCAAGTCTTCGATAACCCCTTTACCCTCTACTGGGTAAATAAACATAGAGATAGTAAGGCTGTGATTAAAGTTTATGAGTGGCGAAAGCCAGTTGGCGTTTACAAAGCGTGGGTAGCCGGCGACAAAGAGGGTGCGGTAGTAGGTATCGTTGATTTTAATATCGGAAAAATCGACCTCAATGGCTTCTGGGGCGATAATGTCTTTGACGTTGGACGTTCCCTGTGAGAGAACTTGTACCGGCTGAGAGACGGCAGGGCCACTAGTATCGTCTTTCTTTTTCGGCATGAATGGAAAGGGCAGGTTAAGAGCCATATCCTATCAGTATACCAGCTAGTCGGCGAGTCGGCGGGCCGGCATGTCGGCTTGTCAGCGAGGCCGGAAAACCGATGCACCGATTTAACTGATTGGCTGACTAGCTGATTTGCTGATTTGCCGACTATCTGGCCACGTTGGGGGCGACGACGGGCTGCTCGTAGTCGGCGGCGGTGCCAAATTTTTGCCCCTTTACCGTTGCGTTATAGAAGCTGTGAAAGAGGGACATAAGATTTTGGGTGTTGAGCTGGTTAGCTGTTAATCCAATGCGCGTTAGTTGCTTAATAATGTGATCGCGCTTTGGCTCGAGGTCGGCCTTCGCTTTGTCGATAAGACTTTGGTCTATTACCACCTTTCCTGAAAGGGTGATCATCTGATAGGAAATAACCACATAAAATTTTTTATCCAAAACATTCTGTTCGGTGATTGTTGTTTCCACAAACTGGCGGTACTTGTGCATGCGGTCTTGCAAAACGGGATCGTGAAGCTTTTTCTCTTGTGTGCTTAGTAACTCGAGGTAGGAGCTAATGTCCTTTTTGTCGGATTTTACGACTATTTGGATGGGAAAACTAAGCGAATTTAGTAGGCCGGCATACGCGTAGATGGTGGCGTCTTGTTCTTCCTCAGAAAGCAGGCCAAAATTAATGGCGGAAGTAGATATTAACATGCTGCAGGTGCCATTTTTTAATATAACGAGGTCATCTTGGATTGTTTCTACGTCGAGATGATCCTGAGTGGTTGCGACAATGACATTGTTGTCCATACGGACTCAGTATATCAGTAGGTCGGCAAGTCAGCGAATCGGTTGGTCGGTATGTCGGCTTGCCAGTAATCGCCGAAACCTGGCTTACAGGTTTAGCTGGTTAGCTGACCCGCCGGTTTGCTGGTGTGCCGATTATTGTGCTCGGAGGAGGATGGGGGGGATGATGTCTCCTTTGGTTGTCAGCGATTGTGGGGCGAACTTGAGACCATCCTTTTCCACTTCAATGGCATAGGAGCCGTTTCCGAGAGGTGTGGTGGTAAAAAACTGTCCAAGGCCGTTGGTTTTCATGGCGCGGGCGGGGATCCCGTCTCCCATCACTACCTGAACAATGGCGTTTTCTACTAGGTGCCCCCCTTTGTCGACGACTATTCCCGTTATCACATTGGGGATTTGGGGCGCGGCGGGCAGCTTAATTGTTGTCAGGGGGGTAGACGCAACTTTTGGCGCGGTAGTGGGGCTTGTGGGGCGGGAGAAAACCACATCAACCGTTGGCGGAGGGCTTTGTGGGGTTTTTGTGGGTGCTGCTGCAACGGTGGGTGTTGGCGTCACGGGGATCGATATCGTACGTAACGGTGGCGCGGGCGGGGTCGCCGCCGGAGACGGAGCGTTGTTATCGAATACTATACTTTTTGCTTTTAGTTTGCGGATTGTTACTGCGGGCTTGGCGCTACTGGTTTCGACGATGGTAACTGGTGGAACGGCGGGGGAGATGTGTACTTTCTGAAATAGCGCGTCGACCTCGTGGACCTGCTTTGCTTCTTCTGTCGAGAGGTCGCTTGTTACCGTTTTTCGTACGGGAAGCGTTGGTGCTTTGAGTGTTTTTACCGCCGTAGGAGTATCTACAAAAATGTGGGCGGCGAAGGTAAACATTTCAGGAATGGTATTTGTCTTTTTCCAAACGAAACGGGTGGGGCCATAGATGGCTTTAACAAAATTAAGTGCCCAGATGTCCAGTGGACGATCTTCGAGTGGAAAGAATGCAAAGGCTATTCCACCAAAAAGCGAGATGAGTGCGAGCGGCCACTTGAATATAAAAATCAGATTGCTCGCATAGAAAAGGTAGGCGACGAGCATCCCGGCAGCTAGTTCCAAAAATTGTTTGAGCGTCATGTCTCCCACAAGGCGGAACTGATATTGTGTAACGTTCTGAGGAATGGGGTGTTGCTGCATGGCTCTAGTATACAGGGTTAACAAAAGAGAACACTATTGTTGTGCTGCCGGCGATTCTGGAGAGGGTGAGGGTAGGGGTGATGGTGTGGGCGTTGGCGAGGGAGCTACAACGGTGTAGGCGTGGGTTGCCGGGTCTATCCCATGAGACTGTACCCAGGATTTGATCTGTGAAATTGCAGTCGCTTGGTCGAGGGTGTCGCTTTTTAGATCAATTTCGAGCGTGAGCGGGGCGCTATAAACAACTCGGTAGAGCGCTGTTTCGTATGGCGTGAACTGGGAGAGCGGGTAGTTTTTGTCGAGGTCTG
Source organism: bacterium (assembly GCA_021788365.1). Lineage (GTDB taxonomy): Bacteria > Patescibacteriota > Microgenomatia > UBA1400 > UBA12108 > JAJYKS01. Next base: position 19,063 of record JAJYKS010000003.1, read on the forward strand.
ATTGCAAACCTTGAAGATAGCGTGGGTCGTTTTGTTCATGAGCGGTAGTAAAACTAATGGTTCCGACGATTTGTCCCTTCTCATTAATCGTAACAGTATAATCGCTGGCGACCCTGAGGTATAGTTGGTGGTCAAGCTCGATGGTGTTGGCATCCTTTTGTTGAATACTCCATAATTCTTCAGGGACAGAGGTCGCTGTAACATCGCTTGCGACGATTGGTTGATTGAAGACAATGATAATCGGACCAAAAACACTTGCTTCAGTTGTATGATTCCCCGGGGAGGAAGTGATGATTGCTGGTAGCGATGGGGCGGGCTTGGTTTTGTTGGATAAGTAGATTAGAGAGACAATAAATGCTACTCCGATTGCAACTGCCAACACGATTTTTATTTTTTGCTTCATTGTTTTATTTTAGTCTTTTCGTAAATAACCAGTAATTTGTGCCTTTTCGAACTTTCCATTGGTGCGAGCTATTCCTGGGGCAGAGTAATTAGCGTCGCAAGCAGTAATAAGCGCTCCGGCGTCACCACAATCTACTCCTATGTGTCCCGGCGAGCCGTCACTACAACTACTAGATCCCATAACAAAGAAATCTCCAGGTCGCATGCCTGCTGTTCCTGAAATGTATTTATATCCGGAAGGGGCGTTGTTGACATATGAGCAAGCATTGATTTGGGGAAAATTTTGATTGTAGGCAAGTCCGGCCGTTGCAGCAACGAACCCAACACATTGGAGGTGACCTGTCCCTATGGCGGAGGCCTCCAAGGCGTTTGCGGCCGCTTTTGCTAGGACTGCCACTAATTTTTGCCACCAAGAATTTCCAACCATGTCTTTAGTGAGGGGATTTAGGTTAAATTGGGTGAGGTAGCTAGCTATACATGCGGCGGCGTTTGCTGCTGGCGAACCAGTGGTTTGCGTTTGTGTCCCCTGTGTAGCATTACAAACGACAGCAGCAATATATGATGTGCCAGAGTCGAGCGGGGTAGTAACCTTGAGTGAATAGAAAAAGATACTGACTACCGCGATTGCCCCCACGGCTATAAGCAATGCAGTATAGAACGTGATGACGAGAAAGTCCCAAACCAGTTTTCCAAGTGCCCTTAGTGTTTCCCAGGCCGCCATGAGCGGAACGGTAATCCCAGCAAATAATGCAAAAATACTGGCGATAAATAGTGGGACAACACCCCATAGATTGCTGGCGTCGCCATGGAAGATCGTGCCGAGGAATTTGGAGATCTTTCCGATGACCGACTTTCCAACCTCCCAGAGCACTTGTACTCCAAGGAGGATGAGGCCAATGCCCGCCTCACTTGTTGCCGCACCAATTATCTTGACAACCTTGTCTCCTAACCCGGCGGCAAACTTATTACCAGCAGAGGCTATTACTTTTGACACCGCCTTCCAGGTGGTTTTTTTGAATACTCCCCAAGATTCAAATCCGGCACCCCGTGCGGTCCAGTCGAGAATGTTTCCCCATTTTTTTTCTAGAAAGAAAAAATTAGCCTGACGCCAACTCGCATCGTTTTTGTAAAAGAGCTTAGAATATTGAGAGACCTGGCGGAAAAAGCCGGAGTACCATTTGTTTTTCTTCCCCAGGGTGGTGGACCACTTAAAGACTCTTAAAGCAATCCCTTTTTGCATGTTGATCCAGCCGTCATATATGAACTTCGACGGATTCAAGATGGGATACTTGTCTTGAAGCACAAACCAGGTGCTGGTGGGCCAGTGAATAACTTTGTCGACCTTTAGATATGCGCTGTATACTTTTGCTCTGAATTTATCTATAGGCTGCGTGGGGCGCCTCGTTGCGTTGAGATTGCCGGTGAGCTTGTCAAAAAATTCTCGTGCGGCATAGAAGGGGTTTCCGTCGATTTGCGAGTGGTAGAGGCCGTAGCTTTCCTGGGTGTTTATGAGCTGCGCGAGGTTCCCGAGCTTGCCTAAATCGGCGGCGTCCCCCTTGCCAAGTTCTTGTTGGTAGGCAAGTAAGGGATTATTGGTGTGATATTCGGCAAGTATGCTCGCGGCGAGAGCGTCTAACGTTGTCTTGTCTGTCCATGGAATTTCTGTACTTACCCCCGCGAGCGCTGCGATCCTGGCGGTAGCCATCTCGCGCTGATTTCTATCCTGCAACCTGGTTCCTGTGAGCCGCTCCAACGCCGAGGCCTGTATCTCCTCGACATAAGGGGAAAGTATTTCGAGGCGTGTTTCCAAGGTTGGAGATCTAAACCCAGCGCTAGCTAGAGCCTCCTGAATAATGTCAGCCCCTGACATAGGATTTGTCGTTCCCGCGGTGACAATGACTTTGCGCAGAGAGCTGACGAGCGCCCTTCGTTCGTTCACTGGTGCGTCGGGGAGTACGCTACGGACCATCGTGTCGAGGTCTGCAAGGGTTGGCGCAAAACTGGCGAGCGCACGGAGCCGGCCCATGTCGGCGAGGTATTCTGACTCGTCGGCATAGATAGCTTTTATGCGCGCGTTAATTGTCGTAGTAATTTGGGCAAGATCCTTTTCCATGGCGTCTGCGTGGAGACGGTGAGTAAAGGAGTTGATGTCTCCTTGGTTTGCGTGAGGAAGCAGAAGATTGCCGATTTTTGAGGGGAGGTCTTCTAATGCTTGTGGGGACGTATCGCGAAGATTATATGAATTGGCGGCGAGGATCGCGGCAACAAGGCTGCGATCTCGGGGACTTAGTCCGGCGAGAGCTTTGTTCATTTCAAGCTCGCTCGTCATTATCCCAAGGAATTTTCTGTTGAGGATTTCTAACGTTTTCCGTCTAAGCTCTAGAGACTTTTGTAGTGCTGCTGAGCGAGCGTCTGGAACGTACTTGGTTGCCGGTATCAACGGGTGGGCAGCCTGCTCCTGCATGTAGGGATAGTTGGTGGCGGCTTTGGTACCTCCCGCGACGATGTTTTCGGCTTTTACTTCAAGATAACGGAGGAGGCTACGTGCACGAGCGTAGCTTGGGCCACGATCGCCAACGGGAAGGCCTATCTCGTCAGACCCCGCCCAAGCGGCGATAATACCCCAGGCCGTTTCGGCGTCTAGAACGAGGGTGTCGGAGAACTCAACGCTCTGTCCATTTTTAATTCTGGACAGTAGTTGTTGGAGATACTTGGTATCCTCTCCCTTTGCTTTGGTATTTAGGAGGGAAAGGATCAGCTGTCTTTGTGCGGCGGTGACGGTTGTTGCCATAGCGCTATTCTAACAGTTGCAGGGCATAAAATGGTATAATCTGGGGCATGGCTATCCAGGAAAAATTGGGAGAAGGGTTCGAGGCTGCACAGCATTCTGGGTTTGGTGAGGCGGGTGCGGATGGCGTGGTAAAAGAAGCGTTAAAACAGATCAAAAGGGATAAAGGCCCGAGTAAACTAAGCCCTGATCAGACGAGAACATTGTTGCTTCTAGACATATTGCGTACGCTATCTGCCGACAAAGGACTGACGGGAATAAAGTCGACCCTTGATAGGCTGGAGACACAATTTTCTGTCGCGGCAATGGCCTCTTTTGGCCAGAAAGATATTGATGTCATCGCTGAACAGCTGGAAAGACAAGGAAAGAAATTCCAAGCTGATGTTGGAGGTCCGGACAAGGATTTATTGAAAGATGTGGGTTTGCTTGTTAGGAGTTCGAGGTGGGCGGATGCGTCGGCATTGGTTAGGCGCGCGATTGTTGACGCTAACACGAGGCGTGAAATTGATTCAACACAAAATACTCGATTAGTGCAGTCTGTTGATGATTTTGATTCTGCAAACCTTGGGCGGATGCGATCTCGTATCGTCGGACTAGAAATGGAACAGGTGGCGAGGAAAGTTCCCGGTACTGGTGAGATAGCTAATGAAATGGAACGAGCCGCTCGACTAGAGGTTGGTGTGGCCAGAAGGTATGTGGAAATACTGAGGGGAACTCCACAGCAAGATGATATAGACCCCAGCCTAAAGATAGACACGGCTGTTATAGCGGAGGCCGACATTAATTCCTTTGTAAATGACTTACATAGTAGGAGTCCTAAAATAGCAATGGCAGATGAGCGAAGGCTACGCCATTTTAAACAGGAGGTTACCAGCAATTGGAGCGATTTAAATACGGGGATAGATTTGGATGAATGGTCTCGTGGAAGCGATAGCGTTCACCAGGACAGACAGCGCTATATTAGAGAGGCATCTGCTGTGGCGAACCACGTTTTGTTTCTGAAGGCAAGGGGAGAGGTAATACTGTCTACGAACGAGGAGGAATACTTGAGGGCGGTGCAAAAGGCCACATCGGCGGTGAAGCGGTCGTGGGTGGAGGAAGCTGTCCATGAGGGGGAAGCAGCTACTCCCACAGATGAATTGACCCCAGATGAGGTGCGAGAGTTAAAGAAACAGGCCTCCAACATTGGTTTACTGGCAGAGATGGGTAGTGGACAAGGGTTTGCGGATTGGGCTAAGCGGCAAAGGACGCGCAACCCGAGAGGGAGTTGGAATTTAGACACAGAAAGTTCTGAGGGGGGGTTTAGCTTTCAGGAAAAAATAATGGAGTTGCGCGACGCCGGAATGTTGGAGATTGAAGACGGGCAGATAGTGTGGCTAAAGGGTCCGGACGAGTTCTTTGGAGTAATGTCAGAACTAGCGCGTGACGTGTCGGCGATAGTGCCAGAAGTAAACCAAATACCCTTTTCCAGGTCACCTAAAGCTATGTTGTATCAGGCTTTGATGGAATCGGCGGCGCATCCAGGGAGTCGGGGGGATCTGGCTTGGGCGAAGGATGCGGTATTCCGTCTATACACAATGGGATATGTAAAGGAGGCGTTGTGGAAAAAGGGTGGAGACGTAGAGTCATTTGCCGGCGCCGCACTCGCCCTGTTGGGTCAAGGAGAGGATGATACTGTTTATTCATCTTTGTTTAGATTTCACGAGACGGTAAGAGAGAGGGGATCTACGGGTGAGATAGGGGATGAAATAATAAAAATTGACCTTCGGGATATGCTAGATTTTTCCGAGCGATACTCAAGAGTGAGGGATGGAAAGCGAAGCTGGTTGAACGCGATTTCTGCTGGAGAGCTTAATAGCGGCGTGCACGATGCTACAAGTAAGCCACAACGAATGGAATTTTTTTATGATTATATGAAATGGGTGCTGGATAGACAGCTGGACATGGGAGAGATAGATGCAAATACACATACAAAGAGAATAGCGGCTATTGGTACGTCTGCTCATGACAGAAAACACGAAAATATCTTTGATGTATATGGTCAGTATTATACAAATTTAGTAAAGGTGATGCAGTCTATCCAGCTGAGGTATGGCGAGGTGGCCGTAAACCAAGTGATTAGCGGGGGTGGATTCGAGTTTTGTAATCCCCCTGGGGGTGAGGCTCCCTATAAGTATCATAAAAATACCGTATGGAAGTTTTGTGCGCGGTATGTCCCCAATAATAAATTTGCTGAGTTTTTGGACGCTTACGACGGTGGAGTAGATATGGCCATGGTATCGTCGATTGCGTATGCACGCAAGGAGACAGTGCCGCATTTTTGCTTAGAGAGTAGTGAGCCGGGCGCCAATCCGGGCGCCGACAAATATTTCTTTGAAACCGAGGCAAATTTGTCCAATCGAGCTAAGTGGGCTAAGCAGTGGGTCAATTTTTGGAAGCCGGCTATGTTCGACAGCGATGCACATCGAGATGGAAAGTATCGCGATACTGATGAAATTAGGATGATCGAAGAAACGCAGGAGATTGCTGAGAGACAATTGAATAGTTGGTCGGCCGCCGACTTAGGATTCATTGACCATGTTGATTATACAAAATTAAGTGAGGCGAGTGGCTACGACTTTGAGCAAATTTTCCAAAGGAAAAACATTACTGATCCGAAAGAAAAGTTTAAATATGTAATTAAGAATTATGGATATAAGTATTTTGAGTGGAATGGGTTTCGATCTAAGAGGGTGGGAGATTTTTACACGAAGTACTTGCCGAAGAATTATGCGGGGGTGTACGGGGCAGCTATCAAGTTGAGTATGAATGCAACAAATGACGAATCTGCGTTTGAAGCGTCGCAAAACATTGACGCGTTTAGTGGCTCGGAGAAATTTATGGAAGATATTGACGTTGTGATGGAAAAGATGAATAAGCGGACCTGGCTCGGTATAAGAAAACCTAAAACTAAAGGCGGCAAGGGGTGGTTGAACGTTGACCAAAAAGGAGAAAAGGCAAAGATTGATTTGGAGGGCGACTTTGAGTTGTCTCTGAAAGGGCTTTTGCCAGGAGCGCTTTCGCGTACTTCTCTGGCTGGCTACTATCTGAGACATCGTGATCCCGACTGGATGCGCCCCGTTTTGTGGGAGCAAGCTTACGAGAGGGGGCAGATGCGACCAGAAACGTTTGAAAAGAGGATGCGTGATTATAAGGGGGAGATGTATTTTGGCGCGGGAGTTGCTGGTACTGGATTCCGGTGGGGATATGTTCCGATTTTGACGCCCTTTACTTTGGCAAGGGGCTGGTTTGTTGACAAATTACACCTGGATGTAGACGACTTCTGGTGGATTACCAGGAAGGCAAACAAGGATTTTTGGGAAGAATTTAAAAAAGTAATGAATATTAAAGTTTAAGTTTCTTCTTTTTTGATTTGGTTTTGGGCGGTGTTTTGCTGTGTTTTTGAGAGGTTTCCACCCAATAGCTTTGCTTGGTACTCCATGAGGTGTCGTTGACGGCCCTCTTCTCTGGCGGTGTTGATCCAGCTTGTCGGGTACTTCATTGCTAATCCATATCCACCGAGAGTGTTGCCGAATGCCTCGGCGGTGTATGGAGACTCCTTTACCTGTAGCCAATCTTGCGCCATCTTGACCGCGGCTGGAGTCATCAAAAAGATAAAGAAACCAATGAGCGTCAGAACGTCGGAGTTGTAGAGGTTGGCGTCGGTTAACGTGAATGGCGGTAACCAGATTTTATCGCGGTTTTGATAGAGTGCGGCCGATTGGTTAACCCCAAAGGGGTTTGCGTCGCGGGGATCGAGTGAGCCTAGGATTGTTTTGTCGGTGGGGTTGCCTACGAGGATGGCGCTAAAAATAAACATGGCGGCTGCAACCGGGAAGGGAATGAGGTAGCTGGCGGTTGTCTTTAGCCAAGTACTAAACGATTTGCTACCAGGCATGGCGTTCATGAGTAGTTGGAGCGGGGCTGTTATGGTCTGTACGATGAGCATAACGTACGCTTTTACCAGTGCAAACATGAGCTTTAGCATGGCTATGGCGAAGGCGATCGCGACTATAAGATAACCTATCCCAAAGATACTGACAAACCCAACTACCGAGCCAGCAGCCCCTAGCACACCGGTGCCAAGTCCTGATAAAACGGCCCTGATAGAGGCGGCAACCGCTGAGATAATACTATTTCTTCCTGCAAAGATTACCGACCAAGCGGAATAGGACATAAAGCGGGTAATGAGCTTGGTGGGGTCGGAAATGATGCCCGCAGCCGCGACGAGGTACACCAGGAAATAGATAAGAAAATACATGAGGTCGATCATAAAGCCGACGATGGCGTAGCTAAAGGTGATGAGGATGAGGGTGATCAGAAGATTGGGGAGGGCGCTTTGAATGGTGACGATCGTTTGACCGCTAATCTTTGTTCGCAGCATGATCATAATGCCGACAACCACAAACATGATGATATATAGAGAGTAGGCAACGTCACGAAATACTTTCCAGAATGGTAAGAATGGGGACATGGCCGTGTACCCCGTACCTTGGGCGAACGCGTGCTGCACGGGGGAAAGGCCGGTGTTGCCTAGTAGGTCGGCGATGTATTCCTTGCTCGAGGGCATCATGGGGTCTGAATAGAGATAGGCGACAAAATTCCCGCTCTGAGGGACTAGGCCGGTAAGAACCTGATTGCCGCAGCCGTCTTGTAGTCCCACCACTTGTGTTGTAAGCGAAGCAATAATTGTCCCGGTGAGTCCTGGCCGCGTGGGATCGGATGGGTATGGTGTACTACACTTTGTTGAGGATGATGGCCTTCCCAGCATGTAGGGAACGAGACTGATGGATTGCGAATTGAGACTATCTAGCTCGCTTGCCGCGTGAACCGGCTGAGCGACGAAAAATGTTGAAAAGAGTGCTACAAATAGTGGCAGGCAAAAATAAGCCAAGCGCTTCATATAGTGAATTCTAGCACACCCTACGGGTGGAGTCCCAGCTTTTGTACCCAAGCGGAAGTGGTTGTTTGGATATAGGGGATGTCGCTATATATGAACGTGAGCTTGGTGGGGTCGATCCCAGCGTTTTTCATGAGCGTTAACCCCTCGCTGTAGCCATCTTTGAAAGCGCTGACGTTGGGATTTGTAAATGGGGAACTGTCGGGGTTGGCGTAGGATAAGCCGTAGATCTCAAAATATACGGTGCTGCCCCCGCTTGTATCGGTGCTAAAAATGTCGATATCTACTTCTATATTCGCCGACGTTTTATAGGCGCCAAGATGGATGGGGAGTTTGTCGCTTATCGTCGAAACGTAATCACCTCCTGACGTAGGTGAAGTGGGAAACGAGCTAGGCGAAACTGTACGCATGCTTGACGTTGTAGACCCGCCCGTATTAGAGGAGCTTGGAGACTTTGGTGAAAAAAATAAAATAAGTACAAAGATACCTAGCGTGGCACCTATAGCAATCCGGACATATTTATTTTTGAGTAGCTCTTGATACACAATCTTTACTTCGGTATTCATAGCTTAGAATCCTGGTAGCTTAATAATGCTGCCTGCCACTATTCGTAGTAGTACTCCCGCAAAAATAAGGAAGAGAAGACCCGTAACCGCGGCGGTGAAAAGCTCACGACCCTTCTTTATCTTTTCCTGATCTCCACCCGCAGTCATAATCTGTACTGTGCCCACGAACATGACAATTAAGGCAATCGCGCCCGCAATGCCACCCGCAAAGGTGAGGAGCACTGTTGTGAGACTACTCCCTATAGGGATGCATCCAAGTGCGGTGTCAATTGCATTCTCGCCACAGCGACCGTGAGGGTTGATGGTCCCCCTTGGTGAAAGTGTGGGTGTCGGTGCGGCTGACGCGGCTGCGCTCGCGTTTTGACTGGTTGCGAGATTGTAAACGGCGAGTGCGACGGCAAAGGCACCGGGACGATCATTCCCGTAGGGGGTCGGCTGGCCGGCCGTGAGATCACCATGATAAAGCAAATACATGTCTGTGTGACGAGCGTCTAGCATGTTGGTGGCGTAGGGGTCGTCGTCGCCAATAAACTGTCGCGGACAGCCACTGAAGGGTATGGGGAAGGGGTATCCCAGCTGGCAGTTGCTGTTCCCCCCACCGTTGAAGTCTGAGATATCGCCAATAAGTTCTTGGGTGTTGCTATGCGGATGATTCAGGAGTGTTTTCCCTGCGTTTATGGCAGATGTTTCTAATCCGCCATCTCGACTTGCGGCCCCACCATTTTGTACAGAAACGGTAGTGGGATCCCCGCCGTCGGTGAATGCGGAGCTTCCCTCTTCGAAGTGGATGCCGGCGATTACTTCGCAAGGGATACCCGTTGCTTGTTCTGCGGCAGCGTACGCTGACTCGAGTTTGGGATTTAGCTTGCCGTCAACAAACATGGCGGAATTTTTGACGACGTTTGTAGCCTCTAGAAGCGGTGCTTGCCAGGAAGAATCTTTAATAAGCGCTGCAAATTTGGTTCCGTCACAAAGTCCTGCGGTAGTTGTCGCCTGCTGACACCCTATACGCGTACCAAGCGCGTAAGCCTCTATTGAGGTTGAGAGCGGGGCGGAGTAGTCAGGATCGCTACAGGTAAATAAGCCCACCGCCCGCTGGGAGTTGGCTATGCTCATAGGCTTCCCGGCATAGGGAAAAACTCCCTGGTCGTTTACCGTATTAGACATGTTGCTGTTGTGCTCTGCTGCTTGTGTGAGGGTCGGCTCTGTGTCGCGGGTGTTATAGACCATTTGTTGGAGGTCGGCTAAACTCTGACCCATCAAGTCAGGAATACTAAGATAGTGGAACGTTACCATGTCTACCATGTCGGTGGGGCGGGGATAGATGGCGTTTAGGAAGTCCTGGATTATGTTGGATGTTGTGTACGCTCCACCGCTTTCTTTGGTCACATCGGCTGGTTGTATTTTATAACAGTCACTATCCATAGAATCTTGATAGTCATAAATAAATCCTAGTTTGTTGAGCGTAAGTGGATTGTAGTTGTCCGCAACATAATGAAACGTTACGGGCTTGGTCGCGTCTCCACATTTTACGACGTTGTCGTGGAGTTCGACGTCTAATTTCGCGGTGATTTTTGATGGTATGCCGGCAGGTAGTGTGCTTAAGAAGTATCTTGCGAGCGGGTTTTTAACAACAATGTCTTGAAAGATCTTCATTGCTTGGTCGAGTGGAAATGTAGTAAAGAGGTCATCCATGGCGGCAGCCCATGCCTGGTGAACCGTGGGGTCTGTATAGAGCGCTTTTGACTTTGCAAAATAGGGGAATGGACACTTTAATCCTGGGCAGCACCAAGCCCATAGACAAACTGATTTGCGCGTGTATCCACGCTCGTTTGATGGGGGATACATGGGTGCTTGGGATAGGTCGACTGCCCAAGTGGCTGTAGGGTTTTCGTAGTAGGTGTTACAAAGGTCTTTTTCCGCCGCGGATGTGTCGATATTTTCACCCCCGAGGGTTGTTAGAAATTGCTCGTGGGCGTAGGTAATCCCATATGCGTCGCCACCGACGTTGCCCGGTAGTTCGCGAGCTATTTCGATCAAGGTCTTGCCATTTGGAGTCTGGAAATTCCAATTCACCCAGCCTAGGGGCCACTCCCCCGTGCCGGCGAGTGTGTCCTTTGTAAACGCAGCCTGCTTTACCACAATGGCCTGCCGAACGAGGCGGTCACACATTGTCAGGGATAGGTCCAACATGCCGTTTGTGATTACATTGTCAGAACTTGAGTTGTAATCGTAGCGATATGCCTCGTTTTGTAGTTTGGGGTAGACGAGTACATTTCCCAATGAATCGGTAGGCGTTGTCGACGATGTGGACGATGAGTCGGGGCCAGTAGGGTTTGAGAAGTCGGTGCTTTGGACGGCGTCGCTACTCGTGGGTATACCTGTGTATTTACATTTTCCTTCGATGCTTGCAGGATCGACAGGGATAAGCTTTCCATTGGCGTCGTACTCCTTGGGGATAACTTTTACACATTGCCCATGACGCCCGCCCATGACGTCTGATCTGGCCGTGTTATCGGTATTGTTGGTACAAAGATCTACCGGTCCGGTACAGTCTGTCTCGCTCTGGCATGTTTTGGCGCGCTGATCGTGGCATATGTGGAGCGGGGGATAGCGTCGATTGCGATCCTGATTTTCGAAGACGATGAGGTTTGTTGGTTTAATAAAACGGTAGAGGGGAAAGAAGCTTTTGTAGAACTCATCGGTTGTCGGTTCTGCCGGATCGATTGCAAATATCTTGGTGGCGTGGAGAAGGGACACAATGAGAAGGAGTAGTGTTGTAGCTAGGATGCGAAACCGTATCGAGCGCATATCAAAAACCAAACTTAAACTGGGTAACCTGTACGCCGGTAATTGTTTGAATGGCGAGTAACACCAGCCATGAAATAATGGCAAGCGCAATCCCAACGACAGCGAGCGTGATAATCTGTTTTCCCGCTTCGAGATTTTTTGTATCACTGCCGGCAGTTAGGATTTTAAATCCCCCCGAAAGAATCATTAGAAACGCGATGACTCCGATTAGGGGAATCGCTGCGGACAAGATGTTGCCAAAGTACGTGGGAAGGTCTGATAGTTGTGCTGCATCACCGACTGCCATATGGAGAGATTATAGCAGGAAGAAGTGGTCAATGATGTTTTGTCTCGCCGTGTTCTCAAATGAAAGACCGACCCACCTGGTCGCGTGCGCCACAATTTTGCAGTGCTCACAGCTTACTGGAACAACCAGTTCGACGCTCCGCGCTGAAAATTGCTCTGCACGCTCCCCTTTTGGCGAGTTACTTAGTAAGCTTTCGGGGGGTTGATGTTGCCATTCAATACTGAAATCCCGAAGAAGTATTGAATGATAAGCATTACAGCCCATGCGGAGGCAACGACGGCAAGACCAACCAAGGCGGCCGTTATGCGATCGCGTGCTTCTTGTGTCTTCCCCTTGTCACCACCAGAGGTGATCCACTGAATGCCACCCCAAATAAGGTAGGCAAAAACGAGCAGGGCGGCTATCAAGAGTGCGCCTTGGACGGCACCCTGAATGAGCGTGCCGATGTTGGTAATCTGGACGTTGTCAGGCTTGTTGACGGATAGGTCGGGGGCTGCTGGTGCTTGAGCTAGAGCTACTGGGATAAGATTCATATATTTCCTCCTTTATGTGTGTAGTTTATTTTTTTATACGCCTGTTGTCAATTTATTTTATTTTGTGATTCCGATGCCGAAGAAATAGTCGATGAGACGGAAGATGGCCCAGGATGCCGCTACGATGGCTAGACCCAAGATGGCGTTGGTAATGCGATTTCTTGCCTCTTCTAGCTTTCCCTTTTCGCCGCCCGAGGTTACCCATTGAACACCGCCGTAGATCATATAGATAAAGGTGGCGAGTCCTGCAACCATGATGACGGCGGAGATGGATTTTGAGACAAATGTGCCGAGCGAACTGTTAACGGCGACGCGAGACTGGACTTCACTGCCAATGTTTATGTCAAAGCTGCTTGCTGCCATATATTATTCCTTCATTCCCTCGACTGTCGCTCGGGATTTCGGGCTATTTTTATATTTATTAATGTCCTCAACCCGCTGTTGGCCACTTAACGTTTAATAGGTCGATCCCGAGTGCTGCTTGGAGGAATTTGATAATGACATATGAGGCAACGAGAATGGCGAGACCAATCAGGCCCTGTGTGATGTGGTTCTTTGCGTCTTCTAATTTACTCTTTTCGCCGCCAGAGAGGATCCAGTTTACCGCCCCCCAGAGGAAGTACATCATGAATGCGAGACCACCGACAATAATGATTGTTTGCCATAGGGTACCAACGGTTACGGCAAATTGTTTCCCCTGATCTCCGCCACCCCCACCCGGAACGGCGACGTTGGTTATTGTGGCATGAGCGACTGTAGGAGATAGGAGGTAGGAGATGGGAGATAGGAAGGCAATGAGTTTTTTCATATTATTTAAAGGTCATACTTTGGATAAGTGTGCCTGGATTCAGAATGTCGACACCTAGGGCTTTCCCAACGATCCATACAATGGAGTAAGAAACGGTAATGATGATCATTCCAATGGCGCCATTGGTCATCATGTTTTTGGCGTTTTCGATCTTATCTTTTTTGCCACCGGCTGTAATCCAGTTGAGTCCACCCATGAGAAACCAGAGAGTAAAGGCAAGCCCGCCTACGATGGTCAGGATGGCAAGAGAGTTGCTGATGATTTTTTCGAGTGGGTTAGTGTAGGCGGCGACACCAGAGCCACCACCGGGCTGGTATCCGCCGGGAGTTGTGATTTGGCTAAAGTTTATATTTGCCATGTTAGTAGCTCCCCGGACCCGTGATACTGGGCTGCAGAATGGCGGTTGCGGAACCGAAAAGTAGGAAGCTGACGACGCCGGTTATGGCGGCTGCAGCGACCATGACTATGAGGCCAATCAGCGACATATTGATGGATGAAATGGCTTGTTCTATCTTCTTTTGGTCGCCATTGCTGGTTATGTAGGTGAAACCGGCGTACATGAGATTGAAAAAGGCAAAAAGGCCAGCAGCGGCGAAGATAACCTTAACTACGTTGGAGATGAAAAGGGGAAGGCCAGTGTTGACCGAGCCATAACTCGTGGACGGTAAAGGGTTGTTGATGCCACCAAATACACTTGCCATAGGCGCTATTATAAACCACTGTTGAGGATCTGCACTCCTGTAACAACTTGAATAATCTGGATGATCCAGTATGATCCGAAAAGTACCAATAAACCAACTAACGCAGATGTGATGATTTTACTTCCTTCTTTGGTTTTTTCTGAGTTCCCAGCGTTTGCGACAATGGTAAAGCCGCCGAACACGATCATAAAAAAGATAACAAGGCCAGCAGCAACGTAGACGTTGGGGAGGATGGCGTTTATCAGCTTGCTTGCATTGGGGTAGGTAGAGGTGGCAGTGGAATTGCCCTGGAACAGAAGCTTGTCGCCGAGATTGAAACCAGTAGCGGCCATAGTGAGGAAATTATAGCAGGTTGAGCTGGCCAATCACGATTTTATTGTTGCTCCTAAAACTTTTCGCTCAATTTATTGCTCGCGGAGATCTGGGCAGCGACGCTCGCCCAGATCCATGTTCGCATTTAGAGTAGAATTCGCTCAAAGTTTCTTAACGTATGCACAAAAATCGTTCTCGGCCAGTTTATGGGGGGGGTAGAATAGCGGGTATGGAGATAATTGTTGAGGAAGTGTTGCAAGGTAAGCGGGGGGCGGCAACGCGCTTTTATCTCCGATATGCGCCCGGAGTTCGCCGTTATCTTTTGGCAAAATTGCCAGATGAACATATAGCGGAAAATTTGTTGCAAGATGTTTTTTTGTCGGCGTTTGATTCACTTGCCTTGTACCGCGGCGATTCGAGTGTTGCAACATGGCTTCTTTCGATTGCGCGACACGAGGTGGCCGATTACTGGCGGAAGTATTATGTGCGCAAAGCAGTCGAGAAGACGAGCCCACTCTTTGAGACGATTGTGTCGGAGATGCTTTCACCGGAATTTGCCTCATATAAGAGCAGATTACGCATGCGGTTTATGCGGGCATATCACACTGTGGGCGTGCAATATCAGGATGTGTTGTCCTACCGCTATGAGCTCGGGATGAGTGTAAAAGAGATTTCTATAAAAATGAACCTGTCATTTAAGGCGACGGAGTCGCTCTTGTACCGAGCACGGCAGGCATTCGCGGCGGCGTATGAACAAGGATGAACAGGCGTTTCTTCGAGCTCTTGAGCAGAAAGCACACGAGCAGCGGAAATTGTCGAAAACCGAGATTCTTCCCCGATGGGCTGTGGGGGTAGGTGAGTGGTTGGTGGTAAACCCCTGGCGGGTGTTGGTGCCTGCATCTGGAATTTTATATATCGCATTTCGGCTATTGTTGGGGGAGCAGTTTCGGACGCTGATTTTAGGGCTATTTGGAGGTTTTCGATGAGCAGCAACCGTGCGGTGGGAGCATGGATCGCCTATGTGTGGATGACTACGTGGGCGGGGCTTGCCATTCACCCTTACCAGTCGATTAAGCGAATGGTGCTTGGGGATAGAGTACTCCTACCCGTTACGTTGTCGCCTACGTTATTCTTGCTCGCGTTGTTTGTGGTGGGGCGAGTGGGATCGCATTTTTTTAATCTTTATGGAATAACACGTGAATTGGTGGCATTTGTCTTGGGGAGTACGCTCATTGGGCTTCTCTTGTGGCAGGGGTTGCTTTTGGCTTTGATCTACCGATTCTTCCGCGTGAAATGATTTTTTGCCAATAGGCGACAGTAGTGGTATGCCTGTCGATTCTTGGACGCTGAGATTACATATTACTGGTGCGAGTCCGCGAAATGTTGAGGCTGAGAGTAGCCCCGCCCTCCCTGATGAGACGGAGTTTGTTTGGTTTGAGGGCACTCAGATGCCGCCAGAGGTTGAAGCGTTGCAAAATGCTCTTCGATCCGCCTCGCCCGCACTATTAGAAATGATTTTGGGTAAAAAAGATGGGGAATGAAGAAATAGTGGCAACGCTTGCTCCCTCTGGAGAATAAAACGTTGTGCGATAATGTCCACATGTATTTACGAAAGACGGTGAAAGAACTCCAGCAGACTCCCTACGCGGCGAGGAAGACTGTTGCCGTTGACGAACAAGACAATGAACTCGGTGAGACGCCACTTATTGTTGCACATCGTGATGGAGGTATAAAACATAGAGCTTTTTCGGTAATTTTGTATCGCGAGCGGGGAGGGAAAAAAGAGCTACTTCTGCAACTACGATCACAAGAAAAGCCGGTTTTTTGTGGGCTGTGGGCAAATACCTGCTGCTACAACATGGTACATGGCGAAGACTACCTGGTGCGGGCGGCGACACGAACGAACGAAGAGATGGGAACAGCGGTGCAATCACAAGAGTTGCGAACACTGTATCGGTTTTCATACGAAGCGCAGGACGTTGAGGGGTGGTGCGAGAATGAGCTCGACACCGTAATTGTGGGGAAGTATGACGGCGTGGTGTATCCTGATCCGGCTGAGGCGGCTGACTATCGATGGGTGGAGTGGGGAGAACTAAAAGGGGATATTGCGAAAAATCCAGATATATATGCGCCTTGGTTTAAGATGATTGTTGGGGATTCGCGAACTGAAGTTGTGTTTGGCGAATGATTTTCTGGCTTTTAGCGACACCGTTTTTTGCCCATAGAGATGTAAGGAGGGGTTTATGTCTGATGCTAATGCAATTCTCGAAGAAGTTCTTCGCTTGCAGCAAGAGGGGGGAGTGGAAGCTTTGGATACTATACGGGAATTGCTTGATGGAAATGGTTTATGCATGATTGATGGTCGTTTGGAGCCCGCAGACGGTTACCATGAAAGCTATTTGTCTATCCATCCGCCTCATCCGGAACAATCAGGATTCGGTGGCTAGAATGGTGAGCGTTTTTGGGAAAGTGATACTTTCTGGTGAGCATGCGGTGGTGTATGGGAAGCCGGCCCTGGTCGCGAGCATAGATAAGGGAGTGTACGTACGTGCAAAGCGAGTACGGAGTCCTCAGCACTACAATAAAATTGTCGAGAAGGCTCGGGAGGTTGCCGGTGGCGACGAATACGTGTCGCTCCTCATTCACGGGGATTTACCGGTTGGTTCGGGGCTCGGGTCGAGTGCAGTGGTGGGAGCGGCGACGATTATGGCGGTCCGTGATCTCTTGGGTAAGCCCGTTACAGATAAGGACGAGCTGTTTTCGCTGACTATGGAGTGCGAGAGAGTTGCACACGGTAACCCTTCTGGCGTGGATCCGGCTGCAGTCGTGTATGGTGGGCTCATCCGTTTTATAAAAGGTGAACCGATCAAGCACTTACACATCGCGAGACCGCTTTCTTTTCTCCTTGTTAATACGGGAAAGCCGATTGAGACTACGAGGGAGATGGTGGAGCTCGTGGCGGCAAATCCGAAGGCTCCGGTAGTGATAGAACAAATTGCAGACGTAACAGCGAGTATCCAAGCGGGACTCGAAAAGGGAAGTGACGTTACCACACTTTTTGACGAAAACGGAAAACTTCTTGAACTTTTGGGAGTTGTGGGAAAAAAGGCAAAAGATCTGAGCGGAACCCTTCGAGGCATGGGGGCGAGCGTGAAAATAGTGGGTGCGGGCGGGGTAGGCAAGGGATCGGGGATGATGATGGTGCTTTCGCCGGACGTAGAAAAAATGAAGAATTTTTTGGATAATAGCAAAATCGATTATTTCGAGACGACGGTAGGGGGGCTATGAGACAAGTGATTGCATCGGCACCTGGCAAACTCATGATTATGGGAGAGCACGCTGTCGTGTATGGTGCTCCGTGCATTGTTACCGCAGTGGACCAGCGAGTACGTGTTGCTGTGGGGCCGAACGGTGAGGGAGAGATACATGTAAAATCCCCCAATGTGGGTCTCGACGAGTACCACAAAAAATTGAGTCAGCTTGGTGTGGGTGAGGTACCCAAGTCTATGACTTTTGTGGAACATCTTATTAAACGTGTGTACAAGCGATATTCGATTTGTTCGGGGATAACGCTCACCACCGAGTCGGACTTTTCTTCGCTTTTTGGATTCGGGTCGAGTGCGGCCGTTGCGGTTGCGACAGCAGCCGCACTGTCGGAGTATTTTGGTTTAAAGATGAGTAAACGAGACATTTTTGATGAAGCGTATGGAGCGGTCCTTGACGTGCAAGGTGTTGGAAGTGGATTCGACGTGGCTGCGTCTGTTTATGGCAGAACGATTTACTATGTGACGCCAGGGAAGGTTATTGAATCAATTTTTACCGGAGAGTTGCCGCTTGTCGTGGGGTATACGGGGATAAAAGCGGACACGCCAACTATTGTGCGGCAAGTGGCAGAACTGAAGCGTCGGGAGAAGTGGGTGGATTCGGTTTTTGGTGACATAACTACACTGGTGGAACGGGCAAAAATTGCGTTTCAAGGTAACAATTTTGTACAGTTGGGAAAACTCATGGATCGTAATCAAGAACTTTTGGGAACGCTCAATGTAAGCTCAGACATGCTCGACCAACTTATCCGCAGCGTACGTAAAGCGGGAACGTATGGGGCAAAGTTGTCTGGTGCCGGTGGAGGCGATTGCATGATTGCCATGGTTTCACCTGAGTTGCGGGACGCTGCCGGCGAAGCAATTGAGGAGGCTGGCGGTGCGTGGCTGAAGGTAAAAACGGGAGCCGAGGGAGTAAGATTGGAAGTATGAAAAAAACTGCTAAGGCACACTCCAATATCGCGCTTGTGAAGTATTGGGGGAAGGGAGATGAAAAGTTGCGGTTACCGGTGAATTCGTCTGCGGCCATAGCGCTCGACAACCTTACTACAACAACAACGGTAGAATTTCAAGAGAATCTTACGGCGGACCAGGTTGATTTAGTGGGAGAAGGGTTTGAGGTGGGGGAAGTAGAAAAAGTGTCGAAGCATCTGGACAGAGTGCGGTTGCTGGCGGGGATTACCACAAAAGCAAAAGTAGTATCACAAAATAGTTTTCCCAAGGCGGCGGGAATGGCATCGTCGGCGTCGGGTTTTGCAGCCCTCTCGGCAGCAGCAGCAGCTGCTGCAGGTCTGCAACTGTCGGAGAAGGAGTTGTCAATTTTGGCGCGGCAGGGGTCGGGGTCGGCGAGTAGGTCGGTTCCGGGAGGTGTTTCTGTATGGCATGCTGGGACAAGTAATGAAACTTCGTATGCAGAACAGATTGAATACCCAAAGGATTGGGATATACGTGTTCTGCTGGTTATGGCGGAGGACACATCGGCTAAAAAGGTGGGGAGTACGGAGGGGATGGCTCTCGCCACGACGAGTCCGTATTTCCAGATAGCGGTGAGGGAGGCAGAGGCAAATATAAAAAAATTGCAGGCCTCGATGGGTGCGGGTGATTGGCGGGCATTTGGGAAGGTTGTTGAAGATGAATGTTTCCGCCTACATACGCTTTGTATGACAGAGACACCTAATATTTTGTATTGGCGGGGAGTGACGGTAGAGGTTTTTCAGAAACTTTTGTCTTTGCGCGAGAGAGGGGTAATGGCATTTTTTACTGTGGACGCAGGTCCCCATGTCCACGTAGTGTGTCAGGGGAAAGACGTGACGAGGGTAAAGGCGGAGCTAGAACAGTTAGGTGGGATAAAAACGATTATAGAGTGTGGGATAGGCGAGGGGGCAAGGCTTGTTGAACAACATTTGTTTTAGGAACATATGCTAGACAGAAATACCATTCCAAAACATGTGGCGATCATCATGGATGGGAATCGGCGGTGGGCGAAAAAACAAGGTTTAGCTGCTGTTGCTGGACACCAATATGCGATAGATCACGTTGTTGAAAATTTAATAGAGCGGGCGGGGGAGATGGGGGTCCAGTACCTGACCCTGTGGGCATTTTCGACGGAGAATTGGGGGAGAGAAAAGACTGAAGTAGATGGAATAATGAATATGTTTCGCAATGCACTTGTGACGAAAGTAAAAAAATTTATCGAGCAAGGAGCGAGGTTGCGAATGATCGGGGATATGAGTCGATTTTCCCTCGACATACAAGAGGGAATGAAGAAGGCGATGGCGGCGAGCGAGAAAAATGACAAAATTATCGTGACATTTGCTCTCAACTATGGGGGGAGAGATGAGATTTTGCGGGCTATCCGCAAAATCTCATCAGATTCTAGAAGAGAGATTCTAGAAGAGAGTGAATTTGAGAAGTATCTGGATACGGCGGGAATGCCGGATCCGGACCTTATCATTCGTACGGGAGGGGAGCAGCGCATGAGTGGATTCCTTATGTGGCAAGCCGCATACGCAGAGTACTACTTTACCGAGACACTTTTCCCTGAGTTTACGCCAGAGAAATTTGACGAGGCGATTGCAGAGTACCAGAAGAGACAACGGAGATTTGGGAAGTAGGCTTATGCTGATCGCACCCCCACTCCCAAACGCAAAACTCGGTCTATCTGCGACTGGTGTCGCAGCGACCTAGAACTCGGGCTACCCGCCACTTGCGCTCCTGTTTTGCAACTTGTGAGCGTGGGCGTGATCAGTTTTTACGAGACGATGCTGACTTTGAAGATAACCTGGAGAATCTGGGCGATCCAGTAGGCGGCGAAGATAACAATAAAGCCGATCACGGCGTTGGTGATCATGGACTTTCCCTTTTCAGCGGCGTCCTTTTCAGCAGCTCCGGTTAGCATGGTAAAACCACCAAAGATAAGCATGCCAAAAAGGATGATACCGGCTAATGTAAGGAGATAGGGTAAGAAAACGGAAATGATGCTACCAATATTTCCCGAGGCAAGGCTACCTTTAAGACCCAGCGTACTATTGAGGGTTCCGTATTGAGAAGTGCCGTAATCTATAGCGAAGGCGCGTGGTATTAATTGCATATTAAAACCCTGGTAATTGAATGATACCACCCGCGACGATTCGAAGGAGTACAACTGCAAAAATTATAAAAATAATTCCCATAACTGCGCCACCAAATAGTTCTTTTCCCTTCTTTACCGCCTCTGGGTTTCCGCCTCCCGTCATTATTTGGACTGTCGCCGATAACATAACAACCAACGCGATTGCTCCCGCTATGCCTGAAGCGAATGTGAGAAGGTCTGGTGTAAATGTCCCGGGCTTGTACGGAATACATCCTATGGCAGTGTCAATCTTGCCATCGCCACACGTTCCTTGTGGATCTGTTTGGACGTGAGGTGTTCCAGTAAGCGCACCGGACGGTTGTGTTTGAGCCGTTTGCATGAGCTGATTGCAGTCTGCGGCGCCTGCGCAACAGTATCGACTTACGCTACCCGTTCCCGAACGAGAGATAGAGCAAAAAAAGGACTGAGAAGAGCTAGGGTCGCACGAGCTAGCAGCAATATTGGAGCAGGCCGCGTAAGCCTTGGGTGCGACGATCGTGCAGGTAATCGCGAGCGCAACGAAGATGCTTGGGATATATGATAGGATGGATCTATGTTTCCGCGCCCGGTAAAGTTGCTGCATATTGCTGTCGCTATTTTAGTCGGATTGTCTCTAGTTATTCTAGCACACGGCCCAGCTGTGGCAGACAACTGTGATAACTACGACCAGAGGAGTCAAGCATACTATGACTGTTTGGGACGCAGCATTGACGACCTCAATAGCCAGTTACAAGCATCAGTCAATGCAACAAAGCCACTTCAGAGCCAAGTAGATAACCTTTCAAAACAACTTGAAAGTTTGCAAGGACAGATAACGGCAGCAGAAGGTAAGATCCGGAACCTTTCTGACAGCATTACTCTGCGCGAGCACTCCATCGCTAATCAGTACGTCATATTAGCTATCAAAGTGCGCGATTATTACAAAAAAATGCAGCTTTATAACCCGTTTATGGTCTTCCTATCTTCGGGGCGGGCGAGCGACGTGGTGCGTGGACTTGCATATAGAGCCATTTCTGTGGACGATGACAAGAACCTCATTGTAAACATTACCAACGACATTATTCAGCTCGAAGCGGACAAAAAGCAGGTAGAGGCAGGGAAACAACAACTCGCAGCGCTTCAGGCTAAGCTTGATACACAGAAGGCGTTTTTTGATAAACAGATCGCAAGTGCACAGTCATGGCAAGCACAACTCTCAAACCAAATAGCGTCGCTGTCGGCCAAACAACAGGCGTTTTTAGCGGCTAAATTGGCAGGGCTCAATATTCCCCTATATGCCCTCTCTGGTGGTGGGTGTTCTAGCGATCTGACCAATGGTAAGGATCCGGGATTTTCTGGTGGCTTCGGATTTTTTACTTTTGGTGTGCCAAATCGAGTGGGCCTTAACCAATATGGCGCTTGGGGGAGGGCGAAGGCGGGGGAGAACGACGAACAAATCCTTCATGCGTATTATAACTTTGATTCGATCTCGGGTGTGGATACGGGAACGACTATACGCGTGAACAACGGCAATGGGATAAATCAGGGCAGCGTCATTTGGAGCGGTAGCATAGAGGACTATGTGAAACGGGTGTATGAGGTCCCGGATAGTTGGACGGATAATGGAAATGCAGCGCTTAAAGCACAAGCGATCGCGGTACGGTCTTATGTACTTGCTGCAACCGATAATGGTGCAAACTCTATTTGTGCAAATCAATATTGTCAGGTATTTAAGACCGACCCTAAGGGTGGTAACTGGGACAGCGCGGTTTCTGGGACTTCTGGACAGGTAATGCTTCAGGGTGGCAAACCGATTAAGGCTTATTTTTCCTCTACACATGGTGGCTATGTGTATGCGACGGCAGACTTATCGGGATGGAGCTCGACATCGTTCACCAAGCGGGCCATTGATACCCCGTCTGGATCGGTATCGTCAATTTCTGATTTGCGAAGTAATGCGTACGACCGAGATAGTCCCTGGTTTTACTGCGACTGGGGTGGGAGGAGTCAGTATGGGGGTACGGCGTGGCTGAAGCCGTCGGAAATGGCCGACATTGTAAACGTCATCCTCCTTGCCAAACAGGATAGCTCGGCGCAGTCACACCTTTCTCAACCGGATAAACCAAACCCAGAGGGTGTAGATACATGGGATGCCGGAACCGTTGCCGGTAAATTGGGTGGGTCCGCGTACTCCACGGTGGATAGTGTTAGTATGAATTTTGATTTTGGCAGTGGGAAGACTACTTCAGTGACTGTTTCTGGGAGTGGACATACAAATACTTTTGACGCTAATACGTTTAAGGATTATTTTAATTTGCGGGCGCCCTCGAATATCCAGATCGTGGGGCCACTCTATAATGTAGAACGAAGGTGACCGGCCCTCCTTGCTATTTTTTGCTAACGACTCCGCTCCTTCCAGGAAAAATCAGTTTACTTGTGCCTCGCTGCACAGATTTTTCTTGGGCGGTGCTCATATATCGCAAAAAATACAAGAGAGTGCCTGATTGTGATCTGTGTTACCATATACGTATGGCAGACGTGTACTCCGCAGGTCAGGGACAGGCAACGCCGCAACCCAAGGCGTCCTCACCTATGGCACATATCCACGACATTGTGAATGCCCATGGCGTGGAATCACTCTTGTCTAGTTTTTCTTCGTTTCCACAGAAAGTGTGCTTTGAGACACAGGATGATAATGAACAGGTAGTCCTTTTTATGCGACAGCACCCAATTGTGAACGTGCCTTGGATAACTCTTACCATCCTCATGCTTGTTGTCCCCTCCGTGTTTTCATTTTTTCCTCCATATATGATGATGCCGGGTACGTATCAGTTTGTCGTAACGTCGGGTTGGTATTTGTTTGTTTTCGGGTACGTGCTCGCTAAATTCATGGGTTGGTTTTTTAATATCTATATCGTTACTAACGAGCGGGTGGTGGATGTTGATTTCTCCAACATTTTTTATCGTAGGATCTCTACGGCACGCCTTGAGGAAATACAAGATGTAAATGTCACTAGTGCGGGCGCGTTTGAGACATTCTTTGGCTATGGGCAAATCACCATACAGACGGCGGCGGAGGTGCCGGAATTCGAGTTCGAGTCGGTTCCGCACCCAGATGTTGTAGGGAAGGTATTGAATGAACTCGTTGATATCGAACATGGTGAGGGAGAGAAGGGGGCACCGAACGTATGAACACTCTCGTTTTTTTTCTCGAAAATATTACACTTTTGTCGATTGTGAAGTTCCTCATTTTGACGCTACTTTCCGTATATGCCGTTTTTGCTCTTCTTATGATGCGGCAGATCGGATCTATGACAAAAGCTGTCACGATAAAGGATGATGTGGTTATTCGAGCGCTAGGCCTTGTACATTTTGTATGTGCGGTGCTTGTACTTTTGGCAGCATTTATGCTCTTGTAAGGGGCAACATGGATACAACAACAGCAACGCTTTCCGGTACCCCAAACACACGTTGCTGGAGCCAAGCGGCTACGAGGGTTTTAGGGGGTGTTACTAGCGTTGTTGTTCTAACACTTACTTGTGAGGCAGATGGTGATCTCCTCGACCTTTCTCAGGTAGGAGGAGAGCTTTTGGAGAGTGTGCTTTCTGCCATAGGTGGCATTCGCGAAGGACAAACTTTGCAGCCAACACTCGAACCTCTCCTATCCAGCTTGGGTGACGGCGTTTGTGTGTCAATTCTCGTTATTGGTATTTTTGATCAGCGACTCATTCTTTGGGGGAAGGGTGAGGTGGGGTGTTACCTATTGCGGGATGGACACTTCCTCCATCTTGCTGATTCTGCAGCGGCGGCGCGCTCTGTATCTGGAAACGTTATTTCTCATGACACTCTTCTTGCATATACAACATCACTTACACATGCCTGTAGTCTTGCCGACATACGAAAGGCACTGGGAGAAGGTACAAAGGGTTTGGAGCTGTTGACTCCAAGCATCTTAGCCGCTCCGGACTCTGGGAGTATCGCAGCAGCAATGGTTGCGGTTGAGGGGACACCCCCAATAAAACCTGCGATAAACATACCACTATTTGTACGACGTGAGATTACCGGACAAGAGCGACGAATGCAGACCTATATTGGTATGGGACTTGTAGCGCTACTTGTTGTTCTTATTTCTGTGGGTTACGTACAACGATTAAAGACGCTTCGCGTCCAAACATATTCGACTTTGTCGCAGCGTGTAGGAGGGCTCATAACTGATTCGCGGCAAGTGGCTGTCTCTGACCCCGCGCGAGCGCGCACCGATCTCTCGGATGCCCGTACTGCTGTAGAGCAGTACCTCTCAGGAAAGCCTGGTGCACCTTATACGCTCCAAGCGCAGCAGCTCACTCAAAATATCACCTCAGCGGAGCAGTCAGTTTTCCAGGTGTATCCCGTGACACTGTCGCCATTTATTCCACTTTCGGTTGTTGCGCCACAACTGTCTGCCCCTCGCATGGCGACAGACGGGAAGGGCGACCTTCTTTTTGCTGACACAATGGGGAATATCATCGGTATTAGTACCAAAGATAAGTCTAAATTTAGTTATAGTACTCAAACGTATGGACCCGATATCTCTGTTGTAGGGGGAGACACCGGCACGTTTGGATTTACCGCAAAGGGAGTGGTCGTCATACCACCAAAGAAAACGGAAGCTACGGTTGCGATACAGCCAGATGAGTTGTGGGGTGATATCACTATGATTGATACGTTCGCCGGGAACGTTTATCTTCTTGATCAGGGGAATGGTGAAATATGGAAGTATCCGGTCTTGGATACTGGGTTTGGTACGCGTAAACGGTGGTTTGCTGCCGGAATTACTCCCGATCTATCCAAAGTTGTGGATATGCGAGTGACGGGCGATGTGTGGCTACTTACTTCGACTGGGAAAATTCTCAAATATACTCGTGGTGCCCCCCAGAAATTTCCCATGACAGGGTTTCCATTTACGAGTACAGACGGGAGCCTTGCTAATCCACAAGCACTCGATGTTAATGGGAGCAGCGTTTATGTTCTCGAGTCCGGCGCGTCACGGGTAGACGTATTCCAGGATGATGGAACATACGTGAAACAATACACGGCGGATGACTTTGCAAAGGCAACGGATATCGCGATTGCAGATGGGAAAATGTACGTACTGGTGCCAAGCGGAGTGGAGTGGTTTGGGTTGTGAGGACGTGGCGTTCGTCTGGATTTCCCAAACGCAAAACTCGGTCTATCTGCGCCTGGTGGCGCAGCGACCTAGAACTCGCGCTACCCGCCACTGCGTTGTGTTTTGCAACTTGTGAAATCCCGACTGCACGCCCTAATTTTTTCTTGAGGTAGAATATGGGTATGATTTTGAATAAAAATGCCAAGCGGGAGTACAGTATATCCGACACATTGGTGGCGGGGGTGGTGCTCACGGGCGCGGAGGTGAAGACGCTGCGCGAGGGGCGGGGAAGTCTGCGTGACGCCTACGCGCGATTCTTAAACGGTGAGCTGTACCTGGTGGGCGCCGACATACCGCAGTACAGCCACTATTCGGGGAAGGAATACGACGCGAAGCGGAGCCGGAAACTCCTTTTAAACAGCCGCGAAATACTAAAATTGCAGCAACAATTGGAAGGCAAGAATCTGACACTCGTGCCTTTGAAATTGTTTTTCCAGGGACGATGGGTGAAGTGCGAGCTGGGGGTAGGACGGGGAAAGCGGGAATATGAGAAGCGGGAAGACTTGAAAAAGCGAGACGTAGAACGAGAGATTGCGAAGGCTATGCGGACCAACTAAAAATCCCGCAAAAGCGGGATTTTGCTGTGGAGACGGAGGGCAGTGAGCCCTCGTCCGCGTGCTGCTACTAACATCATCTACATACGTAGTTCATTTTATTTTTAACCTCATGCTGTCCCGGGAATGAACGAACCAAAATAGCAAGAGGGTTGTCGATTGATTTGGGCCAGAGTGACAAGACCTGGCTTACGGCCTGTGTCTGTTTCCACCCAACTACCGCGCCACAAGCGACTTGGTAGTGAATGCCGTTAGGCAAATGCCGGTACGAAACCAGCGTTGTCTGCGGGAGTAAAGAGACCTACAAAGAAGTCTTTTACTGCAGTCAAAGGATTTTTGACAGTTATTTTTTGGCTCTTTTTTACGACTTCCTTAGCCAAAGTCGGTATGCAGATGTTAATGAGCGAGTACACGTCAATACAAGACGTCCCCAATGCACGAATGGTACCATACATCAGGCAATTTGTCCAGTTCCTACGATCTGTACTATGCTATAGACATGAGCTTTGTTGATTGGATATATCCGAAGGTATGCGCGGGATGTGAAAAGGAGGGGGAGTATATATGCGATGAATGTCGGGGGAAACTAAACCCACCAGTGTCGATTTGTCCGGAGTGCAACCGACCGAGTATAGACGGATGGGTACATGCACGTTGTCAAAGGCGGTATGGAATAGACAGGCTTATCGTGGGATTACCGTACCACGGGGCGGTGCAGAAGTGCCTCAAAAACGTCAAATATAAGAGCAGCTGGGAAGTGATCAACTTTTTGCATGAAGTTTGGGAACAAAAAGCCGAATTCATGATTCATGATTTACGATCCATGAATATAAATGCCTTGGTTACGGCGGTACCGATGTGGGGAATGAAAGAACGGAAACGGGGATTCAATCAAGCCGAGCGACTGGGGAAATTAATAGCGAGCGAGATGGGGCTTCCGTATTTGGACGTTTTGGAAAGGGTGAGAGATACCAGGGCGATGTGGGGACTCGACCACAAACAAAGGATACAGAATGTGGTAGGGGCGTTTTCGCTTAATTCTCAGTTTTCAGTTCTCAATTTCCAAAAAATAAAACTGGTTTTGTTGGTGGATGATGTGTGGACGACGGGGGCTACAATGCGGATGTGCGCGGGTGTTTTGATACGGGGTGGTGCTAAAAAAGTTTGGGGAATCGCATTATCGCGGTAAAATGGTTTTATGAAAATTTTGTTTCTCGCGGCTGAAGTGGGCCCGTATCTGTCGGTGGGAGGGCTTTCCCAGGTGTCATATTTTCTTCCACGAGCGCTGTCACAACTAGGGGACGAGGTGCGAGTTTTTACCCCGAAGTTTGGAACGATGGACAGCACGGCACCGACTAAGCGTGGATGGAATCTCAAGAATGAGCTTAGTGGTTTGTCTGTCCCGCTTGGGTTTGACGGTGATACTCGGGGGGCGATCATTTGTAATGTAAAGAGTTATCAACGGCTAGGGAGTGCGGTTAAAACCTATTTCCTTGAAAACAGGGAGTATTACGAGCTGCGCGCCAATGTTTACGGCTATAAAGATGATCACATACGATTTGCCCTTATGTGTAAGGGATGTTTGGAATGGCTTCTTATACAAAAGTCGAAAAAAGGTGCGTGGTTTCCCGACGCCATCCATTGTAATGATTGGCACGCGGCGTACTTTATCAACATGGCGCGTACCAATCCAAGGTATAAAGAACTTCTTCGGAAAACGCCGCTGCTTCTCACTGTTCACAACTTCACTTTTCAAGGAAATTATGACTTTAAGTATTGTGCTGACCATGATCGTGATGATGGTACGACACCCCTTCTCCCTCTCCTTGACCCTGAGATGCAAAAACAGAACGCACTTCTTCGAGGTATTCTTTCTGCCGACGCCATTACTACCGTATCTCCCACTCACGCTCGCGAAGTGTTGACTGAGGAATATGGAGAGGGGCTACATACGGCACTTCTTAAGGTACGTTCAAGGGTTTCAGGCATACTTAACGGTCTCGACACTCGGGAGTTTGATCCTTCGGATGATCCTTTGGTTTATATCAACTTTTCGCCGAAAAACTTTGTTAAGCCGCGACTTAAGAACAAACAACATCTCCAGGAGCTTTTTGATTTGCCACGAAACCCCCATGCGTTTCTTGTGGCTTACAGTGGCAGACTCGCGAATCAAAAAGGCCTCAACCTTCTTATGGAGGCCATGCGGCACCTCCTTCCAGAACGACAGGATTTGCAATTTATAGTACTGGGCGGCGGCGACGAATCTTATCGCCAACAGCTCACCTCTCTTGCGCGCGAGTATCCGAAGCAAGTAGGTCTCCACCTTCTTCCTGATTTTCGACTGCCACGGAAAATTTTTTCTGGTGCGGACGCACTCCTTATTCCCAGTTTGTTCGAACCAGGCGGCATTGTGGCGCTTGAGGCGCTTCGATACGGGGCGGTCCCCATTGTACGAAGAACGGGTGGCCTTAATGACATTGTGACGGAGTTTGATCCGACTACGCGTCGGGGGAATGGTTTTTCCTTCGCGACAAAGGATGGTTGGGCACTCTACGGAGCAGTTGTGACTGCGATGACGACGTATCACAATACTGTCTTGTGGGAGCGTGTTGTGTCCAATGCCTTGGCTTCAGATTTTTCGTGGGAGCATGCGGCGAGGGAATACCATTTATGGTATAAGCGCGCGCTCTATGATCGCAAGCGGCATATACGGTCAGTAAGATAGGACAGAGCGATGCAAGACGATACTCTACGATGGTTTGACACTTTTCACAAAAGCGATGCTTATGCACGACTTTTGGAGCGACCGATCGCCTACTTCTGTGCCGAGTATGCGCTTGCGTCTGATCTTCCCATTTATGCTGGTGGACTTGGAATACTGGCAGGTGACTATGTACGCGAAGCTGCAGTACAGCAAGTACCAGTTGTTGCGGTTGGCCTGTACTATAGTGAAGGGTTTACGCGTCGTGAGTTGTCTCCGGAGGGGCGCGTGGTTGATTTTCATGTTTCGCGGACTCCGGAGGAGGCAGGTCTCGCGCCGGTTATTGATGCGGCGGGGAAAGCAGTCATCGTTCGTATCCCCGTGCAAGAGGGGGTAGTTGCCGCTCGTGCGTGGGCGTGGCAGCCGTCAAGCCTTCCCGGTGCTAAATCTAACGTGACCGTTTACCTTTTGGACTCACACGTTCCTGAGAACAGTGAAATTGACCAGCATATTACCGACTCACTTTACGATACCAACAAGGAGACCAGACTCAAACAGGAGATGTTGCTTGGAATCGGTGGGCTGCGACTCCTGGAGATAATCGGCGTTCACCCTTCTGTGTATCATCTTAACGAAGGGCATTCTGCATTTCTTGTGTACGAGCTCATTCATCATGAGATGACTGAGCACAACCTCACCTTTATTGAGGCAAAGGATCGGGCAAAGGAGCATATTTTATTTACCAATCACACGCTTGTGGCCGCGGGCAATGACGTGTTTAGCAATGATCTTGTTTCGCTTTTTCTTGAGAAATACGCGGAGGAAATAAACGTGCCGGCCTCGGCGCTTGTGGAGCTCGGACTTGTGCAGCAATCATCAACATTTTCTATGACGATGCTTGCCCTCAGATCTGCGGGAAGGATTAATGCAGTGTCAAAGCTGCATGCCACAAAAGCGAAGGAAATATGGAAGGATCACCCCATGTTTCCTATCACAAATGGTATACACGCACCTCTGTGGGACGCCATAGGCGACGTTTACCACCTGTGGGAACTACACCAGGCACGCAAGCGAGAGCTCCTCGAGACTATTTTTCAACAGACAGGAACTCAGTGGGACGAGCGAACGATTCTTTTAGGATGGGCACGTCGCATCGTACGGTACAAGCGACCCCTCGCTATGGTGGAGCGACTAAAACGGTTTCATGAGATGGCAGAGCGATTAGATCGACCGATACGGGTGGTGTTTGCGGGGCAGTCGCATCCGTCGGATGAGGATGGGGAAGAGATGCTTGAAGAACTACAGTATCGGCTTAGATCCGACCTTAAGGGTATGGCAGTATATTTACCACACTACGACATGACATTGTCAAAGCAGATGGTTGCGGGATGTGATGTGTGGGTAAATACTCCGGTTGTGGGATTCGAGGCGTGTGGAACGAGTGGTATGAAGGCAGCCCTCAACGGTGTATTACCTCTTACTACGCGTGACGGGTGGGTAGACGAGATAAATCTCTTTGGCATAGGTTGGCTTTTGAACGATGCCAATGTGACCGACGATATTCTCGATAAGCTCGAGCAAGAAATCCTTCCCTTGTATTATGACAAAAACGATAGCGGAATACCTGAGGGATGGGTGCAGATGATGCAGAACGCTCGAGGACTCGTATGGAACGAGTTTTCTATGACCAGAGCACTTCGGCAGTACCTTGAAGAGGGGATGGGGATAACGGTCGGATAATCAGAATATTCGGAAGACTCGGAAAACTCAGAGGATTAGTTCGCTAGTGATTCGGAAATAAGTTTTTCGACGACCGGAAGGACGGCCTTGAAGATTTTTTCATGGCCTACAGTGTTCGGATGAAGGCCATCGTAGAGATCAGATTTGGAGAGCACGTCGTGAAGAGGAAGGTATGTAGTTTGGTTTCGCTCACAGACAGCCTCAATAATTTTGGAATATTCGAGACCGCGCTTGTCGGTATATGTTTTGTCGGGATCTTCGGGGTAGGGGTTAGTTTTGGTGTCATCCATAATTGCGAGCCCTGTGAAGACAACGGAGCTGGTATATTTGTGAGCAATATTGGAAATATCTTGAATATTCGAAGCGAACTTTTCATGGGGTACCCAAAGACCGCCAAGTTTTTTAGATACGGCGGAATCATTGTTCCCAATTGAGACAATTATTATGGTTGGCTTTCGGGCAGATGTTTCGTTATCGATACGACGTAGCAGATCTTCGGTAGTGTTTCCGGAGATACCAAGGTTGTATATAGTGATGTCGTATCCGCTTGCGTATAGATGTTTTTGTAATAGACTCGACCAACCACCATTTTCTGGATCGTATTCGCCGTGAGTGATGCTGGCGCCGAAAATACAGATGTTCATGGGGAGATTATCTCATGTTTCTTGAGAAAGGCACGGCCAGAACCGGATTTGAGATATTGCTCGAAACTTCTCGCAGTAGATTCATTTGAAAATGCGAAATAACTCTGCAAATTTAGTGGGAGACGTTTTACGGTGGCGGGAATGTATCCAGATTGGTGTCTATGGATACGATCTTTTAAGTCGTTTGTTGAGCCAATATAAGACTTATGATCGTTGCAGATAAGGATATAGACGTAGTGCATGGATTTAGTATAGACAATTCTGATGGTCGCCTACATCAGGATTACGGCGAACTAAAGCGGATTTATCTCGCTGAAACCTCGCCCTAGGGGATATGAAGAAATATATTCGTGGGAAATCTAAGTTGTAAGCCCGCCTTCGCTAAAGCTACGGCGAGGTGAAAGCGGAGACGGTGGGAGTCGAACCCACAGGACCCTTTTGGGGCCACGGTTTAGCGAACCGTCCGAGTACCGTTGTCGCACGTCTCCAACGAAGAAATTATATCAGGGAGGCGGAGGAGGCGGGACTCGAACCCACGAGTGCTTTCGCACGGAGGTTTAGTAAACCTCTGCCGTAGCCGCTGGGCCACTCCTCCACGGTATCACGCATTATACCGTATTACGGCTTATTCGAGACTGGAGATGTGGTTAATCACGGATTCAATTAGGAATCCGATGAAGGCATAAACGACTAGGGCAAAGAGCGCGGAAATCTCTATATCGGCGCCACGACTCAGCGAAGAGCTTGGGAACATATTGTTGAAGGGGGCGAGCAAGGGATTGGTGGTTTCATAAACCCACCTGACGAACGGGGCTGCCGTGAGAGCGCCCAAGAACTTGAGGAGAATGCGAACGCCGAGGAGAAACTCTACTAGGCTAACGATTACTTCGGTCAAGACCAAAACATAGTTTTTAAACATAGATCTTCACGTATATAGTGTTATCTCGGTTACAATATCCTTGTGCAAACCGCAAAAGTTGGTGATTTTGTTGTGTACTATGAAAACGCGGATGAATTTCGTGAACTGAAAAGGGAGATTTGGACCGACGGAGCTTATTATTTCGAGACCGATACTGCTCAGCCGAGAATTATTGATCTTGGTGCGTATTTGGGGCTAGCAACACTGTATTGGAAGCGATTGTATCCAGCATCTCATATAGATGCATACGAGCCGAACCCGTCTAGCTATGCACTTTTACGCCGAACGATAGATGAGAATCAAATACAGGGCGTGAGTACTTTCCCCGTGGCGGTTGCAGCAAAAGGGGCGAATATAACGCTTTATGAGGACAAACAATGGCAATCTACCATGGGGATAATCCCTGGAGGGTGGCGTAAAATTCAGAAAACTACTCCTGTGGTGGTGCCAACGGTTTTAATTTCACAATTATTATCCGGGCCCATTGATTTACTCAAGATGGATGTTGAAGGAATGGAGTACGAGCTACTTCGAGCTGCCGATTTGACCCGAGTAGCAAATTTGATTGTGGAAGTACACCCTCGCGAAGGACGGCGACGAGACGAGTTGGTAGCTCTCCTTGCAAAGCAAGGGTACCACATAGAGCAGCGGGAGGATACAAACAGACACGGAGTGGGGCTCGTGCTGTTTGTTGCTAGCCGAACGTGAAGGCGTAGACTTGCACATTTCCGTCGGGGAAGGTAATAGTCACCGTGTGATCCTCGGCGCTTGCGAATGTTGCTAAGTTGTAGAGTTGGTCTTTGTCGATAGAAACGGTGTTCACGACTTTGCCGTCGATCGCAATAACGGCTTTTTTCCCCGACTTGGTTGGTGCCATGACAAGGTTGACCGATTTGGCTAAGAAGTGAAAGGAGAGTGTGGCTCCTGAGTCCGCCTCTCGGTACTCTGGAGTATCGCTCCACGTGCCGGTAAAGGCAAAACCGTTGAGGGGGAGGGAGGAGGGGTCGGAGAAGACCATAGAATCGTCGCGGCGGGCGGAGCCGAGGTAGGTTTCCGGTGACTGGGTGTTTACGATATACGACGGGACGCTCACGGTAGATGTGTCTACTGCTTGACCGGTTTCCTTGAGGAGGATTTGAATGGCGTGTTCTTCTTCTGCATAGCTGCCTTCGCCAAAATGAACGTAGCGAATGTGACCGTTTTTGTCTACCAAGTATTTGGCGGGCCAGTACTGGTTGTGGTATGCGTTCCAGATACTAAAATTGTTGTCGAGTACTACGGGGTAAGTAACGCTGAAATCTTTTACCGCTTGAGAGACGTTATTTAGATCATGCTCAAACGCAAACTCGGGGGAATGGACACCAATAATGACCAGCCCCTCATCCTTGTATTTGGTGTACCAAGCTTTTAGGTAGGGAAGCGTGCGGATACAGTTGACGCACGAGTAGGTCCAGAAGTCGACGAGGACAACTTTGCCACGGAGCGTTTGAAGTGTGAGGGGTGGGGAGTTTAGCCAGTTTGTTCCACCGGTAAGCTCCGGTGCCGAACCTTGGTCGCGAAGCGAGAGCGCGTCGGAGATTGTCTGCAACATATTTGGACCTCCGGTCATTGCTGATAAATTTTGCCTGACGATCGGGGCGGTTTCGAGGCTAGTGAGGTTGGTACTCCACGCCGGGAGATGTGACAAAAGAAATCCTTGGAAGCGGTTATAGCCATTCCCGGCAACGAGAATGGCGGTTGCAATTGTGAGTGTGCCAAATCCTTGTTGGATGATCCGGCCATGTTTTTTAAACCAGGTGAGTTCTACCCCGCGGCGGACCAGGAAGAGTACGGCAGAGAGACTGAGGGCGGTCCCTGCCGCGTAGGCGGCGGTCACCAGAAAACCGGTAGCAGTAGTATGTCCAGTTGCCGCGGCGGCGATAACGGCGGCGAGGATGGGGCCGACGCAGGGGGTCCAGACTAACCCGAGGGTGGCACCAACGAGAAAGCTGTTTCCGGAGAGGTGCAGGGAGCCGGTGCCGGAAGTCGCCCTTTCCCATATTGCGTAGAGCCGGGGGATGAGTAGAACGAAGCCAAAGGCCACGATGAACGCGGCGGCGAGATAGCGGACCAGGTTGGAGTCGAGATGTAGTGAAGCGACGAGGGTGCCGAGGAAAAGAGTGGCGATCGTGAAGCTTACAACAAAGCCAAATAGGAGTGCAAACGGGCGGGAACGGGAGATACCGGCGCCAAAAATGACGGGCGCCAATGGGAGAATGCAGGGTGAGAGGACGGTAACTACCCCGGCGAGGAAGGCAAACACGGCCAAGATAAGCATGAGCCAACTCTACCATAAAATACTCTGAGTTTAATGTGTTATAGTAGGTGTAGATGCGCGTTGCGTTTTCGTTTGACGATATTGCCGATAACCAAGATCTCAAGGAAAAGCTCTCGGGTAAGTTTTCTTCGCTTGATAAATTTCTTACTCATGTACCGCCCGATCTCCAGCAGGTGAACGTTCGGGTGACGAAGGGGAGCCGGTGGGGGTATGCGGTTGCCGCTTCGATGCCACTTCCTAAACGAGAGGTTGTCGCGGAAGCAGAAGATAAAGATCTCCTTACCGCGGTCGACCTGATAGTGAACAAACTTTCGGCAGAGCTACGCAAGCGGTGGGAAAAACTTAGAGCGAGGCGGGGGTAAGGCGGTAGAAGAGCCTTTTTCCGAGCTCGGCGGCGGCGAAGTATCCAAAAACAACAAATATCAGTGTCGTGAGAATAGGAGTACCGAGACGGACGAAACCAAGGTCCGGATCGAGGCTTGTGAAGGGAAGTAGCCAGCCAAAGATGACAACCAGTGCGGTGCTCCACCAGAGCCATGGGTGGGGGCGTGACTGTAAAAATGGAATCCTCCTAGTGCGGATAATGTGTATGACAAGTGTTTGCGTGGCCAGTGATTCCAGGAACCAGCCTGTTTGGAAGGCGGCAGGAGACACCTTGAAAACCGCGTACAGCAGGTAAAAGGTGGCAAAGTCGAAGGCAGAGCTAATTGGTCCCATGATGAGCATGAAGTTTCTGATAAAGCGGATATCCCACCGCTTGGGGTGGTCGATGTACTCTCGGTCGACATTGTCCAGGGGAATCGTTAGCTGCGAAAGGTCGTAAAGGAAATTGTTTAAGAGAATTTGAATTGGGAGCATGGGGAGGAAGGGGAGCAAGAGTACGGCTCCTAAAACGCTAAACATGTTGCCAAAGTTACTGGACAATCCCATCATGATGTATTTCATGGTATTGCCGAAGGTTTTCCGGCCTTCGGTGACACCCTCCTTTAAGATTTCCAGACTCTTGTGAGTCAAGATAAAGTCAGCCGATTCTTTGGCAATGTCAACGGCGTTGTCTACCGAGAGACCAACGTCGGCGGCTTTTAGCGACAGCGCGTCGTTGACCCCATCGCCCATGTAGCCGACGACTGATTTATCTGCTCGCATAGCTCGGATAACGCGCGCCTTTTGCTCGGGAGAGAAACGAGCAAAAACGGTCACATCACGTGCACGTTGACCGAGTTCGGTGTCGCTCATTTTCTCTATATCTTGGCCTAGTAGCATGCCTTTTATTGGTAGACCAACGTCCGCACAAATCTTTGCAGTCACGAGCTCATTGTCGCCGGTTACTATCTTTACCTCGATGCCCAGTCGCTCTAATTCTTTTATGACTGGTAGTACGCCGTCTTTAGCGGGATCTAAGAAGGCTGTAAAGCCATAAAAGGTGAGTCCATCTTCGTCGTTTTTAGTATACGAGATTTTGGTGGGAACAGTCTTGCCGGCAATGGCCAAGACGCGGAACCCTGACTGGCTAAGCGAGGTAAAAAGTTCCATGATTTGTTTTTGTTTTTTGGGGGTAAGGGGGGTGACCACTTCTTTTTCGACGGTTGTTGTGCAACGCTTCATAACCATTTCCGGAGCCCCCTTGCAGATGAGCTCGCGCTTCCCACTTTTTTTGACGACGATACTCATCAGACGACGGTGGAAGTCAAAGGGAATCTCGTCTAGTTTTATGTATCCCTTCGTCGACACACCGCGATGTTCAAGCACGGCGGCATCGAGGGGATTGGTGAGCCCAGTCTGCAACTTTGCGTTTACGTATGCACGTTCCAATACTTCTACTGAATCATGACCTTGCCAGTCGACGTAGCGAACAAGTCGGACGTGATCCTCCGTTAGCGTTCCCGTTTTGTCAGTTGCTAGTACGTTCATGCTGCCCAAGGTAGGAATAGCCGTTAACCGTTTTACCACGACACCTTTCCTAGCCATGCGGACAGATCCGCGACTCATAGTGACCGTCATGATCATGGGGAGAAACTCCGGTGTGAGTCCTACGGCCACGGCAACGGCAAAGGTGAGAGACGATAAAACATCGTGTTTTAGTAGTGTGTTTAGGATAAAGATGACAACAACAAATACAACTACCGTGCGAAGAATAAACGTACCGAAGGTAGCTATCCCACGTGTGAAATCATTTTCATTGTCACCTTCTATAACACCATGGGCAATGGCGCCTACCTCAGTGTGTTTACCTGTTGCATAGACAACAGCTTCTGCAGTACCGGAGACAACGCTTGTTCCCGCGAATACCATGTTTTTAGCCTCTGCGGGGCCGGTGAATACAAGACTGTCAATGGCATGTTTTTCGACAGGAAAAGACTCGCCGGTCACGGCGCTTTCGCTTATGTATAAGTCTTTTTCGGTGAGCAAGCGTGCGTCTGCCGGAACGAGGTCGCCAGCGTTTAACACTATAATGTCACCCACAACTACTTCGCGGGCAGGAATTTCCATAACCCGTGCCTCGCGTTTCACCGAGCACTGTACTGCTAGTTTTGCTTTTAATTTTTCTGCTGCGGCAGAAGCGCGATGTTCTTGAAAGAAATTTAGGGTGGTACTTAGAAACACCATTGACAGGATAATGCCGGCGTTAACCATTTCTCCGAGGAAGAAAGAGACAACACTCACCACTATGAGGATGAGGACAAGCGGATTCTTGAAATTTAACAGATACTCTATAACGACGTGTATCTTTTTTGCCGTCTCGGTTGTGTTGTCGCCGAACGAGCGACGGCGAATGGTCGCTTCTTTATTGCTTATTCCGTGGCCGGGATTGACACCTAACGTTTTTTCCAGTGCTTCTGGAGTGAGACTTGCCGCTTCCGCGGGTGGGACGAATATTGGTGGGGTCATAGACACTACTATAGAGCATGTTTTTGTCTTTTGTTATCTGGTCGGGTATAGTGGAGTGGTATGGATCAGGGAAGAGCCTTGTTGCCGAAAGCGTTGTTTGGTGGGGTTGACGAGCGAGTTGCGGGATTTGCCTCGCTTCGCGCGCTTGCTGCAACACAGCATATTCGCCTTGCGTCTATTCATGAACTCTATGTAGCCCGGGGGAAGGGAGCTATGCCTTTTACCTTTACCGTGCCGGCTATTAATCTGCGTGGGTTTACCTACCGCTCGGCACGAGCGATTTTGCGGGCGGCCAAAGAAATTGATGGGTTTGTCATATTTGAACTTGCCAGATCTGAGATGCAATATACGGCTCAGCCGTCTGCGGAATATGCGAGTGAAGTACTCGCGGCGGCCATTGACGAAGAGTGGGAGGGGCCGCTCTTTTTGCAAGCAGACCACACGCAATTTAAGGCCGTCTCCCCCGGCGTGCCGGCAGATGGGGAGATGGAGTCTATCTGCGAGCTTATTGTGCAGGATATGGCAGCGGGGTTCTATAACATAGACATTGATGGATCAACCCTAGTCGATCTTTCGCAGCCAATGGTTTCTGCACAGCAGAAAACCAATATTGCGGTGACCGGTGAGCTACTGGCCTTTATCCGCGAACGGCAACCGGAGGAGGTCATTGTCTCTGTTGGTGGCGAGATTGGGCATATTGGTGACACCAACTCCACCCCAGAAGATATGCAGGTTTTTATGGAAGGAATAGCGCCTGTGTATGCTAACAAATTTCCCGGTTTGAGCAAGGTAAGTGTGCAAACGGGGACACGACACGGTGGGGTTATCGATGCGGCGGGCAAGACCGAAGCGATGAACGTTGATTTTGACGTTATCGACCGCCTTGGTGCAATCGCACGGAAGTATGGGGCTGGTGGAGTCGTACAGCACGGGGCCTCGACCCTCGCCGACTCGCAGCTGTCACAGTTCCCGGCGCACCAAACACTCGAAATACACCTGGCAACGGGGTGGCAGAATCTCATTATGGATCACCCGGCATTTCCTGCTGACCTTATGCATAGAGTTGACGAGTGGGTGGATGCACAGTACCTGAATGAGCGAAAGCCAGATCAGACTGAGGCGCAGTTCCACTATCGGATGCGGAAGTATGCGTGGGGGCAGATCAGGCGCGAGGTGTGGGAGTTGCCTAACGAGGTGCAGGATACGTTGGCGACGACGGTGTATGAGCGGGCAAAGGTAATTCTTCGAGAGCTGGGAATGCACGAAACAAGAAAATATTTGGAATTGTGTGAAGGTTGATAATGAGAATACTTGAACAACTCGATGTTGCCGGGAAGCGAGTAGTGGTGCGTGTGGACTGGAATGTGACTTTGGGTAGGACACTCGAAATCGTCGATGACATGCGGATAGGGAAGACGCTTCCCACAACCCGGTATCTTCTGGAACACGGGGCAACACAAGTAATACTACTGGCACATTTGGGGAAGCCGGGAGGGAAGGCGGTGACGGAGCTGTCGCTCGCGCCTGTGGCTAAATACGCCGAAACGTTATTGGGAGAGGAAATAAAATTTTGGAGTAGTGTTGCGGAGTGCCAAAGTGACACAGTATCACGGGTAAAAATGCTGGAGAATCTGAGGTTTTGGCCGGGAGAGGAGGCGAATGATCTGGAATTTGCTAAGCAACTGGCAAATCTAGGAGATGTGTATGTGGACGAGGCGTTTGGGGAGGCGCACCGGCAAGCCGCTTCAATTGTGGGAATACCGAAACTACTGCCGTCTGCGGCGGGACTGTGGTTTGCCACGGAGGTAGAGAAAATAACTAAAGCGGTAGCTAGGCCTGAGCGGCCATTCGTGGTCGTCATGGGCGGGGCAAAAGTAGATGACAAGATTAAACTCCTTGAGGCGTTGTCACAGAAGGCGGATGTTATCCTCCTGGGTGGAAAATTGGCAAACGAATTTGTGAGCCGGGGCATGAAACTCGCCGGCACGGCGCGAGTGATTACACCGGTAGAGGGTAGCAACCTACTGGATATCGGCGAGGAGACACAAAGGCTCTTTACTGCCGAGATTATGCAAGCCGGAACGGTGGTGTGGAACGGGCCGATGGGGAAGGTAGAGGATATGGCGTACCAGGCCGGGACGGATGCGATGTTTGTGGCGGTCGCTGAGACGCCGGCATATACCCTGGTGGGCGGTGGGGATACTTTGGCGGCACTCCACGACGAAGGCCACTTTGAACGAATTGACCATATATCGACGGGCGGCGGGGCGATGCTCGCTTTGATTGAGAAGGGAACGCTGCCGGGAATAGAAGCGCTGAGGTAGGTATGAAACTCGTGGTTTTTGACGTAGAGACCAAGAAAGCATTTGATGAGGTGGGGGGATACTACCCGGAGAAGCTGGGTGTGTCTATCTCTGGTGTGTACTATCGGGACGATGAAGCGCATGTTGAGTGGTTGAGGGGGTTCCGGGAAGAGTCGTTTCCTGAAATGTTTAAGCTTTTTGAGACGGCTGATCGGGTGGTTGGGTTTAATACCATTAGCTTTGATCTGCCCGCCTTGTCACCCTACTATGTCGGTGACCTACAGAAACTACCCAACTTGGATATTATGGTAGAGCTTGAAAAGAAGATTGGACATAGGGTGGCGCTTGATGCTGTGGCCAAAGAAACTTTGGGTGAGCAGAAGATTGGACATGGCCTAGACGCCATACGCTATTATCATGACGGTGATTGGGAATCACTCGAAAAATACTGTTTGCAGGATGTTGTTGTCACTCGTAAGTTGTATGACGTCGGCGCTTTAGGGAAGCCCATGAAGTTTAAGAATAAGTGGAACCGCATTATTGAAGTCCCCGTCGATTTTTCATATCATCCAACTGATCGCGCGACCGTACAAACTACTTTGTTTTAAGCTTTTTTACAGTTGCAAAATGTTAATCTTGGATTAAAATCTAGATAGTTGTTACTCACATTATAAAAGGAGGGTTCGTATGAGTGCATTTCGATTCCGCAAAAAGACTGAGTATGGTCTTATTATGATGTCGCTTCTAGCAGGTGGCGAGAAGGACGCGCTTGTCTCTGTACACCAGATGCAAGAGTACGGACTCCCTCGCTCATTTCTCGTAAAAATCGCACGAGACCTCATCAAAGCTGGGCTTATCATGGCAAAAGAAGGAAGGGGTGGCGGCTACTACCTACGTAAGCCCGCAACTTCCGTGACCTTACGTGATGTTGTTGAAGCTCTTGAGGGGCCAGTTGCTACGTCGGCGTGTATAGTTCACGGTGTAAAGTGTCCACTCCACGAAAAGTGTCCGCACCGTCGCGTGATGCAGAGTGTGACCGAAGAAATTACACAGATTCTCGGCAAATATAGGCTGTCCGATTTTGACCTCAAAAAGGTGACATGAACGGGGCTAGCGGGGCGGCAATACTGTCCGTTTCCCACCTGACTGTCGCTGTTGCTGACCGAGAGGCGTTTCGCGATATCTCGTTCACCCTTGATCGGGGTGGTGTGTATGCCCTCATGGGTCCGAATGGTGGGGGGAAAACAAGCTTAGCAATGTTTTTAATGGGGAGCACGCAGTACTTAGTGCACCCTAAGCGTGGGACAGAGGTACTTTTTGACGGGAAAGATTTACTTGCAATGAAACCAAACGAGCGTGCAAAGGTGGGACTCTATGTCTCTTGGCAGCAGCCGATTGCTATACCTGGCGTGTCAGTTTTTTCGCTTGCTAAGGCTAGTTATGAGAATGTTGTGGGGGCCATTGATAGCGTGGTGGCCTTTAAAACGAGGGTGGAGGAACTCCTAACACGTGTCGGACTACCTGCGACGTATGTATCCCGGAGTGTAAATGATGGATTCTCGGGTGGAGAACGCAAGCGACTCGAGCTTTTTCAGCTTCTTCTCTTGCAGCCAAAGCTTGCTATTCTTGATGAGCTCGATTCTGGGCTTGACCAGGCAGGGCGCGCACTCCTTACGAGCGTTGTTGCGGAGCTCTCCCGAGCTGGGACTACATTTCTCATAATAAGCCACTACAACGAGCTGCTTCGCAATCTATCAATTAGCAACACCTGGGAACTCGAAGATGGACAGTTACACGCTCGGCTTTCATAGCGATACGGGGGATTATCGATATCGCGCACCGAAGGGTTTGTCGGAATCTCTAGTTCGCGAGCTGTCCCGCCAAAAGAACGAGCCACCATGGATGCTTGATATACGACTTGCGGCGCTTGCCCAGTTTTACGAGATGGCGATACCTACTTGGGGAGCTAACCTCTCCGACATACGTTGGGACGATATCCACTATTACCTGAAACCTGTCGAGCGGCCCTATAAAAATTGGAAAGAAGTGCCCGACGAGGTACGCAAAGTATTTGATGCGATCGGCGTGCCGGAAGCAGAGCGAGAACAGCTCGCAGGCGTGGGAGGACAATACGATAGCGAGGTTATCTATCATAGTTTACAT
The DNA here is from genome assembly GCA_021788365.1 of bacterium. Classification (GTDB taxonomy): domain Bacteria; phylum Patescibacteriota; class Microgenomatia; order UBA1400; family UBA12108; genus JAJYKS01. Next base: position 61,056 of record JAJYKS010000003.1, read on the forward strand.
AAAACCCTTTCTAAGAAGGGTGTTGTGTTTCTATCTATGGATGAGGGACTGAAGCAGTATCCCGAGATCGTGCGGAAGTACTTTGGTACGATCGTGCCATACGGCGACAATAAACTGGCAGCCCTCAATACGGCAGTATGGAGCGGCGGCAGCTTTGTGTACGTGCCAAGTGGTGTGGATGTACAGCTGCCCTTGCAAGCATATTTTCGTATAAACTCGGAGAACGCGGGGCAGTTTGAGCGAACACTCATTGTTGCTGAAAAGGGGGCACGCGTACACTACGTGGAAGGGTGCTCCGCCCCCGCTTTTAGCAGTGCGAGCTTGCACGCGGCTGTTGTGGAAGTGATTGTCGAAAATGGTGCGAAGGTGCGCTACACCACTGTGCAGAATTGGTACAAGAACGTTTATAACCTTGTTACCAAACGGGCGACGGTTGCTGCGGACGGGGTGATGGAATGGGTGGATTGCAATCTAGGGAGCAAAATAACCATGAAGTATCCGTCGTGCATCCTCCGGGGAGAGCGGGCACGTGGGGAGATGCTGTCTATTGCTGTTGCTGGGGAGGGACAGCACCAGGACGCAGGGGCAAAGATGCATCACCTAGCACCTCACACTACCAGTAGAATCATCTCGAAATCTATTTCTAAGGGTGGGGGGCGTAGCTCATATAGAGGAATGGTAACAATGGCTCCAACGGCGATAGGCGCCAAGAGCAAGGTGGTGTGTGACGCACTTATTCTTGACCCTGCAAGCCGTAGCGATACGTATCCCACGAATCGGATACTGACGGGTGCGGCAACCGTGGAACACGAAGCGACGGTGTCGAAGATTGGCGAGGAACAGCTTCTCTACCTTATGTCACGAGGCATGACACAAGTGGAAGCGGAGGGGATGATCGTCCGCGGGTTTCTGGAGCCGGTCGTGGCCGAGCTGCCCTTAGAATATGCAGTGGAACTTAACCGGCTCGTGAATATGGAAATGGAAGGGAGTGTGGGATGACTTCACAACCATTGCACGCCCCCAAACGCAAAACTCGGTCTATCTCCGCCTGGTGGCGGAGCGACCTAGAACTCGGGCTACCCGCCACTGCGTTGTGTTTTGCAACTTGTGGGCTTTGCAATGATTGTTTACTGTTTGATTTTGTTTTTTGTAGCGTAAAAACAGGACAACCCAACCGAGGTCACGTGTATGAATAGAGCTGTTATAAGGTATGACCAGCCAGGGGAGTGGGAAGTGAAGATCCCGTTTGCAAAAATGGGAGAGGAAAAGGAATGGGTGGGGGTGGTGAAAGCAATGACACCAGGTACCTACAACCTGTCCGTCACGGCGGAGCATAGTGCGCGGGGCACGCGGGGAAGGATTACGGTAAAAGCTGTGGCTGCGAAGGGTGCAACGGTGAACATTCAAGGGATGATAAAGATATACAAAGCGGCGCAGCAGACTGATGATTTTTTAGAACTACGTGTCCTAACGCTTGATCCTTCAGCGCGGGCGACGGCAGAGCCAAAACTCGAGATAGAAGCGGATGATGTGAGGGCGTCGCATGCCGCGTCGGTCGGGCCGGTTGATCCCGAACAACTCCTGTACCTTATGTCGCGCGGTTTGGGTGAGGAGCAGGCAAAAGAGAGCATTGTAGACGGGTTCCTACAGATAACGTAGCCCCTGGTGATAAAATTAGGACATGTTTGATCCACAGTTAATTCGTAAAGATTTTCCCATTCTCTCGCGGGAGGTGAATGGCAAGCCACTCGTGTACTTGGATAGTGCGGCGACCTCACAGAAACCACGGCAAGTGCTGGACGCGGAGCGAGAGTATTACGAACACCAAAATGCGAACGTGCACCGCGGGGCACACACACTTGGAGACGAATCGACTCATTTGTTGGACGTAGCGAGGGAGAAAGTACAGCTCTTTATCGTCGCTCCTAGAAAAGAAGAGATCATTTTTGTTCGTAATACTACGGAGGCAATTAACCTGGTCGCGTACTCGTGGGGGAGCGGGTATTTAGCGAAAGATGATGTGGTCGTCACTACCGTGATGGAGCACCACTCCAACATGGTCCCGTGGCAGAGTGCAGCGGAGCGGAGGGGAGCAAAAGTAGAAGTTGTCGGTCTTACGGAAAGCGGGCAGATAGACATGAAAGATTACCGGAAAAAACTAGAGCTAAAACCGAAGCTGGTAGCATTTGCCCACGTGTCCAATACATTGGGGACGGTAAACCCCGTTGCCGAGATGACAAAGCTCGCACATAAGGCTGGAGCATTGGTGCTTGTGGACGGGGCGCAGGCCGTGCCGCATATGCCGGTTAATGTTGCGGCGTTGGGATGTGACTTTTACGTGTTTTCTGGCCACAAAATGCTGGGGCCGATGGGTGTCGGTGTTTTGTGGGGTAGGAAAGAGCTCTTAGAAGCAATGCCACCGTTTCTCACTGGCGGGGGCATGATAGACGAGGTGTATCCTGACCACGCGACGTGGGCGGCGTTACCTGACAAATTTGAGGCAGGGACACCAAACGTTGCCGGGGCCGTTGGTTTCACGAGCGCGATCGATTACCTGGAGAAACTGAGTATGAAGGATGTATGGGAGCATGACCGGGAGCTCGTTGCCTATGCTTTGCAGCGGCTATCCACTGTCCCAGAAGTCAAAATACTCGGAATACGGGATAGCGAGATGCGAAGTGGGAGCGTAGCGTTTGTTTATAGCGGTGTGCATGCACACGACGTTGCAACAATTTTGGACTCTGAAGGGATAGCGGTCCGTTCTGGTCATCATTGTACGATGCCGCTCCATTCCTCCATGGGTGTGGCGGCCTCAGTACGAGCCAGTTTTAGCGTGTATACGACAAAAGATGATATCGATGCTTTAATTACCGCGCTTGAGAAAGTAAAAAAAGTATTTAATACATAATATATGGATATCTACCGCGAAGAAGTACTCGACCACTACAAAACTCCGCGAAATCAGGGGAAGCTTGTGGGGGATGATGTGCTCACTGCGAGTGGGGCAAATTCATCTTGTGGGGATAGCATTAAAGTTTACTTAAGAGTGACAGAGGGAAAAATAGACGAGGTGCGGTGGGAGGGGAGTGGGTGCGCGATAAGTACCGCGGCAGCGTCAAAGCTGTCGCAGTATTTGCAGGGAAAAACAGTGAAAGCGCTCACGAAAATGAGCGAAGACGAGCTGACGAGAGAGGCAATCGGCCTGAAAGTAAACCCAGGAAGGCTCAAGTGTTTGATGCTACCGGCGACGGTTGTACGGAAGCTTTTGGGAAATTGAGGTTGGGAAGGCGATCGATGGTGGCGGGGTTGGCAAAATCACCGCGGAGATATTGATGGTAGGCTGCGACACCAATCATGGCAGCGTTGTCGGTGAAGAGTTTTTTGGTATAGGGGATGAATGTCGGTATCCCACATTCTTTGGCGACCGCGCGAGTGAGGGTGCGGAGCGCAACGTTGCTGACGACACCACCGCCTAGGAGAATCATTTCGGGTGAGTAGAGGTCTATCGCTCGGCGGAAGCGCTTCATAAGATGTTTGAATACAGCTACCTGGAAGCTCGCTGCGAAGTCGGCGACGAACTCCTTAGTTAACTCTGGCTTTTCCCGTTCTAGGAAGTAGCGCACTTGGGTTTTTAAGCCGGAGAAACTAAAGTTTAGATCTTTCCGCGTCGTCATGGGTTCGGGGAGGTGATATTTTGGCGTGCCGACTTTGGCGAGCTCTGCCACGATGGGGCCACCGGGATAGCCAAGCTGCAGCATGCGCCCGACTTTGTCATAGGCCTCACCGGCGGCGTCGTCCAGCGTCTCACCTATAAGTTCGTAATCACCGATACCTCGCATTAAAACGAGCTCTGTGTGACCGCCGGAAATGAGAAATCCTAAAGCAGGATAGGTTGCATACCTGGTACGTGATCTGGTGATTTTGGTGTTAGGAGTTGCAAAACTACTTAACAGATGGCCCTCCATGTGGTTGGCGGCGATAAGGGGGAGCGACCATTTCTCTGCCAATTCTTTAGCATACGCGATACCCTGCTCTAGAGAGGGGGCGAGGCCGGGACCAACCGTTACTGCTATCGCAGTAACGCAATTTTCATTTTTCAGTTTACAATTTTCAAATTTGAACCCTGCTTTTCGCATGGCGAGGTCGACAACTTTTGGCAACCACTCGTGGTGCAAACGACGTGCGATGTCGGGGACGGTGCCACCCCACTCGGCATGATAGCGGGTTTGGGAGGAGACGACACTGCTTATGACGCGCGTGCCACGGGTGACGGCGGCGCACGTGTCGTCGAGACTCGTCTCGATAGATAAAATAGTTGGTTCTTTCGTCATAATCGCATATTATATCTGGATTTTTATTTTTAGTGCGGTCTCGGCCTCACTTGCCGAGTCCATTTTCTTGATTCTCGTCAAGAAAATGAACCAAAAGAAACGAGCTCGCAGGCTCGCTAAAATTATCAGGTTCATGGGTATGGACAAGATTTTCTGGTGACCGTCTCGCTCCACTCGACTTCGTCACCAGACGCATTTGTCCATATTTAAAGTTGTATTCACCTGACAATTTTCTGACGCTCACGCTGCGAGATTGTATGGACGGCAGCTGGTACAATGTGCTCATGACTGATTGTATTTTCTGCAAAATAGTGGCGGGGGAGATACCCAGCTATAAAATATATGAAGATGAGAAATATCTGGCTTTTTTGGATATTATGCCGTGGTGTGAGGGACACACGCTTGTAATCCCCAAGCAACATGTGCAGTGGGTGTGGGACTATGAAAATGTTGGCGAGTACTTTGAGGTGGTACGGAAAATTGCAAAACATTTAGGTAGAGTAAGTGGGGAGGAAGTGGTTAGGTCCAATATCGATGGCTGGGAAGTGCCCCATGCACATATTCACGTCAAACCGGGAAAGAATAACGGAATGAAGGGTGAGCAAATTGCTCCCGAAGAAATGGAGAAAATCCGCGCGAAGTTTACGATGCTGTCATGACCACTCAGGTGTGGAGAAGCTGTAGGTAATTTTTCTGGTTTGGTCGTCTAATTCTTTGATATCGATCAAAAGAATGGGATAATCGTTTTTGTACTGCTCGAGTGTGCTCTTGGCTTTACCAGCCCATTCCATGGCGATAATGTTTCCCGGCGCAAGAAGCGAGGAAAAGTGGAGGGTAGACTCCAGCTCGTCCATGTCTCCCAGTCGCCAAGTATCGATGTGATAGAAGACGCCGGCGTATTTGGGTAGTGTGTACGGATATTCATGAAGAAGTGTATACGTAGGAGAGGCAACGGTTTCGCTCACGCCGAGCGCTGTGGCTATCCCTTTACTAAATTGGGTTTTACCGGCACCGAGCTCTCCTTGTAGGGCAATGATGAGTGGATACTTGTGAAGGAGATTTAAGTATTTGCGGGTGAGCTGACTGGCAAAGGCGATGGTCTCTTTGGCAGAGTGGGTGGAGAGGCTGGGGGAGGACAGGGGAAGCGTAATTTCACCTTGGCGTAGCACCTCCGGAGAATTCAGGGTAGTGTCTACCACGGTGCTGGTGGGACGCTCTACGAGTTTGCCCCCGTCGAGAAAAAGGCTGACCAGACCTTGCTTCTCCCCCGTCGTATATTTTTGCCAGTCGTCCAAACTGTATGGCTCTTTTTTGCCGCTGGTGTTGGCGCTGGTTGCCGTCACGGGTTTGCCATAGACGCGAACGAGTTCGAGGGCAAACAAGTAATCGGGAATCCGAACTCCAAGCGTACCCTCCGCAGATTCTAGCCGTGCGTCGAGCTTGTGAAGGCTTTGGGAAATTACCGTCATCGGGCCGGGGAGGAAATTTTGGTATAGGTTGTCGGCCATGGCGTTTATCTCGACGTATTCTTTGGCCATCGTGCGGCTCTCGACAGCTATTGAAACCTGGCGGTGGCGGTCGCCTTTATACGCGAGGAGCCTAGTGACTGCTTCCGCGTTTGTTGCATCGGCGGCAATGCCATAGCACGTCTCCGTGGGGAAAATGACCAATTCTCCACGCCCTAGGACTTGGCAGGCAAGATGGATAGCATTTGAGTCTTTGGTATTTACAATCTGCATACGTGACACAGATATTCTAACAGGGTAGGATCAAAGCTATGTGGAGACGTTGGTTTGCACGTGTGGATCAAGTCTGGCTTGAGGTAACGGCGTTTTTATCTATCTTGTTTTTTGTTTTTCTTGCTGATGCTGTTTTTTCGGATTTTGTTCCGGCGTTTATGCAGCGAGTTCTTGGCAGCCCTCTCGTTATGGGAATCGTTATGTCTACCTCGTCTGCTGCTGGGCTTGTTTTAGATCTTCTTTTTGCAAAACTGTTGCGGGGAACTAGTTTGCGCCGCATGGTACTGTATGCGATAGCGGGGTGTATGGCGTTTGGCACTTTGCTCATGTTTGCAACTGTGCGTCCCTGGCTCATCATACTCATCCCGGCAATGATGGTGTGGGGGCTCTACTATGAATTTTTTGGATTTTCCGGGCAGAAGTTTGTCGTAGATACTGTTGTACGAGATAAACGATCGATGGTATGGGGAGTGATGTTTACCATACAGAGTTTGGCGTATGCTTTAGGACCACTCTTGTCCGAATGGCTTTTACAGTTTGGAGATCGCGTGGTCATCGGTGTTGCGTTGGTTATGATATTTTTAGGTGTTTTTTTGTTTTTACTCTTGCACTTACCGACGCGAGAGCCAACAATCGATATTGTTGACGTTACCCTTCGGTCCGAATTGTCTCATTGGCGTGTGCTGTTTTTGCATATGTGGCCAATCCTTGTACTGTCAGTTCTTTTAGGATTGGTGGATGCAACATTTTGGACGACGGGAACTGTTGTAACTGACGAACTTGCAAAACAGAGTGCTGCAGGGTCGTTTTTCCTTACGACATATATGATTCCTTCGCTACTCGTTGGTTTTGTGTTGGCACGGTGGCATATTGTGGTGGGAAAGAAGAAGCGGGCCGAGTGGCTGGTTCTCCTAAATGGCCTTATCTTGGCGGGTATGTTCCTTTTCCATTCTGTGTGGTGGTACCTGATAGTCGTTTTTGTTTCATCGTTTCTCAATGGGATCGCATGGCCGCTTGTCAACGCTGTTTATACTGACCTTCTCGCACGTGCGGGGCGGGAGCGTAAGCATATGATGGGCCTCCAGAATTCTACGTCTGACATTGCGTATGTCGTGGGGCCAATTCTTGCCGGATGGTTGGCACAAGTATTTGGCGAACTTGGGTCATTTATTGCCTTGGGATGGATTGTTGCAGCGGTGTCACTATTCCTCCTTTTTGTAACGCCAAAGAAGCTGAAATTACCACAAACGGAGATCGCTTCCTGGGAATAAGTTATAATCGCAAGCATGGAATTTCCTAAACCACAAAAATATACAGCAAGAGTCTCCGATAGCTACTACGTGACCGACAATAGGCACTTCCTCCTTGTAAAGTTTGAGCTAACGTCGCCTGATAGATTCGAGTTTTCTGCTGGACAATACGTGTCTATTCGCATCGACGAGGCGGGCAATCGCCGTAGCTACTCTATTGCCAGTTCTCCAGATGACACCCATGGTTTTACCATACTTGCTGAGATGATACCCGCTGGCGTGGGGAGTTCATTTTTAGCCGCCCTTGTCCCTGGAGATGGGGTGGAAGTACTTGCCCCACTTGGGAGATTTGTTGTTGATTCTACACAGCTTTTGCCAGACAGTAAACTTCTTTTTGTGGCGACTGGGAGTGGTATTGCTCCAGCCTATTCCATGATTAACGACCTCCTTGTTAATAAACATGAGACGCGTCCAATGCGACTCCATTGGGGGATGCGTGGCGAGGAAAATCTTTTTTGGTTCGATAACTTTATGCGTCTTGCCGAAGAACATGCTAACTTTGTCTTTGATCCCGTTCTCTCCCATCCCTCTGAGGACTGGGATCTATGTACGGGACATGTCCAGGACTGCCTATCGCGCGACTTTGCAGAGGAACGACTTGTTGGTTGGCATGCTTATATTTGTGGTAATCCGAACATGGTAGAGGAGGTGTCTGCTCTCGTTCTCTCGCTTGGCGTGCAACAGGATGCAATACATACGGAGAAGTTCTCATGAGCTATAGAACTATACGCTGTGAGCATTGTCATAACGACTTTGTATGGAGCAGGGAGGAGCAGGAACTTTACGCGAAACGGGGACTACCCGACCCAAAGTACTGCCCCATTTGTCGTGGTATTATGGAGGCTCGTGAGCGGGACAGTGCAAGGAAGAAATATGAGCGATGACCCAAAACTTATTCGGCAAATCGGTAAATACCGAGTAGTGCTGGTGCAGTCGAAGTGTATTGCGGCTGCCTCGTGCGTGGCTATTTCTCCAGCTGTTTATAAGCTTAATGAGCAAAACTTGGTTGAGTTTCTCGATAACCCGCAGGACGAAGAGGACAATATACTCCTTGCAGCGCAGAGCTGTCCGACTGGTGCGATCGAGATATATGAGGGTGAAACACGAGTTTGGCCACCCGAATCGTAACGAAGGGGTATAGTGGGATATATGAATACCAAATCAGTCATCGTTTTCGTCGTTGCTACCATTGTTGTGTTGGTTGGGGTCGTTGGTCTTTTGTGGCAATTTGGCGGTACGACGGCGAGTACTACAAAACCGATCGCGGATGTCGCCGGCCAGATGCTCCACAAACAGGGGGATGGGCCGGTTGTTGTCACCGAGTTTTCTGACTTTCAGTGTCCAGCGTGCCAGGCCGTACATGAGCCATTGAAGCAGCTTCTTGCCAAGTATTCCGGCAAGGTTACGTTTGTGTATCGATACTTCCCTTTGACTAATATTCATAAGAACGCCATGCTTTCCGCACAAGCAGCGGAAGCGGCTGGGCGGCAAGGCAAATTCTGGGAGATGGGCGACCTCCTCTTTTCCAAGCAAACAGAGTGGGAGGGGATAGCCGATCCGCACGCAACCTTTATCCAATATGCCGCAAGCCTTGGCCTTGACCAGGCAAAGTTTGCCGCGGATTTGGACTCTTCTAATGTAAAGGACGCAGTAACGACGGATTTGACTGCGGCAACAAAATACAATCTGCAGGGGACGCCGACTATTTTTGTGAATGGTGTGCAGACGGACTTTGCTAACCTCGACGCAGCTATAACTCAAGCAGCTAAGTGATCCGGTTTGTGGTAGAGCGCAGTATTTTTCCAGATTAGAGGTCTATTGACACTAGGGTTCCACCAGGGTATAACCAGAGGTAGATGCCTGGAGAACCCCCGGTAGGACCGGGATCTCACAGAGAGATATTTAAAGCGTTCGACAGGCTACGATTAGAAAAGTGAAATTTGGGAAGGGGGTGAAAAATTAAATGGCATATTCATATACAAACAGCAAAGGTGATACCTATTATCTCCACGGCAAGAAGGTCACCTTGAAGAACGGTCGCATGCAGCAAATCTACTACTTCGCACGCGACGTCCGGAGTGACGCTATGAACGATGTTCCCGCCGGCTACAAAGTCGTCGAGACCAAGCGCACCGGCATGCCGGTTCTCAAGAAAGCTTAACGCAAGCACAACAAAACCAGCTTTCGGCGGTTTTCGAACTCATGAGGCTGGTTTTTTGTGTGAAGTGCTAACTTGGTTCTAGGAGTTTTAATATTTTTCTTACGTTTTTGGTAAATTTATTACGGCGAGTGCGAGTTTTGGTAAAAAGGGTTCCTCCCAGCATGGGATAGAGAGAGGAGAGGGCTTGCTGATTAGTCTTTGCTCCCGTTAGATCTGAGAGCTCAGTTCTGGCGATTGCACCGGCAATCTTCATAACTCCAAATTTGCGTAAACGGCGAAAGGAGAAGGTATAGGTGGGGTCTTTAATTATCTTGTACGACAACCCAAGTTTTACAGCTTGGCGAATAAAAGATTTTCCCTCGGCGTAATTTACCGTCTCGTCAAAGCCGCCAATTTTGTGAAAGGCCGAACGTGAAACTACAACCAAGGATTCCATGAGCCGAGTGGGCTTTACCGTGGATTCGATCTCGAGGAAAAGGTTGATGACAGCCGCGATGGCCTCGTTTTGAGTGGATTTAACGTCGGGCTCAAAATAGGGCGAGATTATCTCAGCGCCGGTAAGTTCAATGCGGTATTTGATCCCTTCGAGAAAATAGGGGGCAATGCGGGAGTCGGCGTCGACAAAGATTATCCATGGGGCGCGGGCATGGAAGGCTCCAAGATTCCGCTGAGTGCAAACGTGACGTTTCTGGCTGGTTAGCACGGAAAGTTTGGGGACTTTTTTGGCAAAACTCTTGGCGATGGTTGTAGTTTTATCGGTAGATTTACCGTCGACAATTATAATTTCAAAATCCCGATATGTTTGGGAAGCGAGATCTGAAAGCAGGCCAGATAGATATTTCTCCTCGTTGAGGGTGGGAATGACTATGGAGAAAAATGGTTCTGTTTTGGCCATATGCGTATTATAGAGGATCCTCGTCTAGGCGTGAGCCATGCCAGTTATATTTACTTGCTACGCGAAGTTTTTCTTCTAATAATTTATGACGATGCCAGTGAACCAGCATATTTACACCAGGAATATACCGCAAGACAGGGATTGTACTGTCTCTACTTATTCGGATGTAATCGGCTCTTCCTATTGCAGCCTCGAGTGGTACGCCACAGGCGATAGTGTATATATGTGGGTATTTTTTGTGAATGAATGTGAGTAGGTTGCTTACTTCCTCGTGGGGAGCACTATCGTTTGTCAACCCTGGGGCAAAGTACGGAGCGAAGAGAAAGTCGAGTTTTATGAGATCTACTTTCCACTCTTCGACAAATTTTTGTATTGTAGTGCGAATATACTTTTTTACTTCTTGATTTTCGTAACGAAGTAAGTGCCGGCGGAAAGTAAGAGAGGGGATGTGTGGAGCACTCGCGTGAAACCAGTCGCGATGGCTACGAAAGACTGAAGAAGTGGGGGAGGCAAGGTACGGGGCAACCCAGATGCCAACTTTTTTACCGGTACTATGCACATCGGCTACGACGTTTGCTATACCACGAGGGAACCGATTGCTATTTGGTGTGCTCCAGTCGCCCCAAGTAGTCCAACCATCGTCTATAAGTATGACATCTCGGTTATGTTTTGCTGCCTGTATAACTTTTTGTTCGTTGATGTACGGACCAAACGTATTCCACGAGCACCAGTATGAAAGGGATGGTTTGGGAGTAAGAAATCCTGGTTTGTGTGGTACGGTAGGTGTCGGGCAGTTGTCCCACCAGTAATTACCGTGGGGAAAGGTTGTTTGCGGTGGACTGAATGATTGCCACCCGAGTTTATTATCCATATCTGCTATTATACGAATAATGGTAACTGAGACCCAAATTTACGATAGATTACGGACGATTATGGACCCTGAGCTCCATATAGACATCGTGAGTTTGGGGCTCATCTATGGCGTACAGCTTACAGCACATGGTAAACAGCGGGAACGAAAAGTACATATTACGATGACGCTGACAACCCCGGGGTGCCCCCTGGCACCCGTAATAGACCGAATGATACGGGAGACACTTGCACCACTTGGAGCTCCCATAGAACTTGAACTAGTTTGGGACCCACCGTGGACACAAGATATGATGAGCGAAGAAGCCAAGCTACAATTGGGAATGTTATGAGAATCGTGGTGGGAAGCACAAACCCTGTGAAGATATATGCGGTGAGGGAGGTTTTTGCGGAGTACTTTCCGGGGAGCGAAGTTGTAGGAGTGGCCGTTGCCACGGGGGTATCCGAGCAGCCCATCTCTGAAGCGGAAACTATTGCTGGGGCAAAGAACAGGGCACTAGCTGCCCTCAATTCCGATCCGGCATCGGAGTATGGCGTGGGCCTGGAGGGCGGGGTGACGGAAGTGGACGGAGAACTTTTCGAGTGTGCGTGGGCTGCAATAATAACTAAAAACTTAAAACTTAAAAATCAAAACCAGAACGAAAAACTGAAAAATTATGAAATTGGGTTGGGGGGAGGACTGTACTTTGAGATCCCGCCAAAGGTGGCGGCTCGCATACGGGCAGGGGAAGAGCTAGGGCCCATCATGGAAGAGCTTATGCGGTACGATGTGAAGCGAAATGAGGGTGCGATAGGAGTACTCACCAAGGGGAAACTGACGCGGCAGGCGGCGTATGAGCAGATTGTAAAGAGCGCCTTGGTGAGGTTTGTGAGCCCGGAGTGGTTTGGTTAATTTTTGCGCTCGCCTCGACTTCCCAAACGCAAAACTCGGGCTACCCGCCACTGCGTTGTGTTTTGCAACTTGTGAAGCCGAAGCTGCGCGTTTTGGGACGTGATACGATGAAGGTATGATTTATATCGGTGCGGATCATAGAGGTTTTGAGCTCAAAGAGAAAATAAAAGCGTGGCTCGCGGAGCAGGGCTACGAGGTGGAAGATGTCGGGGACCATGTCTTTGATCCCGGGGACGACTATGTGGACTACGCTATAAAAGTAGCGGAGTCCATTGAGGGGAATGGGGGCGACAGCCGCGGGATACTCCTTTGTGGTAGCGGACACGGGATGGATATTGCTGCCAACCGCTTTCCACGGGTGCGGGCAATCCTCGCCTTTAACGACGAGGTGACGGTACAGGGAAGGAGTGACGAGAACGCGAATATTCTAATCCTCCCGGCAAATTGGGTAACCGAAGCGGAGGCTGTGGAGCGCGTGCGGTTGTTTTTGGAAACGGAAGCGGGTGAGGCGCCGCGATACGCACGAAGAATACAGAAATTTGAAGAATTGAAAATACAGCGGTAGAGGAAAAATGCAACAACGTGTAGTGACCCCAATTGTGCTAGAACAAGATGCGCGAGTCATCTCTGAATATGCTGCTGTCGCAAAGACATTTGCACATACCTTTCACATAGATATTATCGATGGAATGTATGCCGACAACATAACGGTGGCTCCCGCCGATCTGCAGGAGGTTGATCTGTCACCACTCGCTGTCGACATCCATCTTTTGGTTGATGACCCCGTTGAATGGATCCCTGAGTGTGTGGCATTGTCGCCGACACGAATATTTGCACAGATAGAAAAGATGGGTAGTATCGACCACTACATTGCAACGCTTCGTGAACATCCTGATGTGGAGGTGGGGCTGGGTCTCGGGATACATACGCCACTTTCTGAGCTCACTGACGAGATATTGAAAAACGTGGATGGGATCATCCTGATGTCTATTGAGGCTGGATTTTCCGGAAATCCGTTTCTTCCTACTGTCTTACCACGTATAACTGAGCTTCGCGCGCGCTACGATGGCGCAATTATTATCGATGGTGGTATCAATGTTGAGCATGCAAGGTCATGTTTTGCCGCGGGAGCGTCCGAGGTGGGTGCAAACAGCTTTATGTGGAAGGGGAATCCGGCAGAGAATTATCAGAACCTATTGGAGGCCGCATGAGTAGCCATTTTATTCACCCGCTGGTAAAAAATATTGCGTTTTTTGGGGATGCAGCAGTATCTGAGCATACGGATCCGTACCGTATGGCGTATCATGCAGCCGAGCTCCTGGCAAAGGAAGGATATGTGATCGTAAACGGAGGCGGTCCTGGTGTCATGGCGGCAGCAACCAAGGGGGCAGAGGTAGCAGGGGGGGAAACCTTATCGGTGACGTTTTATCCAAAGCATGCTACCGGGTTTGAGGGGCGGTATGTGGGAAATGTAACCGATACAGAAATAAAGACGAGTAATTATGTGGAGCGTATGTTTAAGCTCATGGAGCATGCGGACCTGTACCTTATGTTCCGGGGAGGGACGGGGACAATTTCGGAATTCGGCACTGCGTGGGTCCTGGCTAAGCTCTATTATGGGCACCATAAGCCGTTTATCCTGGTTGGCTCGTTTTGGCGACCGGTTATTAAGGCCATTGAAGAGAACCTCTTAATAGACAATAAAGAAAAGGCCGTTTTCGAGATCGTGGATACTGTCGAGGATATTCTACCGGCGATGAAGCGACTGGAGAAGGACCTCGTGGGAATAGACCACTCGCACTGCAAGGTCTGCAGTGAGGGTGCGTTTATGAGCTAATGTTTCGGCAAATCAGCAAATCAGCTAGTCGGCAGGCCAGTGCATCGGTTTGTCGGTGTGTCGGCTGATCTGCTGGTCTACTGATAAGCTGACTAGCTGACTAGCTGGTCTACTGGTACACTGAACATTAGTATGCCTGCCCAGGATTTACATACAATAGCCCAGCAGCTTCGACGTGATGTTATTACGATGGATTACCACGCCGGGGGTGGGCACATTGCGGGACCATTATCTTCCGCCGATTTGTTTGCGCTTCTCTATTTTGGCGGGGTGGCACACCTCAACCCCACTGACCCCTGGTGGGAGGAGAGGGATAGGATCGTTCTTTCGGCAGGACATTATTGTCCGCTCCTTTACGCGTCACTTGCCCGTGTGGGTTATTTTCCTGTAGAAGAGCTATCGACCTTTATGCAGATAAACTCGCGGCTGCCGGGACACCCGGAGCGGCGGGGAGACGACAGCACGCTCCCCGGGGTGGAAGCAACGACCGGACCTTTAGGACAGGGTGTATCCGTGGCTGTAGGGATGGCGCTTGCCCTCTTTTTGCGACGAAGCGAATCACGAGTGTATTGTGTTATGTCTGACGGAGAATTACAGGAGGGCCAGGTGTGGGAGGCTATAACTTTTGCGGTGCGGCGGCAGCTCTCGAACCTCACTTTTATCGTGGATGCTAACGGTATACAGATAGAACATTATACGGAGGAGATCGTTACGGGAGAGATTGCGGCGAAGTTAGAGGGGTTTGGACTTCACGTACTTGAGACAGATGGGAACGATATAGACAAACTGCGCGCGACACTTGAGCTTGCAAAGACGGTTCGAGACGAGCCAGCGGCAATTGTCATGCATACAACGGCGGGGAAGGGTGTGTCGTTTATGGAACGCTCTCCTGTGTGGCATGATGCGGTTATTACCAAAGAACAGTATGAGCAGGCAATAAAGGAGTTGGAAAAATAATATGGCCAGTCGAACGAATTTTTTACTTTCACTTCCGCTCCTTCCAGGAAAAATCTGTTTACTTGTGCCTCGTTGCACAGATTTTTCTTGGGCGGTGCTCATAAATCGCAAAAAATTGTTCGCCAGGCATGTTGGAGGCGCGAATGTTCAATGATTCGTATTTGAGACCAGATTGGCGGACACCGGATGAGCGGCCGATACGGGACGGAGTGGGCGAGGGGCTCTTGCGTGTGGGGGACGACGAGCGGGTTATTGTACTAACGGCTGATCTCGGCGGGTCTACCCGTGTAAAAGTATTTCAGGACGTGTACCCTGATCGATACTTTGATGTAGGTGTAGCAGAACAAAATATGGCAGGCGTTGCTGCAGGACTGGCGCTTGAGGGATATAAACCGTATATGTCGTCGTATGCTACATTTTCACCGGGGCGCAATTGGGAACAAATACGGGTGTCGATCGCACTCACTGCGGTTAACGTCAATATAATCGGCAGTCATGGTGGCGTTGCAAGTGGTATTTATGGACCAACACATCAGGGAACCGAAGATATAGCGCTCATGCGGACGTTGCCCAACATGACAGTTTTGGTGCCAGCGGACGCGACACAGCTATCCGCTGCAATTGTCGCGGCACATGAGCATATGGGTCCGGTGTATATTCGGGCTGCACGACCGCCAATGCCGGATTTTACTCGGGAGATTCCGTTTACGATAGGGAAGGCTTATGTACTGCGAGAGGTAACGACTACATCGAAGAGAATGGTGACGCTCTTGGCAACGGGAGCAACTGTATATGAAGCTTTGGTTGCGAGTGAGCAGCTTGCCAAAGAAGGGGTGGAGTGTGAGGTTATCAACGTTTCTACGATTATGCCGCTCGACGGTGATACCATCCGGCAAAGTGCAAGAAGAACAGGGTATGTGGTTACCATAGAAGATCACCAGGTAGTGGGAGGGTTGGGTGGGGCGGTGACAGAGGTCCTCTCAGAAACCTGTCCCGTACCGATAAAGCGAATAGGTTTACAAAACCGGTTTGGGGTATCGGGCTCGTGGCGAGATGTTTATCGCGAGATGGGTATAGATAGACAAGGTATTGTGCGAGCCGTTCGCGATTTTGTCCTAAACAGGCCTGTGGTACAGTAGATGTCATGAGTAATTACGATGTCGTGACCGTGGGGAGCGCAGTCCTCGACATTTTTATGAAGAGTGACAAATTCCGTCTTATGCACACCGATGCCGTGCCTGGTGGTGTTGCGATGTGTGAGGTATACGGAGGGAAGATGGAGGTACAGGAGGTGACCATTGCGTCTGGTGGCGGCGGGACGAATACAGCCGTGTCGTTTGCTCGGAAAGAGCTGAAAACCGCAACGATCGCAGAAATGGGGAATGACCCGGCGGCGCTCGTGGTGTACAAGGATTTGGAAGAGGCGGGCGTGGAGACACGTTATGTGGTACAAGTGGCTGGCGAGACCACGGCGGTGTCGGCGATCCTCATTGGTACCGATGGTGGGCGGTCTGTCATCACGTATCGCGGTGCCTCGGCAATGCTTACTAAGCACGACATTCCCTTTGACGATATTGAGGCGCGGTGGGTACATATTAGTAGCTTGGGGGGTAACCTCTCGCTTCTTAAACAGCTCCTCGACTGGGCGAAGCGAAAACATGTGCGCATATCCTTGAATCCCGGGATGCCAGAAATAGATCGACGAGAGAAGCTCATCCCGCTTCTCTCCGAAGTTGAGGTGCTTTTTCTCAATCGTGAGGAGGCGGCAGCACTTTTTGATGTAAATCTTGCTGACGAGATGGTGTGGAAAACACACCCCTTTACCGGTGGGGCAAAAGTGGTGGCCATAACCGATGGATCGCGTGGAGGAAAAGTTTGTATAGACGGGAAGCAAGTATTTTACGAAGCTGACCGCGTGAAGCACGTCGTAAATACGACGGGAGCAGGGGACGCGTTTGCCTCGGGGTACGTTGCAGCAATATTGTATGGTAAGGATTACGAGAAAGCGATACTGTGGGGGCGGGCGAATTCGACATCGGTGCTGTCGCAGGTTGGTGCAAAAAAGGGACTCTTAACTTTGGCGGAGATAAATCGCTAGTACGCCCTCATAATTTTTTGGTTTCCTGTTATATTTTCCTTCCACGCTCGCCGCGTTCGACCGCTTTGCTTGCTCACTAACGGCTCACTTGGGTGGAAAATATAGCGTCACAAAAAATTACGAGGGCGTGTTTACACCTCGTCGAGGTGGGAGTGAATGACTTCGGCGGAGGTGCGGAGGGATTCTAATTCGTCAAGGGCAAGGGGCAGATCTATGATTTCGTGAATGCCATTCCTGCCGACGACGGAAGGGAGCGAAAGTGCAACGTTTTCCAGGCCATATTGACCAGAGAGAGGTGAGGAGAGCGGCATAATTTTTTGCTCGTCTCGACTCACGGCTTGTACAATACGGGCGACCACGGAGGCAATACCATAGTACGTGGCGCCCTTTTCGGCGATAACGTTATATGCATCTTTTCGTGCCTGCTCTAATGCCCAGTCAACGTGTTCTTTGGTCATGCTGTCAAATGACAAGAGTGGCTTGCCACCAATCGTTGCGGTCGAGATTGGGGCAAACGACGAGTCGCCGTGTTCACCGAGTACGTATGCGTGAATGCTGGTGGGGTTTACGTCTACCGCTTTTCCTAAGTGTGTGCGGAAACGAGCGGTATCTAGGAGTGTCCCGGAACCAAAAACCCGACCGGTGGGGAGCTTGGCAACTACGGCTGCCCTGTACGTCATGATGTCTAGGGGGTTTGCCACCATGAGAATAAGTGTGTGGGGGGCGTGTTTGACGATTTTGGGGATGACGGCGTCGACAATGGCACAGTTGGTTTTTGTAAGGTCTAGTCGTGTCTGACCTGGTTTTTGTGCACAGCCGGCGGTAAAAATCACCAGGTCGGTACCTTCCAAATCCTCGAACCTGTCTGTTGCAGTCACTGTTGCGTGGGGGAGAAAAGGCATGCCGTGCTCGAAATCGGCTTTTTCGCCCTCTGCTTTTTTTATCTCACGGGAGTAGAGCACGAGATCGGAAACGAGACCTTTTAAGAGGAGTGCGTAGGCGCACGTGACGCCTACCCGACCAAGACCAACGACGGCGACTTTGAACGTTTCATGTTTGAGCATTGCCTTTAGTATACATGTATTCCAGAACCCTTGTATGATACGATAGTTGGCGTGGTGAAAACATTTCAGATAGCGATAGATGGGCCGGTTGCGGCGGGGAAGGGAACGACGGCGAAGCTCGTGGCACAGCGCCTTGGATTTCTCTATGTCGATACTGGTGCGATGTACCGATCTCTTACCTTGTACAGCCAGCGAGCGGGAGTGGTACTTACGGATGAGGCGGCAGTGGTCGGCCTTTTGCAAAAAGACAAACCCCATGTCGATCTGCGCGTACCATCCGAATCTGAGCGCGATGGTAGGTTGTGTACTGTACTCTTGAATGGCGAGGATGTTTCTTGGAAAGTGCGGACTGAGGAGGTGTCGCGTGGTGTTTCTATTATTACCCAATATGCGGGTGTCCGCGATATGATCACGCCTCTTGCGAGAAAAATTGCTGAAACTCAAGACGTCGTCATGGAGGGGCGAGATATTACTAGTGTCGTGCTGCCTCGTGCTGACATGCTCATATATATGGACGCGCAGCCAATGGAACGGGCGATAAGGCGCCATCGAGAGCTCCTCATGCGTGGGGAGGATGTTACCCTCGATCAGGTACACGCTGACCTCGTGGAGCGTGACGAGCGAGATAGTCACCGACAGATCGCTCCCTTAAAGAAAGTGCCGGGTGCGTGGATATTGGACACTACGGGGATGACCATCGATCAAGTGGCGGACAAAATAGTGGAGCGTGTCAATGAAAAAAGATCTCAAGAAAATTGAGCTTGAAAACGAAACTTCAGACGTAGACGAGAAGGAGCTGAAGAAAGAGCAGCGGCAGGAGAAACTGGCGCGGCGGAAAAAGGCGAAGCAAAAAGATACTGTCGCGCGGTGGAGCGGACTTATTCTCCTTGGCCTTATCCTTATCCTCAGCTTTATTTTATGGGTGGCAGGTGAAGTAGAGAATGGGTCCCAAAGTGGTGGGTCTCCTGTTCGTGAACAGGCACCATTTGTAGAGTCAATCTCGTCACCAACTCCCTCTGGTGTAGTGCAATTTCAGTGAACATAGACAATGCTTGCAGCAGAGTCGGTAATGGTGCCACCTTGGTTATTTGCACAGTCGATCTTTGGTTCGGTGCCTGGTATGAAGTAATCGTACACTGGTGTTGTACCCTGGCATCTGGCCACGGCTCGCGCCATGGTGGTCGGCGGGGTAAAGGGTGGTGTATCCACCCCCTGTAGCAGTGCGCTCATCGTGTGACTCCATATGGGACTGGCACCGGTTATGCCGGAAGCAACTGAGCTCATTGGTGAGTTGTCGTTGTTCCCAACCCAGGTGGCTACAAGTATGTGAGGTGTGTAGCCGAAGGTCCAATTGTCCCGCAAGTCGTTGGTTGTTCCGGTCTTTACCGCAACGATCTTGCCAGGAATGTTTAGCACAGAATTGGTACCAAAGGCGAGCGCACGAGCGCCGTTATCAGAAAGTATGCTACTTATTTCGTAGGCGACTGCGGCGGGAATAACTTGCTGGTATTTCGAGGAGCCTCCCTGAAGTAGTTCTTTCCCCGACGAATCTTTTATTGAGAGGATGGCACGGAGTGGGACTTTTTCACCACCATCTGCGAGGATGGAGTAGACCTGGGCCATATCGATCATGCGCACCGCACCTCCGCCTAGGGTGAGTGCCAGGCCATACTGGGAAGGGTCGTTCCATGAGGTGATACCCATTTGCCTTCCCAGTTTTACCATATTGTCTACACCGAGCGTGTTTAGAAGTTTGGTTGCTGGAATATTGAGCGAAGAGGCGAGCGCTGTGCGCAAGCTTACCGTACCGTGGAACGTACCATCGTAATCACGAGGGCACCAGTCTGTGCTACCTATCTGCCGGTAGCAAATGGGTGTGTCATCTATAGTTGAGTTTGGTGTAAAGCCGTTCATGAATGCAAGGGAATAGGTAACGGGTTTAATGCTGCTCCCGGGTTGGCGCAGTTGTAGGGTAACATTAACTTGCCCATCCTCTTTTGTGTCGAAAAAGTCGTGTGAGCCAACCATTGCTAGGATGTCGCCGGACTTTGGATCTACAACAAGTCCTGCGCCGTTGCCAACATGTAAATTTTTGAGACGGGAGAGCTCGGTATTTATTTCCTTTTGTAGCAGATTTTGCGTTTTTAAGTCGAGCGATGTAACTACCGAGAGGCCACCGCGATCAACCATGTCCTCACCGTATTCTTTTACTAGAAGGTCTTTTATATACATTACGAAGTGTGGAGCAAGGATGCCAACCCCTTCGGGGTGGAAGGCGAGCGTTTTGTCTTTTGCCGCGACTGCGTCTTTTTGGGAAATGTATCCAGCCGTAGCCATTGCCTGTAATACGTTTTCTTGGCGCACCTTACCAAGATATGGTGTTGTGCCAAAGGGGGATAGGGTGGTTGGAGCGACGGGTAGTCCAGCCAGAAGTGCTGCTTCGGGGAGCGACAGGTCTTTTGCGTGCTTGCCGAAATAGCTTTCAGCGGCCTCTTCGATACCATAGCTCGTCCCGCCATAGGAAATCTGATTGAGATACATTTCTAGAATCTGATCTTTTGTGTAGGTATGTTCAGCTTCGAGTGAGAGCACTAGTTCTTTTAACTTACGCGTTAGGGATTTTTGAGGGGAAAGCAGTACATTTTTGACCAGTTGTTGGGTAAGTGTAGAACCACCTTCGAGTGAACAGTTTCCTCGCCCTAGATTGCAATTCTCAAAATCTGTTATAGCAGCGCGGGCGATGCCCGTTACATCTAGTCCTGGGTGTGAGTAGAAGTTTTTGTCTTCGGCAGCGAGTGTCGCTTTCCACACATATGGTGGCAGATCTGAGAGGTTTACGAGGGTGCGGTTTTGATCTTTGTATATTTGGTAGAGAAGCATGCCATTTCGGTCGTAAATTTTTGTAGTCAGTGATGGCGCGTGATCAGCTAGGAGCGTTATGGGGGGAAGGTCTCTTAAAATATACCAGTAGAACAGTCCGCCGATTGTGCCAATTATGCTTAATATGCAAAATATAATTATCGGAATTTTCAAATTCCAATTCTCAATTCTCAAAAGAGAAACAGCGATGGGCTTGGTAGAATGTCGAGTATGCTTTGATTTTTGTAGACGTACTTTGGGGAAACGAAGTGGGGGAAGGCGGACTTTGCTACGTAAAAGTTGGTGAGTAGCTTTTGTGAACAATGAAGTGGCTGTGACAAAAAATAGGGCAAGCAATGTGAACAATAAATAGGCTGGTTTACCAAGTAATTCTAGAAATTGTACGACAACACTTTTCTCTGGTTTTACCTTCTTTCTCACTCTGTTATTGTACGTCTCACCTGTTCTGTGTGTCTATGAGCAGTTGCTGCTTATCGCAGATTATTTTCTATAGTATTCCAAAGTGGGGAGTTGCTTCCTTCGTAGCCTAAGGCCCAAATTGCAATGCCGCCGAGACCAGCGGTTTTAACAAGGTCGAGCTTGAGGCCAATACTGGTTGCGTTCTCGTAGTAGTACTGCTTAATTTTGCCTGCCTCGGTTGTAATAGAGTAGGGAGAAAGTGTGTCACGGTCCCACAGCTCAGCGAGCGAGCCATTTGTTATGCTTGCCTCTACGGTTGAAAGCTTGGCTATTCCTCCCATTTTTGTCGGCGCGGCATATTTATCTGTGGATGACGTTGTCCATACGTAGCCGTAAAAGGGAATACCCAGGAGTACTTTCCTCGGTTCTATATATCGCAAGGTCTCCGCCAGATTTTTGGTAACGTCTTCATTAAAGAGTGTGGGGGCACCACGAAGTGGCGCGACGGGGCCCGTTTGGTCTGAGCTTGCCTGGAAATAATCATATGCCATGAGTACGAGGTAGTCGACATGAGGTGCGAGGCCAGCTATATCCCATAGACGCGCTCTGGTTGCGGAGATGGAGTAGATGTCCACGGAAAGCGTCATTGGCTTGCTTTGACGTTTTACCTCCTGGTATAACTCCGCGATAAACATGGTAAAGTTTGCTTGTTCGCTTGGGGCTATGCCCCCAGATGGCTCAAAATCAATATTTATTCCTGAGGCTTGTAGTGCGATCGACGTGCGTATGATGTTTGTGATCGCGTTTTGTCGAGCGGCAACACTCCCTAATAATACCTCAATCTCGTCCGTACCATTTCCTACGAAGGTGAGTGTCAGTGGTTTTTGTATAGAGACTGTGTCGGCGAGAAGACGTTTGTAGTTTGTGTATCCCGGCTCTTCTTCTCGACGATTGAGGTATTGTACGACAGAGCCGTTTTTATCGAGCCGTAGGGAGAAATAAGCAATGTCTGTTGTTCCTGCCAGCTCTTCCGCACTTAGTAGTTTGAGATTCCAGTAGGGGAGGAAGCCCAGGATAGTGTAGTTTTTGGTGGGTAGGTTGTAGGTTGGTGTGGATACTGAAGAAAACGGTGACAGTGGAATGCTTGGAGGTAAAACGAGATACGTACCAAGGGCGCAGAGCGCAACGATGGGAATAATAAGTAACAGCTTTTTTATCATTGGCTTGGTAGAGGTAAGGGAGATGTGGGTACGGGGCCTAGGGAAGAATAGGAGACGTCGACAGGCGGCTCGGTAACTCCATCGGGGTAGGGAGAGCAGTCGAGGCAATAATCCTTCTCAAATGGGTCTGAAGCAACTTTATGATTTTCTGTGGAGACGTTTGCTAGCTGATCTGGGGTTGCGGGAGGGTGGTGTGTATCGTTGTTTATCACAATGTCTTTTTGCTCAATTGTAGACACGGTGGGGACCGTGCCCTTTAGGAAGTACTCGTAGCGGGTTTGGCAGGTGTTAGTCGCGTCTGGCATGACCCCGGAATCCACACAAACACTGTCACCCTCTATGCCATCTTTTGGCATTTGTGGTCCCGGTGTGTCGATACCGCGTAGTGCATAGTGCATGATGTCGTGCCATATTGGACTGGCACCAGTGATACCAGAGGCGACATAGCTCATCGGTGAGTTGTCGTTGTTACCCACCCAGGTGGCTACTAGTCGTGTTTTTGTATAGCCGATAGTCCAGTTGTCGCGGAGATTGTTGGTGGTTCCTGTTTTTACTGAGACGACCTTGCTGGGGATATTAAGGACTGAGTTGGTACCAAATGCCATGCTGCGGG
Source organism: bacterium (assembly GCA_021788365.1). Classification (GTDB taxonomy): domain Bacteria; phylum Patescibacteriota; class Microgenomatia; order UBA1400; family UBA12108; genus JAJYKS01. The sequence goes on from JAJYKS010000003.1 coordinate 84,322, forward strand.
CGTTGTTGTCGGAGAGGATGTGCGAAATTAAAAAGGCAGTTTGGGGGGAAAGAACCTTTTGGACAGGGCCTGTTTCTTCTGGCACGGGCTCGTTTTCCCGCATGCTGTCGACTGTCTCAGCGGATTTTGTGGGATCGTATGATTCTAGTATCTTTCCACTTGAATCCTTAACTTCAAGTATGGAGTGGAGTGGCACGCGGGTGCCCGCATTGGCGAAGACACCATATGCCTCTGCCATGTCTGCCATCGTAACTTCGCCGCCTCCCAGGGTTAATGAGAGTCCATACAACGACGGGTCTCCCCAAGTGGAAATGCCCATTTTTCGCGCGAAGGAGATGAAATTTTCGACGCCGTTTAGCGCAAGTACTTTTACTGCAGGAACGTTTAGCGAGTTGCCGAGGGCAAAGCGTATCTGGACGGGACCATGAAATGTCCCGTCGTAGTCGCGCGGACAGTAGTCTGGCTGACCAACTACTTGAAAGCAGGTAGGCGTGTCTAGAAGCATGGTCGAGGGAGTGATCACTTTGGTTTCTATCCCGAGTGCATAGTTTAATGGTTTAATGCTACTTCCTGGCTGGCGTAGGCTTGTCGTCACATTTACTTTGCCATCGATATCGCTACTGAAGTAGTTCTTTGAGCCGACCATAGCCAAAATTTCGCCTGTCTCCGGGTTGGTTACGAGTGCTGCGCCGTTACTTATCTTGTAGCGTCCCAAACCTTTCATCTCGGCTGCAACTGATGCCTCGGCTGCCTCTTGCAAGCCAAGATCAAGCGTTGTCGTTACACGGAGACCTCCTTGTTCCACCTTTTGGACACCATACTCGTTTTCGAGCATTTGGCGCACATACATAACGAAGTGGGGGGCGAGAATATTGGTGCCGGGGGAAGCGAAGTGAAGCGTCTCATTTTTGGCTGCGGTCGCAGTCTCTTTGGTTACGAACCCGTCGGCAACCATTTGATCCAATACCTGTGCCTGTCGTGCTTTCGCGGCGTCCGGGTTGGCGAACGGTGAATAGGTGGTTGGTGCTTGGGGAAGCCCGGCGACGAGCGCGGCCTCCGCGAGATCTAGATCTTTGGCATGTTTATCGAAGTAGGTTTCTGCAGCAGTTTCGATGCCGTAGCTTGTACCTCCGTAAGGAATATGATTTAGGTACATTTCGAGAATTTGGTTTTTGGAATAGAGAATTTCGGTGGCGATCGTAAGAAATGCCTCTTTTATCTTGCGAGTCAGGGTGCGTTCCGGCGTGAGCAGTGCGACTTTGACTAGTTGCTGGGTGATGGTGGAGCCGCCCTGCAAACCCTGACCAGTTAGCGTTTTCCAGGCAGCGCGGAGAATGCCTGTTGGTGAGATGCCAAAGTCGTGGTAGAAGTTTTTGTCTTCTATTGCGATCGTTGCCTCCGGAATATATATCGGCAAATCGCTAAGCTTTACCGGCGTGCGATTTTGGTTGGCATAAATTTCGTAGAGCAGCTTGCCGTTCCGGTCATAAATCTTTGTTGTTTGTGGATAGATGTTTTTGCCGAGGTTTGTGGGAGAGGGTAGGTCTTTTAGGAACATAAAAAGACCGAGGATAATGGCGGTAAGCGCTAGACCAATCCCCGCAACCAGTTTCCAGGAAAATGTTACCTTTTGTTGCTTTTTGTGAATGAATGCAAACATTTGTTCCATTATACCGCAGAGGAACTATCGTAATCTGAACGTGGTATACTCGCTGTCACGATGATGCCAGTTGATGACGTAATGGTTGAGCTTGATCGTCAAAGGAAACGCGGGGTGCTTTTGGTGTTGTCTGGTCCTTCTGGAGTGGGCAAGGACACCGTCATGCTCCGGCTTCTTGAGAAATATCCCAAGATGGAAAAGTTAGTTACTACGAATAGTAGACCAAAGCGATCAGACGAACGTGATGGGTATGATTATCATTTTGTCACCCGAGAGGAGTTTGAGAAACTTATAGCCGAGGAGGCGTTTTTCGAGTGGGTAGAGTACCGTGGCCACTACCGTGGCGGGCAGAAAAAGCATGTACAGCAAGCCCTTGACTCTGGGAAAGACGTTATATGGCGGATTGATGTTCGCGGTGTCAAAAATATACGGGAAAAGGTAAAGGAGATGTTTCCCCACTCTGCATTTGTGCTTTTGGCTGTCCGCGATCTTGATACCCTGAAGAAGCGAATGGAAGAGCGAGCATCTGAATCTCAGGAAGGTCTGGCGTGGAGTATGGATATGGCGCTGTGGGAACAGCGGCAATGGCACGATTTTGACTATGTGGTGGAGAATGAGAACGGTAATCTGGATTCGACGGTTGATCGTGTCGCAAAAATCGTTGAGGTGACACGTATGAAAGTTGCCGGTAACTAGCGTTTCAGGGCGTAGTGGTTGCTGAAAATAACCTGACAAGGTACAATACTATACATTGTGTCTGGCAGTTCGGTAGGCAGCACCATTGCCCGGGCAGTCAAAACCCATTTCGATAGTGAGGTGGCGTTTCTTTCAACTTTGGTTAAATCTAAAAGCCCTAACCCTTACACGCCCCAAGATTCTCCCTTACACGAGGAGGTTGAAGGTGAGGTACCCACACTTATTTTCGAGGAGTTGAAAACCATCGGCCTCTCTCCGCGCTACCTAGGGGCAAGTCGTGAGCGGCCAAATGTTGTCGTTGAGTGGGGTGAGAAGCGAGCACGAAATATTCTTATGCTCAATGGTCACATGGATACGATACCACCCGAGGGGAAAGATGTGGTTCTTCCGTATTCTGGAGCAGTAAGAGGTGGCAAGTTGTATGGCTTGGGGGCACTTGATATGAAGGCGACTCTTGCCGCATACGTATACGCGGTTCGTGCACTCATTACTGCTAAGGTAAAAATTACTGGTAAGCTTCATCTAGCTTTTGTTGTCGACGAGGAATCGGGGGCGTGCAGCCCATACGGTACTCGTTATCTTCTTGAGCAGGGCTGTGTGCCAAAAGCCTGCATTATCGGCGAGCATGGAACTGATTACGTTCGTGTAGGGCAGCGCGGTAGTTATCGGTTCCGCATTGTTGTCCGCGGTGAGGCGGTTCATACCGGTGTCTCAGCGTGGGAGCGAGGTGAGATGGGCCACAATGCCATTGTCGATATGGCAAAGGCGATTGAGGTGTTACAGGGACTCGAGGTTCCGTTTAAGGTGTCGCGGATGTTTATTGGACGCAAACCCGTCTTTACCTTTCCTACTCGGATCACGGGTGGTTCGGCGATGAATGTGGTCCCGGATATGTGCGAAGCATATGGTGATGTGCGACTTCTTCCTGGGAACTCCGATAGCCAAGTAAAAATGCTCATGGTAGAGCGGTTATCCAAGCTAGGTATTACCTACGAGATACAAGACCTTGCGTATGTGCCGGCGGTAGAAATTGACCCTCACGACCCACTTGTTCTTACGCTACAAAAGGCTGCGAGGGAGGTAACGGGCAAAACTCCTGAGGTACGTGTGTCTGGACCGGCGACTGACGGATGGATGCTTGTCAAGCGTGATATTCCCACTATCATGGGTTACGGACCAAATGGTGGGGGGGAGCATGGAAGGGGAGAGTGGGTGGACCTTGAGTCGCTTCGCCAGGTGACGGAAGTGTATGCTAGGATGATAGCGAGTTATTTAGCCTAGAGGCGTATGCGATATATTAATGGTTTGCTTGTTGGTTTCTTGGTTTTTAGTGGGTTTCTTGTTGGGTTTGTCTCGCTCTACCTTTCTTCGCTTTCTGGTGTTATGAATAGACTGGGATTTGTGGGTGGAGATTTGACGCGTGAGGTGAGGGTAAACGATCTTGTACGGGGTCTCCGCGACATACCGGACAAGCCATTGTGCGATTTTTGGGGAGCTATCGCACCCGTCCCGTCGTACCTATTTGCTCGTGGTGAACAACGTACCGTATTAGGTTTTACCCTGGGTTATGATCGGGTGGTATGTGGAACCCACTATATTATCTCCGGTAACGCGGAGCGCGGTATCTACACTATTCTCAAAGGCATTTACTATCTGAGAAGCAGTTATTTAGAGCTTGGGAAATCGATTCCACAGTCGCCCGCCTTGTGTATGCTTCGTGAGGGAGATACGGTGGACCCGTGGGTAGCCGCTTATTTGTCTGCCTCGCGTGGTACGGCGCATGACGTCATCTACAACGCGTGGCGAGAGGTATTCGAGGATAGGGCGCATGTGGCCGAACTATGCAATGTGATACGAAAAAATGCAGTTGACGGAGCTTCGCTTACCTTCTAGGATCTAGCTGTTAACAAGTGAACGATGTGAGAGTGCAAGGAACCCAGTGACCCGCCTCCCGAGGCAGGAATTCTGGGGCTGTGCCGCAACCGTGAATGAGCCGCCTGTTTGGCGAGCCAAGCCGGGAACTTCCTTTCAGATTGCCTTATTTCGCGTCTCCCGAGCAAGGAGATGGAGGAGTTCTTTGTGACCGTAGAGTCTTTGCACCAAGAGTTGATTGCCAAACCTGATATGGATAGTTTACAGGCTTGGATGGTTTTGGGATTTCCTGATATTGGTGGTTTTGATCTGGTAAGTGAAAAAGACCTGCAACAACGTTTTTCTTTGGGAGTATATGTTCGGATGCATGAAGCGGAGGGAATTAGCAGGGACGAATTGGAGAGTCGCTTTGCGGCAGATGCGGTCACGTACGTAGAAGAATATGTTTTGAGGGTAAAGTTGGGGCAACGCGAACTTGAGCTTAGGGATCACGACTTGTTTTCGTCAAAATTTGGTTCCAAGTCTGTTCTTTCTATGTGCAAGGATGCGGTAGTTGCCCGCGAGAAAAAGAATATTGATCCAATCCGTGCAAAACACGAAGGATTGGGTATTTCGAATTTGGTGAAACTTTTGGAAGTAACACGGCCGGGAGAGGTAGTGGTGATCGTGAGTCCTCCTGATCCGGGCGATAAGAATATGGCGGGGTACACGATGGTGTATTTATATGAGAAACAAGACAACGGAAAGATTTGGTTTGGTGCGGTTCGTGATGAGGGGAGAGGTATTGGTGATTGGCAGAAATTTGCAGCAGAAACTAGCTTATGGCAGGAGGATTGGGGAGACTACGATCATCTAAAATTTGTGGCTTTACCCTATGTTGCCAAGAATAGCCTCGGGGAAGTTTTGAATAAGTTAGGGGTGACTAGTGACCCTGATGACATCCCTCTTTGGATACGGCGAGAAGCACAGACTAGTGCAAAACTCATCGCAGCGAATATTGAGGTAGGAAACAAGGTTATGGCGCAGCGTGTGCTTGATGCATTCAAGACGGCGGTGATTGCCGGAAGAGATAAGACAGAAGTAGGAGAGCATGGGTATTCGGTGGCGAGGATGACAATGGATCCCCGCTACTTGATGATGGTCCAACGCTTTTTCGATATTGGTGGTGGGGGGAGGTTTATCGCTGCTGGCGGAATATGTGGTATAGATGAGATTAACTCATTGACTGGAGAACCTATGAACAACAACAATGCACTATCAGATGTTATGGGGATAGATGAGCGGAAAACCACTAAAACTTCTAGCAGCGAGAGCACCGGGATGCATTGTGGTGCATGTTGCGGATCCCACGTTGCAAAAGAGGGGGATATGTACGTTTGTAAGGACTGTGGGGCATCGATTGAGTGCGCAAAAGTAGATAAACCAGCGGGGCCGTAGTACCTGCTCCTGTTTGATGTAGTCGTTCCTAGTTGACGCCGCTAACCGTAGGGGTTACGTTAGATGAGCCCTACTATATGTAGGGTTTTGGTTTCTACGAGGAGATCCAGATATGCAATGCCCTTACTGTCACAACGAAGATACTTCTGTACTCGAGAGTCGGATCACGGAAGATGGGGGCGCTATGCGCCGTCGCCGAGAGTGTGTGAAGTGTGGCAAACGTTTTACCACCTACGAACGCGCGGAGGGAGTAGATATCAAGGTGGTGAAGAAAACGGGGAAGATAGAGGACTTTGACCGGGAGAAGCTAAAGCGGGGCATCATGAAGGCTACCTGGAAACGCCCTGTCTCGATGGAGCAGATTGAGGAGATGGTGGACGAAGTAGAGCGCATCTTACGTCGCAAGAGCTCGACCGAAGTTCGGAGTTGGGAGATAGGAAATCTTGTGATCAATCGCTTGAAAAAGATCGATCCACTAGCTTATTTACTTTTTGCCTCGGTGTATCGTGAGTTCGAGAACCTCTCGGATTTTGAGGAGGAAATAAAGAAACTTCAGGAGACAACTCCATGAAGGTAACAAAACTTAACGCCAATGCTGCGGCTATCATGGTAAACCGCTATTCGTTACGAGATGAGGCGGGGCACCCGGTGGAGTCTCCGACTGAGATATTTATGCGTGCAGCACGGGTAGTTGCCGAGGCGGAGAATAACTATCGGAGTAGCGGTACCACCGCTATGCAGGTGCAAGAGCAGTTTTTCGAGATTATGTATGAGATGCGGTTCGTGCCAAACGGCCGCACCATGGCCAACGCCGGGACGAAGTACGGGCAGCTGGCTAACTGCTTTGTACTGCCAATCGACGATGATTTGGGAAAGGGGACAGATTCGATCTTTTCGGTTCTCCGTAAGGCTATTCTCACGCTACAGACTGGCGGGGGAGTGGGGTTTTCGTTTGGACGTATCCGACCGAAGGATGCCTCAATTTCCACCTCGAAGGGCAAGGCGACCGGTGCGGTGTCATTTATTAAAGTGTACGATACGGCGTTTTGGGTCATTGGCCAAGGTGGGGGGCGTAGGTCTGCAGCTATGGCAGTCCTCCCCGTGTGGCACCCGGATATTTTTGAGTTTGTAAAATGCAAGGCAACCGAAGGGCAGATAACCAACTTCAATATCTCTGTGGGCCTTACCGATGAATTTATGAAGGCGGTTGCGAAAGACGATGATTTTGCTCTCCGCCACCCGGAGAACGGTGAGCTGTACCGTATGGTGCCTGCCCGCGAACTATTTGCCGAGATCGTGAAGTACGCGTACAAGAACGGTGAGCCGGGAGTCCTTTTCCTCGATGAGGCAAACCGTTTTAACCCCGTGCCGCACCTTTACAAGCTGGAGGCGACCAACCCGTGCGGCGAGCAATTTTTAGGACCATATGAGAACTGCTGCCTAGGCAGTGTAAATCTGCGAGAGCACGCGAAGAAGATAAAAGGAGACGGGTATCAACTAGACTGGAACAAGCTTGCCGAGACGGTGGAGCTCTCTGTGCGATTCCTCGATAATGTGGTGGACGCCAACAAGTACGTATCGGCGGTACCAGAGCTTGAAGAAGCGGCGCATAAAGTACGCCGTATTGGTCTCTCCATCATGGGACTATCTGACCTCATGTATATTCTGGGAGTGCGATATGGCTCGCCGAAAGGACAGGAGCTAGCAAGTCAGATTATGGAGTTTATTCGCTACCACGCTATGAGCTCGTCTATCGAGCTTGCTCGCGAGCGTGGGCCATTTCCCGGCATTACCGGTAGTATCTATGACCCACAGAACGTGACGTGGAAACCGCCCAAGGGGCTTGTTAAACATATGGCGGACTTCGGCAGGCCCGCACTTGAGTGGAAGCATATTCTGGAGGGTCTTAAGCAATATGGCATCCGCAACGGAGCACAGACGACGATCGCGCCGACGGGTTCTATTGCGACCATTTCTGGGCTTGAAGGCTATGGGTGTGAGCCGGTATTTGCCCTCTCCTATACCCGTCACACGCGAGAAGGGGCGGAAAAAGAGGGTAAGGAGTGGCGAGAGATGTACTATACTTCGACGTTGTTTGAGCAGGCGCTGAAGAGCGAAGGAGTCGCTGCTGCCGAACGGAGGAAAATATTTGAGGCAGTACGTGAGGCCGGTGGGAGTTGCCAGAAAGTTGCTGGTATTCCAAAGCGCATTCTTGATACGTTTGTCATATCCTCTGACCTGTCAGTGGAAGAACACGTACGAATGCAGGCTGTTATGCAGAGCTGGCTCGATAACAGTATTAGCAAAACGATTAATTTCCCACGGGACGCGACGCCGGATGATGTTGCTAAAGCATATCAACTGGGGTGGGAGCTGAAACTCCGTGGCATGACCGTGTATGTCGAGGGCTCGCGGGAGCAGGTGGTACTGGAGAAAAAATCGGGACCATTTGAGACGAAGGAAAATAAACAGGTAACCAGTGAGGAACTCTGCCCCGAGTGTGGCACGCCACTACGGATTGCCGAGGGGTGCTCGACGTGCCCGTCGTGTGCGTATTCGAGATGCGATAAATGATCGGTAAGTCAGCGAATCGGCTAGTCAGCTAGTCGGTTCGTCAGTTAATCGGAGAATCAGAGATATGACAAATAGTCAGTTAATAGACAAACTAGCGTGGTTGCACTTTGAGGATAAGCAGCTTTTGATGACGTTGAGCAAAGGGAAAGATACTTACTATATCCCTGGCGGTAAACGGGAGGGGAGCGAGTCTGATGAAGAAGCGCTGGTAAGGGAAGTAAAGGAGGAGCTGACTGTGGATTTGAATAAAAGTACGATCAAACATTACGGTACGTTTGAGGCTCAGGCTCATGGGAAGCCAATTGGAACAATAGTGAGAATGACGTGTTATTTCGCCGATTACTCAGGGAAGTTGCAACCAAGTATGGAGATACAAAACATCGATTATTACACCTATGCACAGCGAGATATTGTTGGCCCAGTGGACCAAATAATTTTTGACGACTTATACGAAAAGGGTCTACTGAAATGAAAACAAGAATTGGAGCAGTTGGGATCATACAAAATACGGACGGAGAAGTTCTTATTTGTAAGATGCCGGCAAAGCGGGGAATGTACCCAGAGCAGTGGGGCATACTCGGTGGTGGCATGGAAGATGGTGAAAAAATTGAAGATACCCTAAAACGCGAGGCAAAGGAAGAGTTGGGAATTATCCTCAAAAATATACGACCATTTACCTTCCACGATGATACGCGCACAAAGTATTTTGCCGACGGACACACGGAAGAGGTCTATATGGTCTATTGTATTTTTGATTGTGAAATAGCGGGTGGAAACGTAGTTCTTAACGACGAATGGGAAGAGTTTGTGTGGGTAAATCCAGAAAGACTCAGTGAGTATGATTTGAATGATCCAACGATAAAGACGTTTACGTTGAAGGGTTGGCTATGACAAAGCCGAAAATTATTGAGCCGAAGCTAACGAAGAACGCAGCGGAGGTCGCAAAGAAACGATACCTTCGGACAGATCTAAAAGGCAAGACTTTGGAGACGCCAGGGGAGATGTTGTGGCGGGTGGCGTACCACATGGCAACGGCTGAAGTGAAATGGGCTGGAAATGGAATTGTTATGGAAACGGCGACGAAATTTTACGAACGGATGGTGTCTATGAAGCTCGTGTGCGCCGGCAAGGCAATGTTCGAGGCCGGGAACCCGGGCGGCACCGGACAACTTTCTTCCTGTTTCGTGCTCCCTATAGACGACGCTATTGGCAAGATATTTAAGACTTTGGGTGACGCGGCGGTTGTCCACAAAAACAATGGCGGCACCGGTTTTAACTTTAGTAAAATCCGTCCGCACGGGGATAAGGTGCGGAATGTGCCGGGCGCTGCAAGCGGTCCTGTCGATTTTCTAAAAGCATATTCGGCCGCTCTCGCCCAGATATTGCAGGGAGCGAAACGGCAGGGGGCAAATATCGGCATCTTGAACGCCGATCACCCCGATATCGAAGAATTTATCGATATGAAAGACACGGACGGGACAATAAAGAACTTTAACGTCTCGGTCGGTGTCACCGACGCGTTTATGGAAGCCGTCGAGTCTGATGGGTGGTGGAACTTGGTAAACCCGCGAAACCACGAGGTGGTGAAGCGTATGAAAGCGCGAACGCTCTTCAATAAAATCGCCGAGCAGGCGTGGAAGACGGGGGATCCTGGTCTCGCATTCCTCGACACCGTGGAAGCGGGTAATACCGTACCGGGATTTGGCGTAATTGACGCCTGCAATCCGTGTGGCGAGATATTCCTCTTCCCGTACGAGTCGTGCAATCTCACTACCATCGATTTAGCGCGGCATTTGAGGAAGGCAAAAAGGGGGTGGGAAATAGACTGGAGGGAACTCGAAGAGACAGTGAAACTGGGGGTGCGCTTCCTCGACGACATGATCGAGGTAAATAGCTATCCGGTTCCTGAGATAGAGGCGACCGTTAAGAATGGCAACCGGCGGATTGGGCTCGGGGTCATGGGATTTGCCCATATGCTCTATAAACTCGGCATTCCCTATAACTCGGCGGAGGCGGTAAAAACTGCCAAAGAGCTTTCGAAATTTATCTACGAGCACGCGGCAGAGGCTTCGGCGGAGCTTGCGGAATCTCGTGGTAACTTCCCCAACTGGGACTTGTCTATATATCCTGCCAAGGGGCAGCCCATGCGCAACTGTGCAGTGACCATGGTTGCGCCGACCGGTACCATCTCTATCCTCGCTGATACTAGTAGCGGTATCGAGCCGGTGTTTTCCTTGGTCACCATCCGCCGCACGTTCTATGAGGACGATCGCTCCAATCACTCGACCAAAGAACTCACGATGGTGGACCCCGTTTTCCAAGATTACTTGGAAAACAAAGCAAAAATGAACAAAAGTAAAATTGCACAAATTTTTAAACATGTAGCGGCGGGAGACTATAGCGACCTAACGCCTGAGGAGAAGAAACTGTTTGTCACGACCCACCAAATAGCGCCGGAGTGGCACGTGAAGATACAGGCTGCGTGGCAAAAATATTTTGATAACAGTATCAGCAAAACTATCAACTTTTCCCACGAGGCGACGGTAGAGGATGTGAAGGTGGCGTATATGCAGGCATGGAAAGCAGGGTGCAAGGGAATCACGATATACCGAGATGGGAGTAAGGGAGATCAGGTGCTGGTAGCGCAAACCTCAAACGTCAAAGCTCAAAACCAAAACCTAAAACCAGAAGACCAGGGATCAAGCGGGGACGGGATGTGTCCGGAGTGCGGGGGGAGACTGCACAAAGAGGATGGGTGTGCCAAGTGCGTGGATTGCGGTTATTCGGTGTGTGGATAGGAGGGCTATGGATACAAAACAACTACTAAAAAAAACTCTTGAGATAGATAAGAAAATGAGTGGCTATGACAAGTTCCAGCGTTTGGCTGACGCCATGGAGGAGCTTGGAGAGACAGCAGCGGCTATGGTAGTTGTTGAGGGAGTTAAGAAGACGAACGATCCCAAGAAACAATATACCGTTCGTGATGTTGCCGACGGACTCGCTGACACAATGTACACACTCATTCTTTTGGCAGATCAATATGGCGTTGATTTATTTCAAGAGTACGGGGAGATGATTGAGCGATTACAGAAGCGAGTAGAGAGTGGGGAATTTAGACATGATTAAAGAAATTACTAAGCGGGATGGGCGGGTGGTGCCGTTTTCCGTCGACAAGCTCGCTGGGGCGATATGGAAAGCGGGGAGGGAAACTGTCGAATTTGACGAGGCAGAGTCGAAGCGACTTTCGGGAATTGTCGTTACGCTCTTAGAAAAAACTCACACACCCGGTGTGAAGGGCGCCCACACACCGGGTGTTGAGGAGATCCAGGACTTTGTCGAGCAGGTTCTTATGGCTGCCGGTCACTATCAGACGGCAAAGGCCTACATTTTGTATCGAGCCAAGCGAAGTGAAGAACGCAGAGCCGAACGCCTTATCGGTGTCACCGATGACCTTGGCTTCACCCCCAATCAACTTAAGGTGCTGCAGAGTCGGTATTTATTAAAAGACGAAGACGGCAAAGTAGTAGAAACTCCCAGCGAGCTTTTCCGCAGAGTGGCAAAAAATTTGGCGATAGTGGAGAAGAAGGAGAAGCGTAAGCAGGTAGAAGCAGATTTTTACGAGGTGATGAGCAAACTTGAGTTTCTCCCGGCAGGTCGAACCCTCAACAACGCCGGTACCCCTCAGTCGCAGCTCGCCAACTGCTTTGTGCTACCGGTTGAAGACAGTATGGAGGGTATATTCGACTCGGTGAAATACATGGCGCTTGTACACCAGCGGGGCGGGGGAACGGGCTTTAACTTCTCGAAACTGCGGCCAAAGGGGGATGTCGTGACTAAATCATCCGGTGGATTTGCGACGGGGCCGGTCTCGTTTATGAAAATTTTTGACATTGCGACCCGACAGGTCATGCAGGGCGGCAAGAAGCGCGGTGCCAATATGGGTATCCTCAACGTCGACCATCCCGACATCCTCGAGTTTATTACGGCAAAATCAGAGCGAGGAGAGATAGAAAACTTTAATATCTCGGTTGGTGTGACCGATGCTTTTATGAAAGCGGTCGATACCGACTCTGAGTGGGCCCTCAAGAATCCGCGAACCGGTGAGGTGGTGCAGACTATGCGGGCTAGAAGCCTCATGGGACAGCTCACCGCCATGGCGTGGCGCACGGGGGACCCCGGCCTCATATTCCTCGACCCCATCAACCGCAACAACCCGCTCCTTTCTAGGTACGGACGGATCGATGCCACGAACCCGTGTGGGGAGCAACCCCTTCACCCCTTTGATGCGTGCAACCTGGGAAGTGTAAACCTAGCAAAATTTGTCGGACCCTTCACACCCGGTGTGAAGGGTACCCACACACCGGGTGTGTTGTGGAACAGACTTGCCTTTGTGGTGCGGACGGCGGTGCGGATGCTCGACGACGTTATCGACGCATGTAAATATCCTTTACCCCAAATTGCCGAGACCGTGCGGGCAAATCGCCGGATAGGGCTCGGTGTCATGGGGTGGGCAGATATGTTGTACCAGCTCCGTGTGCCATATGACTCTGACGCGGCGGTAAAGCTTGCCGGCAAAGTAGCCAAATTTATTCAGGATACCAGCTGGGATGAGAGTGCGAGATTGGCAAAGGAAAAAGGGGTATTCCCGCGGTGGAAAGAATCTAGTTTTGCACTTAGGGGACGGACCTCTAAGTATCGTAACGTGGCAATTACCACAATTGCACCAACCGGCAGCATCTCGATGCTCGCCGATGCATCATCGGGAATAGAACCGGTGTTTGCACTCGCCTATACCAAAAATGTGGTGGAAGACGCGGGCCTTACCTACATCAACAAGTATTTTGAGCGGGAGCTGCAAGCGGCTCTTTGGGCAGATGGTGACGCCGAACACAAGGTGCGGGATAGGATAGTTCGTGAAGTCTCGGCGGCTGGGTCGGTTGCCCACGTGTCCGGGGTACCCGCAGAGGTTGCCGGCGTCTATCGAACGGCGCATGACATATCACCCGAGTGGCATGTGAAGATGCAAGCTGCTTGGCAGAAATACACGGATAACGCGGTCTCCAAGACCATTAACTTTCCCAACAGTGCGACTATAGATGACGTGGAGCGAGCATACATGCTAGCCTGGAAATCGGGGTGCAAGGGGATCACCATTTACCGGGACGGGAGCAAAGACGTACAGATTTTGTCGGTGGGATCAACAAGCCGGCAAGTCAGCGAATCGGCTAGCCAGCAAGCCAGCAAGCCAGCAAGCCAGCAGATAATACAGAGTAAAATCAAAACAGAAACGTTGAAAGAGCGGGCAGCAAAGGGAAAACATATGACGGTGTGTCCGGAGTGTGGCGGAAAACTTGTTGTCGAAGAGGGGTGTGCCAAGTGTTACGGATGTGGGTTTAGTGTATGCAACGGATAGTGTTGGCCAGCGGGAGCCCGAGAAGGAAGGAAATACTTGAGCTTCTAGGCTTGGAGTTCGAGGTGGCCGAGAGTCTATTTGATGAAGACCTTATCCAAACAGATGATCCGGTGGAACTCGTTGAGGAACTGGCCATACAGAAAGCACAAAAAGTAGCAGAGCGATATCCCGACGCTATCGTTATCGGTGGGGATACGACTGTCACGTTTGGCGTGGGATGGATGGGGAAAGCAAATAGTGCGGAAGAAGCAATAAAAATTTTCGGTGAACTTTTGGGAAAGACACACAAAGTGATTACGGGAGTGGCGGTCGTAAACTCCTTAACTGGTGATACTTATGTAGGTAGTGAGGAGGGAGTGGTGACGTTTCGCGAGGGATCGCCCCAAGAGCTCGCTAAGTATGCCGAAAACGAAAAAAACTGGCGGGGATTTGCCGGGGCGTATGCCTTGCAGGGTGGGGCGGCGCCGTTTGCCCTTTCCCAGTCCGGCAAGCTGTCGGCGATTATCGGGCTGCCAGTCGAGCTCACAACCGACCTTCTGGAGCAGGCGGGGGTGACGGTGGACGCAGATCCACGCGCGGTTGAAGATATGCTCCACGGAATGAAAGTGGGAATTGGGGACTAGATAGAGGGGAGTTTCTGCGTGTATAATCCGGCCTCGTGGGATTGGAGCAGGGAGAGAGAAGGGTGTCTATTTCAACGGGGGCTTTGTGGCCAATTGCTGGAGAGTCGATTGGGGATAGGGTAGCTTCTGGATTTCAAATGGTTGATGGGTTGTTTGATAGCGGGGTTGTTGCTGGGTTGGAAGTGATGTTTAAGGACAACGGGCAGATCAAAGATTTTTTGAGAGTACTGGACATGACAATGCTCTCGGAATTTCGACGTGTGGTTGATAGAGGAGCTGTATTGACGTTACATGCGCCTAAACCTCCTGAAGACGTGATTTATGGTTCTGGTTCTAAGACGGAGATGGATATGTACGCTGAACTTCGTGAAGTATATGAAGTCATGAGTGGTATAAACATTTTTTACACGGTTTTTCATGCGGGTTGGTTTAATGAAGTGTTTATTCAAGAAAAGCTATTTCCTCATCAGACTGCTTACGAAAACAGTGACAAGCAACATACTAAGTGGAGGTCGGCGAAAGAAATGGGCAAACTTGTCCACAAAACTGGCGCATGGGGAGTTATGGATGCTGCGCATCTTAATAGTATTGGAGCTGGTCCACGGGAGGCTCAAGCAATGATAGATGCTCTTGGAGATGATCTTGCGGCGTTTCACATGAGTGGTATAAAACCGAGAGAAATTGAGCACATGCCAGTTACACGTATGAATGGTAGTAAGGCGAGAATGGTAAGTCTTTTAGAACCTATAAAGAAACATCCTGCGGCAGTCATCCTAGAATCACCAGTTGAGAGTGTGGTGGTGGCATTGGATGAATTGTCACTTGTACTCCAGTGATAGGATATTCGTATGAGTAAACTGGGACTGGTTTATGTTTTTACCGGGGAGGGGAAGGGGAAGACGAGCGCGGCCTTGGGTGTCGCGACGCGGGCGCTGCTCCTTGGTAAAAAAGTTTCGTGGGTAGCCTTTTAC
Organism: bacterium; assembly: GCA_021788365.1. Classification (GTDB taxonomy): domain Bacteria; phylum Patescibacteriota; class Microgenomatia; order UBA1400; family UBA12108; genus JAJYKS01. Next base: position 99,568 of record JAJYKS010000003.1, read on the forward strand.
AAACAAGCCAGTTGGGGAATCGCGGAGGCAAAACTGGCGGATACGTTTCCTCATATGACGATGTATTTCGGTGGACATGGATTTATGATTCACGATTCACGATTTAAGAGGGGAAATGGGAAGGTAGCACCAGTTGGAGGCAAGGGAAATGTGGTGGTAGATACGGCGAGTGAAGAGGAGCATCTCCAGGCAGCGCAAGCGTGCTTGGTACAGGCAAGAGAACAGCTTGCGAAGAAACCATTTTTGCTTGTCATGGACGAAGTACTAAACGCGGTGTCGGAGGGACTTATACAAGAGAACGAGGTTTTGGAGCTTTTGGAAGGGCGAGGAGAGACGCATGTCGTCTTGACCGGTAGATCCGACCCGCATCTTACAAGGATGATCCTTGTAAAGTGTGATCTAGTTACGGAGTGTAAGAAAGTTAAGCATCCTTATGACGAGGGGAACCTGGCGGTTGCGGGATTGGATTTTTAACTTGTTTTTTGCCGTATAATGAAATGAATAGCGTCCTGTATGGGGGTTTGTTTGTATGGTAGATACGAAGAAAGAAAAAGAATCCATTCGGCAAGCTCAGGACCGTGGGCCAATAGGTGTGGTGGGGCGGGAACGTGCACCGGAGGAATTCCCCACGGTAGAGTCGCCGCGAAAAGCAGAGGAGCCACTGGAGGTTGAGAGTTGGATTGAGAAGATAGAGAAGCGCTTTGCGCGGGTACCGCAAAACAATAACATCCAGGATGACACTGTCGTTGTGACCCAGCCACAGTCCAATCAGCCGCCGGTGACTTTGCCGGTTACGCAGCAGCAAATCAACGATAATCACAATGGTAAGCCGGAGTTTTCGCTAACATGGCTTGTCACCTGGGCGATACGGCAGATAAAGATGCTCACTCTCGTGGGGAGACATATTCGGCTTCAGGATCTACCGGAAGCTGACAAGAAGAAGTAACTATGCAAGGTATGGAGGCATTTTCACAATTTTTAACCAACATGGCATATGGCTTGGTTGTTTTTGCCATAATCCTTGCTGGCCTCTCTGCTCTTGCCTACGCATTTCTCCTGTGGATCCGCAATCACAAGCGAGAGGAATACTCGCTTTCATTTGTAACGCTTGAAGTAGCCTTGCCACACGAGAACGAGATAAAGATAGATGCCGCAGAGCAATTGTTTGCCTCTTTGTACTCTATAAAGAATGAGGAGTGGTATTCATTCCTTCAGTCAGAGCATGCCATATCGTTCGAGCTCGTCGGAAAGAAAGAGGATATTCGCTTCTACGTGTCGGTGCCGCACGAACTCATGGAGCTTGTAGAGAAGCAGATCCACGGTGCGTATCCGGGTGCGGAAATAAAAACCGTTGATGAGCCAACGATATTTTCCGATAATGGTAAGGTGGCATACGAGTCTTTTGTCAAAAAGAACGCCGGCTACTATCCTATTCAGTCGTTCCGTGATCTACCTACTGACCCGCTTTCGTCCATAACCTCATTTCTCGCTAAGATGCGGGAGGGGGAGGGTGCCATGCTCCAGATAGTGGTGTCGCCGGCCTCGCACGGCTGGGCGAGTTCGGGACACGGCTATATCAGCCGGTCGAAGAAAGACGAGGCAAATCCAGAGCATGCGACCTACTCCGTAGATCCAAAATCGCTGGAAGCGGTAGAGCGCTCAACCGGTAAGCCAGGCTTTTCTGTATCTATTCGTATGGTTGTCTCTGCGCCCACGAAGCGTGAAGCACATATGCTTTTGTCACAATTCTCCGGAACATTTGCGCAGTTCTCCGGGCCATACAACAAGTTTGTGAAACAACATGTATGGCTGAAGCGTCTGTTTATGATCGATTTTATTTATCGTTATCAGGCTATGTTTCGTGGCAAGTCAGTTCTTAATTCTGAGGAGCTTGCGACCATCTTTCACTTTCCCAATAAGCAAGTGGAGACGCCGCACATTCATTGGCTGACAGCCAAATCAGCTCCGGCACCGGCACAGATACCCCAATCGGGACTCTTTCTTGGCAAGAGCGTATATCGCGGGCTATCTCGCAACATTTATATATCCGATAAAGACCGGGCTCGCCATATGTATATCATCGGGAAAACGGGTGTCGGCAAATCGGAGTTTATGATGGACATGATCTTGCAAGATATACGAGCGGGTAAGGGGGTATGTTTTATCGACCCGCATGACACTGTTGAAAAAATACTTGAGTATATTCCGCCAGAGCGTGCGGAAGATGTCATCTATTTTGATCCATCCGACACCGACCGGCCCATGGGTCTTAACATGCTAGAAGCGGCTACGGAAGAGGAAAAACAGTTTGTGGCTAGCTCCATCATCAATCTCATGTACAAGTTGTACGACCCACACAAGACAGGTATCATCGGTCCGCGATTCGAGCACGCCATTCGCAACGCCATGATGACTGTTATGAGTGAGCCAGGGGCGACGTTTATCGAAATCGTTCGCGTTCTTACCGACCAGAAATTTCTCCAAGAGCTTTTGCCGAAGGTGCAAGATCCCATCGTGCGGCGCTATTGGACAGACCAGATTGCGCAAACGTCGGATTTCCACAAGTCGGAAGTCCTAGACTATATTGTCTCTAAGTTTGGTCGGTTTATTACCGATAAAATGATGCGAAATATCATTGGACAATCCCAATCTGCGTTTAATTTCCGCAAGGTTATGGACGAGGGGAAAATACTCCTTATTAACCTGGCAAAAGGAAGGATTGGGGAGGAGAACTCAGCGTTCTTGGGCCTCATACTTGTCCCTAAGCTTTTGGTTGCGGCTATGAGCCGGCAGGATGTGCCGGAGGCGCAAAGACGAGATTTTAACCTCTACGTTGACGAATTTCAGAACTTTGCGACACCCGACTTCGCCACCATTCTTTCGGAGGCACGTAAATATCACTTGAATCTGACTGTTGCGAACCAGTTTATCGGACAGATCGACGAAGAGGTAAAGAACGCCGTATTTGGTAACGTGGGTACGCTCATCTCTTTCCGTGTGGGTGTGCAGGACGCAAACTTTTTGCAACATGAGTTTACGCCAACGTTTTCAGAATCCGATCTTACCAATGTGGAGCGATATCATACGTTCGTGAAGACCATTGTAGACAACGAACCGATGCCGCCTTTTTCGATGGACCTCACACGCGATATCGATGCTTTCCGCAAAGCGGCTAACCCGAAACTTGCTGAGATGGTCAAGAAGCTATCGCGCCTCAAGTACGGAAAAGATAAGAATATTCTCGAAGTGGAGATCGCGAAGCGCGCGAGGTTGTAGAAGGTGGGCCAGCCTGGACTCGAACCAGGAACCTTGAAGGTATAAGCTTCCTGCGCTAACCAATTGCGCCACTGGCCCTTCCAGAGGAAATTGTACCACAGGTCACGTGTGCTAGAATGGACCGACATGACGAATACGGTTGACCCAAAGATGATGCAGGCGGGGGACAGAGCATTTTGGGATGAGTTTTATCAGCAGAATAATCCAGGTGATCGGTATATTGTGGTGGATACGAAAAAACAGGAAGTGGTGGTACAGAATGCCAAACTTGTCCGGGACATGAAGAAGGTGCGGGTTTAGTTTATTGACAAGCGAGTAAGTTAAATAATGCGTCCGCGATAATCCATTCTTTCTGAGCTGTGTTCATTGAAACTACGAATTCTGCAAACGGCTTTCCAGTTACGCTCTCTAGGTGTTTTTGAGCAGCAATTACTGCTTGCGGCGATGCGGCAAACGTAACTTTTCTTGGAGGTTTACCATCTTCCCCGTTCATGTGGGCATCGATATAGCTGAAGGTTTGATATCTGTCGGGTACGGATGAGGCACAATATTCTATATAGTTAGAGAAACATGAGGGAATGGGGGGAGTTTGGATGATTAAAATATCGTGGGTCACAGTTCGGCGATCTTGATTTTCTTGGGTTCGGATTTGGCTCCGTTTAAGAATTCGAGGTATTTTTCAGTGGTTGAGAGTCGCTTGTGACCTACCATGTGGGAGAGCTCGACAATCGGGACGCCAGCCTTTAGTTGTTCGACGACAAAAGTGTGGCGGAGATCGTTGACCTTTGCCCCTTCAATCCCTGCGATTCTGAAGTAACGGTTCACGGCGGTACGAATGTTGCGAATTAGGAAGGGATTGCCGGTTTTGGTGACGAATAGCGTGGTGTTCTTGGTGCGAGGACGGTCTTTGACATACATTTCGATTGCGTCTTTTGCTGTCTTATTGAGGGGGACTTTGCGTGCGTCGTGACTCTCATAGGCACGGACTTTGAGGAAACTTTTTTCTATGGAAATGTCTTGCAGTTGGATGGCTGCGAGCTCGCCGATGCGAAGTCCAGTCTGGAGCAAAAGCTCGACAATGGCGTACATGCGGATATCACCTTTAGCTGCGTCGCGGAGGGCGCGATATTCTAGGGGAGAGAGGACGCGGGGTGGGGTAATCTCGTATTTGGGGTGGGAGACACTGGAAGCAGGACTTGATGCGACGGCACTAACACTAATCAGGTATTTGAAAAATGACTTAATGGAATTTAGCTTGCGGGAGATACTTTTTAGGGTGTATTTTTCGTCTTTAAGGCTTTGTTTAAAAGATTCGAGGTGGTCGCTCGTCACTGCTGAGGCTTCTATTACCCCTTGTTTTCCCAGGAATTCGATAAGCTGATCTAGATCTTTGGCATAGGCAAGGATGGTCGCTCCGGCGCGGCCATTCTTCTGGAGATATTTGATAAACTCTGCTTTTTGTGGTTGCATACTAGGTACTCGGGGCAGCACGAATTTTTCGTAACTCGGCTAATAATACTATATTATGGGTCATAATGCAATCCCCTGGTGTAGAGGAATATATGCGGAAAGTATTCTTATATCTCATTATCTTCTTTCAGATCTTGCTTATTATCTCTCTTGTGCAGGGGATACGGGCGTCTCTCAAGTCGCAGCAGCGAGTGTCAACCCTCACTGCCATGAGGCAGTCGCTCGAGGAAACTAGGCAGAAGTTGTTGCAGGAATACCAATATGTGCAGAGTCCGTATTATCTTGAGGAGATGGCACGGGATCAACTTCATCTCTCCAAGCCAGGGGAAACGGTTGTGATCGTACCTCAAGGGGCAGTTGCGACAGCGTCAGCTGCGCCTACTAGCACAGAACACTTATACCAGGCTAATTGGCAGAAGTGGTGGGGTGTAATCACGGGAGAGTAGTCGCCTGGAGGACCGTTCGCCCCTACACTGCACAAAAAGTATCTTCCAGACGGTTGGTACTCTATTCCAGATTTGTGATGATAAAATAGGAATGTGGAGAGTGGGCAGGACGGTAATGCGCGAGTCTTGAAAACTCGTGTCCGTAAGGACTAACAGGTTCGACCCCTGTACTCTCCGCCGAGATAACAGGCTACAGTCCTGAGCTTGTCGAAGGATTCGACCCCTGTACTCTCCGCCATAAAAGGAGGTAGCGATATGCAGAAGACCACACTTGAGGAGCATTCGGCCGGGGGAGTGGTTTTTCGCTATACGCGAAAAACAGGAGATAGGAGAGAGATTCTAGATTCTAGCGAAGTAGAATTTTTGTTGGGGAAACATAGCGGGTATCACAAATGGGTGTTACCCAAGGGGCTGGTGGAGCGGGGTGAGACGCACGAGGAGGCTGCAGCGCGGGAGGTAGCGGAGGAGGTGGGGGTGCGGGCTAGAATCGTGGATGTAGCGCCTCTCAAGACCATTACGTATTGGTACTACGCCGATTTTGGGGATCCTTCGACAAGCTCAGGACTAGTAGGAAAATCGGCAACGGGTGAGGCGAGCGCGCGGCGGGTGAAGACCTATCAGGAGTCGCCTGACTTCGCCAAGGCTACGTCGGGTAAAAGTGGTGGCAAGGTGCGGGCGCACAAAACGGTGACGTTTTACCTCATGGAAGCGGAAAGTGATTTGGGAAAAGAGGGATGGGAGATGGAGGAGCGAAAGTGGGTCTCGTATGATGAGGGGATGCAGCTTCTGGCGTTTGATACGGAGCGAGAAGTGTTTGAGGTAGCGGGGGAAGCCCTTCGACTGCGTTCAGGGTTATAAATTCTGTGCCTCTGGTCAGAATTGTCAGCCATAGGCTGATCGGTCTTTGACCGAAACTGTGCTCCTGCCGAGACTTGAACTCGGATTTCATCCTCCGGAGGGACGCGTCCTATCCATTAGACTACAGAAGCAACCGTTGTGATGTGCGCCTGACTGGAATCGAACCAGTATTGGCAGTTCCGCAAACTGCTGTCCTATCCGTTGAACGACAAGCGCATTCGTGCGCCTATTATACCTCAAGATTTGAGTTAACTGTTTTCGAGAGGAACTTTGTCAGAAAGCCACTTGCTGGCACGATCTACCCAGCTGTCTGCGGGCTTCTCGAGCGGAATTTTGTCGCCGATGGCTTTTATAATTTCTTCACGCTTTTTGGGGTCTACGATCATGAGGACAACCCCCGGGAGTGGCTTCTTTGTTTTGCAGATCACCATTTCGGTATCCCATTGTTTTTTGAGCCAAAAATTGGTGAACTCGTCCCATTCGTATAGCTTGTCGTCGGTGCGAATACCCTTGGTGGTCACCTGATGTTTGGTGTCCTCAGGTTTATTTGCGGCCAGTACGTAGGAGAGAAAGGCGAAGGCGATGATGACCCCTATTAAAAGGAATTCTTTGAGGAGCAGAAGAATCACGCCAAGCAGGAATGCAATGCTCGCGATCGTTGTGTAGAACTCGCGGGTGCGGGCTTTGTATGGACGGGAAGGAGCTGTCCACTCGAGTATAACTTTTTCGACCTTTACACTCTCGGGTATTTTTTCACCGTCGGTGTAGATGGGAGTAGGTGAGACCATAGTAGCAGTATAGCAGACTAGGAATGTATATGTTCCTTGACCGTCGAGATTAGCATGTGGAGTGACGGATCGTTGTATCCTTCAGGGATGATTATGTCTGCGACTCGTTTACTGGGCTCTACAAATTCGAGGTGCATCGGACGGACGGTGTCCTGATATTGTTTGAGGACGGATTCGATGGTGCGGCCGCGTTCGGCGGTATCGCGCCGTAGACGTCGAATAAAGCGAACGTCGGCTTCGGTGTCGACAAAGATTTTCATATCGAAAAGTGGCAATAGCTCGGGGTAGGCGAGGGTGAGAATACCTTCCACCACTATGACCGGAGTTGGCTCTAAGCGGACGGTTTTCTCTTCCCTTGTATGGGTGGCAAAATTATAGATGGGGCGGTCAATGGCCACTCCTTTACGAAGTACGGTGAGATGTTTTATAAGGAGTTCTACTTCGAGCGCCCGGGGATGGTCAAAGTTGTTTTTTGTGCGCTCCTCGATGGATAGGTTGGAGAGGTCGTGGTAGTAGTTGTCGAAGGCAATGAGCGTCACCTCGTGAGCGCCAAACTTGCCGACCAGATTCTCGGCTATGGTGGTTTTTCCGGAGCCGGTTCCACCGGCTATACCTATTGTGTACGTCATATGTAGCGGAGAGTACAGGGGTCGAATCCTTCGACAAGCTCAGGACTGTAGCCTGTTATCTCGGCGGAGAGTACAGGGGTTGAATCCTTCGACAAGCTCAGGACTGTAGCCTGTTATCTCGGCGGAGAGTACAGGGGTCGAACCTGTTAGTCCTTACGGACACGAGTTTTCGAAACTCGCGCATTACCGTCCTGCCCACTCTCCTACGCTAAAGCTACGGAGAGCAAGCTCTCCTGACTTTATTGGATAATTTTAGCAGACGAAGGCTAATACCCGGTGGGAGGCTTGGTTTTCTTGCCAAGCTGGGGGAAGGGGTGGGATTGAAGGAAGGCATGTATCACGTCTACTGCTTTGAGCAATTCATTTAGGTTACCGTCGCGCGAAACCACGAGATCCTGGCAGTACTTTTCGGTTTTCGTCCAGTCGTTCTTAAACGTTTGATTTATATCTTTCCATTCAATATCGGCGAGGAGAGCCGCCGCCGTCTCGGAAAAAGGGACGACGCCGATTTTCATGAGGTAGGCGATAGCAGGATAGCCGAGGTAGTCCTGCCAGTAGCTCCCATTGTCGTTTGTCATGATAGCCCCCGTTTTGGGGTCGTATGACACTGTGTAGTATTTATTGCGGGAGGAGCTGTAAACTTTTGCCGTGTTTTCTAAGACCTCGATACGTCCATCGGCAAGCGCCCCCAACGCTTCGTAGATTTTAATTCTCGGTGGAAGTTTCCAGGAAGCCATATACCTGTATAATACATATATCTGGAGGAGTCGCCTAGCGGCTATGGCACAGCATTGGAAATGCTGCGTGCGCAAGCACTCGCGGGTTCGAGTCCCGCCTCCTCCGCCTTTGTTCTTACTTCGGCGGACAGGTCCGCAGGAAGGGTATAATTAGCGGTATGCAACTTTTATTCGACGCGACCGATTTTGAGGCGCCATACACAAATCTTGTGTTCCCTGGCAAGGCAGAAGATGAAAAGCTCCTGTATGTGACCCGCGAAGCACCGCTTGTGCTGTCTGTACGCCTTACAACGTTTTTCTTGATTGTTGCTCTGGGAATGGTGGCAGGTTCTATTATGCTTTCATATACGGGGAAGCTCATCGGATTTGATACGACTATGATCGTGCTCCTCCTCCTGCTCCTTGGTGCCGTTGTTATTTTTGGCGGATTGTGGTGGATATGGCAGGTGTACCGTAAGACCGTGTTTATTATTACCACCCGTCGCCTTACCAAATTTATCCATACGACTCCATGGACACGGTATCAGATGTCACTCGGCCTTGATAAAGTGGTCGACTCTGCTGCCTATAGCAAGGGCTATGTGCAGGCAATGTTCGGCCTCGGTACGTTTGTCGCGCGTTCCTCGGCCGGAAATATCAAGAACTTTAAGATTGAGAACATCCACTATGCCGAAGATCTCCACAACTGGATGAACAAACTCATGTTTACCTTTAACAAAGAAATAGAGAAGTTGGACCAAATGAAGCCATTTGTGGCAAAGCCAATGGGGAAACGGGATTAGGTCGTAGCATAAATCGTAGGCTGTAGAATTGGGAGCAGAGGAGAGACATGGCAACGGATCAGGTAGAACTCGTCAAAAGTAAAACAGATATCGTACAAGTCATTGGTGAGCGGGTGACTCTTAAGCGAGCGGGGCGGCATTTCAAGGGACTCTGCCCCTTCCATTCGGAGAAGTCGCCGTCGTTTATAGTTTCTCCCGAGCGGCAGAGCTTCAAGTGTTTTGGCTGCCAAGAGGGGGGTGATGCGATCGCTTTCTTACAAAAATACGACGGCATGAGTTTTTTTGAGGCGCTTGAGTCTTTGGCAAAACGGGCAGGGGTAACGCTCGAGGACTACCGTCCTTCTGCAGCCGATTCTGAGCGGAAGCGACTCCTTTCCCTTCTATCACTTGCAGCAGAGTATTACCATTATCTGCTCACCAAACATGAGAGCGGGAGAGTGGCGCGTGAGTACCTCAAAAAGCGTGGGATAACGAATGAAGCGATTTCCCAGTTTTATCTCGGATTTGCTCCAGCACAGTGGCGGAGTGTGTCTGACTTTCTTATCAAGAAAAAGCAGTACACTCCCCAGGAGCTTGAAAAAACCGGTATGGTCATACGGCAAGAGCGGTCCACTGGGTACTACGACCGGTTCCGTGGGCGGGTTATGTTCCCTCTAAAAGACCACAAAGGGGTGGTGGTGGGGTTCTCCGGCCGTACGCTCTCTTCGGACACAACGGAAGCCAAGTATATCAATTCACCCGAGACTAGCCTCTATAGCAAGGGGCGAATGCTTTATGGCCTGTGGGAAAACCGCGAGGCAATACGCAAGGCTGACCAACTCGTACTTGTTGAAGGCGAGCTCGATGTTATCCCATCGTGGCAGGCTGGGGTAAAACAGGTGGCGGCTATAAAGGGGAGTGCGTTTACCTCCGAGCAGGCGCAGCTCGTGTCTCGCTATACCAAGAACGTCGCGATATCACTTGACGCAGATGCTGCGGGACAGGAAGCTATAAAAAGAGCGGTGATAGTTGCAGAACCACTTGACATGAGTATAAGAGTTGTACAAGTGACGGGAGGGAAGGACCCCGGCGAGGTGGCCAGTGCGAATCCTCGTGCGTGGCGGGAGCAGGTTGCCCGGGCAGCTCTTTACTGGGACTTTCTTTTGGATAGCGCAATTGCTCGTCATGATCCGGACAGTGGCGAGGGGACGAGTGCCATCTCGCGTGAGGTAGTGCCAGCTATAGCGGGAATTAGCAATCTGGTCATGCGTGCACATTATGTTGGTGAGCTAGCCGCGCGTCTTCATGTTCCGGAGACAAGTATTTATGACGAAATTACGCGTCTAGCCAAACGACGAGAGCTGTCGACGCTCAAAGAAACGGTAGCAAAGATAGAACGGGGGGCGACAAATCGACGGGAAGAGCTATCTTTATATGTTCTTTCTCTGGCGCTGCAATACTACGACGCCCTCCATGAATTTTTTGGAGTGGTACAGAAGACTTGGTTTTCCCATCCTGCCGCCGCCAAGCTCTTTGCCGCTTTGACCGACTGGGATACGAAGCAGCCATTTACCATACAGGCTTTTGCCACAAAACTACCTCCAGAGCTCGCACCAACGCTCGACGAATGCTACCTCCGAGACCTCTCTATTCAGGCAGATGAGGCAGTAAAAGAATGGCAACACAGCAGTGTGGAGCTTGAGATTTTGGCCATTCGTGATCGACAAAAGGCGCTTGCCTCCGAGATTGCAAAAGCAGAGAGCGGTACGAGTGGGGAGACTCTCCTGCCACTTCAAGAAGAGTTCTCCCGCCTGTCTCGCCGCTTGTCCGAGATTACGTAATCTCAAGTATCTGGTATACTACGAGACCAGCGTGCGGTATCATGGAGGAGTACATGGCAACAAAAAATTCTAAGGCTAGATCACAGAAAAAATCACCGACACGTGTGGCGAAGAAGGTCGCGCCTTTGCGGGCAAAAAAAGCGATTCCTAAAAGCGTGGCAAAGAAGCCTGCTAAGAAAGCAGCAAAGACTTCAAAGATTTTGTCCTCTAAAACACCCAAAATACTTCCTGCGGTGCGGCACGCTGCCACCCCAGAAATCCCTGGTCAGGCAATGTCGGACGCACGCCGAAAAAAAGTGCGGGAACTCGTTCTTCATGGTATGAGTCAGGGATATGTTACCCAAGATGATATCTTTATCCTGTTCCCCGATGCTGAAGATCACATACCCGAACTTGACGATCTTTACGACGAACTTTTGCAAAAGGACATTGACGTATTCGAGAGTACCGCCGAGACGCCAGAGGAAGTGGAGGCACGGGCGACCAGTGACCTCGAGAAAGAGCTCGAAGTGTTGTCTACCCTCGATTCGCGCTCTATTTCTGACCCTGTCCGTATGTATCTTCGCGAGATTGGACGTATCCCGCTCCTGACGCGCGACCAAGAGATCGAGCTTGCGCAAAAGACGGAAGCAGGAGACCAGCGGGCGAAAGACAAACTTACTTCGTCTAATCTGCGACTTGTCGTCTCTATTGCGAAGAAATACATTGGTCGTGGCATGAGCTTCCTGGATCTTATACAGGAGGGGAATAAGGGACTCATACGGGCAGTTGAGAAATACCAGTGGAAGAAGGGATTCAAGTTCTCGACGTACGCGACGTGGTGGATACGCCAGGCTATTACCCGTGCCATTGCCGACCAGGCACGTACCATCCGCATACCCGTGCACATGGTGGAGACTATAAACAAGCTGATCCGGGTATCACGCAAGCTCATGCAGACTCTCGGTCGGGAGCCGACACCCGAAGAGATAGCAGAGAAGATGGAGATCTCTACAGACAAAGTACGAGAGATATTGAAGATTTCGCAAAAGACTACTAGTTTGGAGACCCCCATTGGTGACGACGAGGATAGCTATCTCGGCGACTTTATCGAAGACACAAAACAGGCCTCGCCGTATGAGCTTACCTCGCAGCGGCTACTTCGCGAGAATATTGAAGAAGTTCTATCCGGCCTCTCCGATCGCGAATCAAAAGTGCTCGAGATGCGGTTTGGACTGCGGGGAGCTAAGCCGATGACCCTCGAAGAAGTGGGGCGGGAGTTTGGCGTCACCCGCGAGCGTATCCGACAGATTGAAGCCAAGGCTCTACGCAAACTCAAGCATCCCAGCAAGCGACGCATGCTGCAGGACTACCTCGACTAAGTCGAGAGATTCACGATTTAAGATTCAAGATTCACGAATCATTTTCGGCGGGAGCGGCTGCTGCTCTTTTTTGGTGGTTCGGCGATGAGTGACAGCTTCTCTTTGGCAAATACGAAGAGGTACAGGATCTCGAGTATGCCGAGTGTGTTTATGACCAGAAGGGCGACGAACCAATAGCGCTGATCATTTCTCGCGCTTTTCCACAGTGCTAGACCTTTCCACACAAACGTCCAGAGCAGGATGAGGATGAGCCAGCCGCCACCCATGAAAGGTGAGCCGAGACCCCAGCCGCTGTGCATCATGTCCCAATTGTTCCAGTAGTTCATCATAGCGTCTCCTTTTGCCTCGAGGGCAGTTCGTTTAGCGTGTTATAATTTCCAGTGTAGCACAACCGTGCTGGTTGACAATTGAATAACCGATCCCCTGTAGCTCAGTCGGTAGAGCGCCTCGCTGTTAACGAGGATGTCGCAGGTTCGAGCCCTGCCGGGGGAGCCAAATTGGATTGGCTGGTCGCAAAGATGGGTTTTTGATCAATAGTTCCGTGTATTTTTGAGGTTCGAGCCGCTTCTTGTACTTTTCTTCCCATTTTTCGGGATTTTGTATAGCCAGAAAATGGTTTAACAGGTGTATCCGTATATTCTTATTGAAGTAGGTGAGGTTCGAACTGAGATCGAGTAGCAGCTTATGCTTTTCTTCTCTGGTTCCCGTCTTGAATTTGTGCTCTGCAGCGTAGGCTAGGTCAAGTGCATTTTCTATTCGCCTGCGATTATCGTCGAGATCCTGACTTGTGTTGGTTAGCTGCTGCTCCAGGGTATGTTTTTCACTCTCTAGCTTGCGTTTCTTCTCGTTGTATACAGCTTCGTCGATGTTATTTTCAAGACGCATATCCAAAAGGGTATTTAATTTGTTCTCTACGATTTGGAGAGCGCTTTGGCGTGAAGCCATGACGTTTTCTTGGAACAGGTGCTCGTCTTTATGAGCGTATCTAAGCCATTTTTTGGCCCATTCGACAAACTCTTGGGGTGGGCGAATGGAAAGTAATACTTCTTTGATTTGGTCATTGAGCTCAGATTCCGTTATCGGTTTTTGATTACAGCGAGGGAACCGTCTTTTCTTCGAGCAATGATAGTAAGTGTATATGGCGGTACGATTGGTTTTTTTGTAATGCTTGGGTTTACGGCTAGCGGTAATAGAGCACCCACATTCTTCACAACGCATGAGTCCGGTTAAGTTAAACAAATGTGATCTCCTAATCGGCTTGCCGAGTTTGCCGAGCATGCGTTGAATGATGTCGAATTCGACTCTGGTAATCATTGCTTCATGTTTACCTTGAATCCAATGTCCTGATTGCGCTGGCCACTCGTATTCTCCGTAGTAGAAGGGGTTATTGAGTATATTGTAAAAAGTAGAGCCGGAGAGTTTACCTCCTTGTTGTCCGGTGAGTTTCCATTCGTTGCGTGCCATTAGCCATACGTCGCAAGCTTGTGAACCTGCGAGAATTTCGTGGAAGCATCGTTTTACGAGCGCGAACTTGAGCGGGTCATTTTTTATGGTTTTATATCCTTTGGCAAGTTCGGGTGTGTTGATGTAGCCTAATGGAGCTACGGTAGGGTACCAGCCCATTTCGGCTTTTTGTTTCATGCCTCTTACAACATCAACTCCTTTTTTATCGTTCTCATACTTGGCTTGGATCATACAGAATGCCAGCCACATTTTGTCATTGGGGTTGTTGAGGAAAGTTTGGGAGGGGGTGATAATGCGGATCAGCAGTTTTCTATCCATGAGGTCGATAATTCGAGCGGAGTCTACCGGGTTACGGGAGAGACGATCAGCGTGCCATACCATTATGGTGTCGACCTCCCCGTTTTCTATTAGCTCCATGAGCCTGTTAAACTGCTCTCGTCGCCCGGAGATTTTGGCGGATTTAGATTCGTAGAGCTCAATTCTTTCTTTGGGGAGATCAGGTGTTCTTTCGGCTAGTTTGTTCATTTCTTCCATTTGTGCCGGAATGGAAAGCATTTGCCGATCTTCTGTTTCACTGGATTTACGTGCGTAAATTGCATATTTCATGTTTTCCTTTCAAGGTAAATAAAAGCATTTAATGAGTTATATAGCTACCATAAAGGGAAGTAGGAGTTACTTTATAGTTACTTTTCCTATAGTTACTATAGTTACTATATTGGTATTTCCTCCGGATTAACTGACATGAGTGGCTCGTAGGGGAGGTCTAGCCTGCGAAACTCGTCATAGATTTTTTCTTCAATAGCTTGCCACAGTTCCTTATCTTCGAAATAAACAACTTTCATCCAATATGGACCTGTGGGAATAGACGGTGGTTCTATCTGGATTTTCTCTTGAAAACGAGGATGTGTGAATTGAGACTTCTGTATCCGTATTCCGTGTATCCTTAATCCTCCGATAAGGATGTCGGCACGTGCTATTACGCTAGTTTTTTTGGTTACCGGTCTGACCGATATGTCTTGCAGGTCGTAAATGTTGAGTGTCATCTTTCATCTCCTTTCGTACTTTTAATCTTTTTCCATGAACGCGTGCAGTGCATGAGTAAGCTGTTCGGTTGTTTTGTACACACCCTCGTTTGTAAGACCGTGTTGGTAGGCAACACGCAGCTTAAATATGATTTCTGAGCTTTTTGCCGTCTGGATGAAATGGTAAATGCGTTTGATTTTGCGGGATCTGATAGATTGGATCGTGCCGGTAGGATCAATGGCTTGAATGGCGATTTGAGGAGGTTTCATTGTTTCAACTCCGATGGTTTGGTGACTAGCTCTACAAAGTTGAATAACTTGTTTGCGTATTCGGAAGCTTCCTCAAAGGACAATATAACCCCGTATAGTTTTTTGTAGATGTCCTGGTATTCGATCACAGCTTCTCTAGGTAGCATGTCATAATCCTTGGTGAAGCCTCGTTTTTAATTCGTTTATGGCGTCAATGACTGCTTTGGTGGGAAGTACAAGTTTGCCATTCCAATGCTGCTCTATAAGGTTGTTGGCTTGTAAAGGAGAGATGTCGAAGTGGAACAGGTATGTTTTGCTGTCTATTGGTTCCAGGTGGGTAAGTGTGGCGCCGGCTGCACGAAGACATGCGCTTAGGTAGAAATCGCGTGATTGAAAAGTTATTCCATTGTTCATTATGCTCTCGACTTTATGTCAAAAGCATAGGACTAAATACCACAGTAAAAGTTTAGAAAAAGTGTTGGAAACTGTCTATTTTAGGAGTTTTTCGATGGGCTCGTTTGACATAACGTAGGTTAGTAGGTCTTTGTGAGTGAAGAGGCTTGAAAGATAGTCATTTAGCCTTGTTACGCGGGTGTCCATGTCTTTATATGTCATTTCTTGGAACATGATGTCTTCTGGATCAAATTTGCTTCTAATCCTCTCCAAGAGCTTAATGTTTTTCCTTGCTTTGCCGGATTTTGAGTATGTTGTGACTAGATTGTAGATTTGGCGAATAGACAAATCCACCGAAAGTGTTTTCTTGTTGATTTGGATTTTGTTGACGGGAAGAGTATCGAGTTGATCTTTTAAAGCCTTGTTTTTTCTGATCAATTCTGCCAGTTCTGTTCGTGACATTTGTTCGTTTACCGTAATGGTCACTTTTCCGTTTCCTTTCGTACTTGAGATTGGAGGTATGCATACCCGATGTTTCACGAGCGGCAGTCCTATGAGTAGAGCAGTGATTGTTGTTGTCCAATTCCACGCGAGATTTAGTCGGCTGGTTAGTAAGATGGCGATATTGATAAGTCGCTTGTGGTCGATATTGCGAAATGCGTCGGAATCAGTTGCTATTCCATCCACGGGTATGCCGCATGCTTTTCTGGTTTTGGATATAACTATTTGGAAAGTTGGGATTTCCATGAGTAGAAAAAAATACTTTTTTTCGCCCGGTGTGAATTCAATCTCATTGGGATCTGTTGGTTTAGCAAACTTGATATTCATTTTCATGTACGTACATTTTACTCTGGTTGAAGACCCATAGGCTATGCTACAATCGTTTTGTTCGCCTAAACCTCGAGTAATCGAGGCATGGTGAGAAATACCGCTACAGAACGAGGGAGCTCCTCGTTTAGGTGCTGTAGCGGTCGCATCTCGAAAGGGGTGTGGGTGGCGCAAGCCACTGCCTAGCGGGGAGCTTTTTGTAGCTCCTAGCCTAGGGTTAGGAGATCATGCTACTAGACCGTAAGAAGATAGGACATTATTTCGCAGAAGCAGTAAAGATACTGGTGGCTTCTGTCATTGTTATCTATTTGGTCTTTACAGCCCTCCATTCCAGTGACAAAGTTGCTGATGTCCCATCACCAGCCCCAGCTAGTAATACATGTATCCGACAATCCCCATACCCATTAAAGCCGGAGTTTGACCGTGTGCTGAGCCTACTGCTGCAGCGATATCAACAAGCTAACTCTCCCCAATATGCCACTTTCTCTATAATGCGAAATTGTCTTGACGTGCAGTTTGCTGACCTTGGTAATCAAGGAGCCGAGGGAGTATTCTATTTTGATCAAAAACTGTCTAATCCTCAACGTCTATTGATTGAGGTTGATTCCAAATACTCGTCCACCGATGATCTTACGACGGCTTTTCTATTGTCACACGAGATGGCTCATGCCAGGCAATATGTCGAAAGTACAAGTAGTAATAAGCAGTGGGGCTGTGTTGATGCTGAGGTGGATGCGTTCTATTCCCAACTTCTGTTTGGTGCCATGCTTAACAAAGAGGAAAGTAGTTCAATTGTTTCGAGGCTAGAGCGAGGATCCAACAACAGCCAACTGAAAGAATATGAGCATCTATTGGACGTCAGCTACACGGCGATCGGTGAGTGTCGAAGTGGCAATAGCGCTCAAGGCAAGGTTGATACAGTTTGTTACAAAGACAAATTGTACAAAGCAATGCGTGCCGAAATTGTCTCAAATCCGTTTTACCAAGAAGAATGCAAAGGGGACCTGTGATCTACTACATAATCTTCATACCCATGGTACTTGGGATCGCTTATTATCTTTGGTCGGCTAAATATCCGGAACTTGGAGAGAAACTCGAAGAGAGACTTGAACCAGTGGTACAGTTCTGCGGATACTGTCTGGGGATCGGAATTATCCTTGTTCTTTTATGGGGAATGTTTTCGTAAGGAGATTGGCATCAGTCTTCATATACTAGGGATATAGGAGGCATGGTTTAGTGCATTTTGTTGCTCACGGGGCCACCTGAGGGTGTAACGCCTCGTAAGGATTTTTTGGTGCGGACATTGTCTTATCGACAAAACATTGCCCCAAGAGCCTTTAAGCGGCCAAACACATAAATTTGCCTTTTATGTGTGTGTTTCCTCTGAAAACCTTTAGTATCCTTAAGTTTGTCCAGAAAACATGGAATACTTTTGAATCGTTGATCTTGGCAGAACGTATATTTTTAGTTAGCGACTTGAGTAATAGTTGTAGTTATTTGTAGTTATATTTCTGGTTACCTTGAGCATCCTTGAGTTATTTAGTCTATGATACCCTCAATAGTTGATGGTTAAAGTTGATTTTTATCTCTAAGTCTCCGATATAGTTCTGCAACCCATGGCGAATAGTGTTTTGTCTGAAATACTAAATGTAGCTCATATTTTGCCCTGGTTACCCCCACATAAAACAATCTTCTCGCTTCATACATGTCTTCGGAATTATCCGGTTCGTATTGATTCGGGAAATGGCCTTGGTTCATATTGAACAGAATCACAATATCAAATTCTCTGCCTTTTGAACTGTGAAGCGTACTTAGATTGAGTCTTCCCTCATTAGTCATGTGACCCGAAAATTGCAGTAGAGATAGGTCCGAGTTATTCATGGAGCCATCAGTCCTTTGTATCATCGTATCAATTGTTGACCAATCATCGATTTTTGTTTTAGCTAATGCAAGCCATGGTGTAATTAACTCTTCTTTAAATTTTAATAGCCAATCATGAGTTGAGCCTGTTGAGTTTATAGTCTTGTGTAGAAATCCCAAAAGGGTGGTTTCTATGTATCTTTGTTCTTCTCTAGAGATTGTATGTCCGTATACTAGTCTGATTGCCTCGGTGGTGAGATGCTGGAATGATGGACTTGCGTTTTTCCATCCGCCCGTAATCCATGATGAGCATGCTTCAATGAACCGAGATAATCGATTGTTTCTTAGGATTAGTGCATTTCTGTCTGCACGAATAACAGGAATATTCTGGGATGCTGCAATTGAGGATAGTAAGTCTCCATCTTTAGAGTCACGATAAAGTACGGCGATTTTTTCAAGCGGTACTCCATTTTCACTTAGCTTAGGTATTAACTCTTTGATTACATAATTTGCTTGTTCTGTGAGATTTCCATCAACTTTGTCAAAGGATATCAATCCTTTGCTCGTTCCTGAAGGAGCTTTGTGGTTTCGATCTTGACCAAGTGCAGAGTTGGACGCTTCAATAATGCTTGTTCCACATCTGTAATTAAAAGGAAGTTGTATAGTTTTAACTTGTGGGTAAGTGGTTAGGCTCTTTAATAGTTCAGGATTTGCGCCAGTAAACCGATAGATTGATTGATCTGGATCCCCGACCGCGAAAAGTCGAATATTCGATTTGAAGCAGAGTTGTAATACTAATTCATGTAGAGCGGTGCCAAGATCCTGATATTCGTCAATAAAGAGTACTGGGTATTTTGCATGCATTGCCTCCCTTATCCACTCGTTTTCGATTACTAATCTAGCTGCTAACAATGGCATGTCTTCAAAATCAATTAGACCATTTTTGCGAAGATCATTTTCATACGAGTTGATAATCGCAATAATGCCCTTATCCTGATTATTCCAATTTTCGCTATTTCTATTGACTACTGTTCGCCTTATTAATTCAGCAGTTTTCCATGTGTTGTTTTGTATTATCGGTTTTCCAGTAACGACTTGAAAAGAATTTAGCTTAGACTGTTTTGTTTGCTGAAGCGTAGCTATTTGAGGTTCTATTGGAAAATCCTTGTAAACACATCTTGCATAGGGCAATATGATCTGCGAATATGCAAAGCTATGTACTGTTCCAATAAAAATTCTATCACTTGGCTCTATTCCTATTTTCAGTAGTTTTCCTTCTAACTCTAGTGCACACTCGTTGTTATATGTTACACAAGCAATTCCCCGCGGCTCTACAACATCGTCTAATAATGCGCGCGCAATTGCTGTTGTAAGCGTTCTTGTTTTTCCACTGCCTGGACCGGCTAAAACTACACAGTGTCCTTTTTCCTGAACTGCCTCAATTTGCTGAGGGTTGCCATCCATTTCTTCGAGCGTTTGTTGAAAAAGACTACGACTGGACATTGTTTGAAATATACTCCAGAGCTACTTTTATGTATTCTGGCGGATTCAGGCCGATACTTGCTTCGGAGAGTTTCCCAGCGAGCCTACCTTTTCCTATGTCAGAAATCATGGATAGTAACTGCTCTCCATTTATTGGACTCTCTCCATTTTTCCATGATTCAATTCTTTGCTGTCTGACTGATCCAAAATTCTGTGCTTGAATGACCTCGAGAAGGGCGGTTCCTAATTCAGGAGTTTCTGCGACTTCGATTTCTAAAGTTGAGTTATTGCAAAATATACCATTTTCCATCCCTAAGCTTTTTAGTTTCTCTTCATCATTTGATAATTCTTGTTTTTCTGTTTCTGACATTTGCTCTTCATTTTTGAGTTCATTATTTAACTGGATTAACGAGAGTAGCCTATTAATACCTAGTGGTTGTTTGCCAGTAAGAGGATCCCAGTCTGTGATGATGCAAAAAGGAAGAGATAGCGATCTGGCGAGACGAACATAAGGGTCAAAGTTGACCCCGCCAACATTACATACGCTAATACCTAGGTCATCGAGATTTATGTTTAGGGTTTTGGAGAAAACAGGCATAAGAGCTTCTTCAGCGTCTCCTTCAACAAAAATAACACCTTTGGCAAACAAAATCTCTGCTCGAGTAGTATCCAAGTATCTTTGTAAATCTTCCATCAACTCTGGCTGTAGAGCTAAACTTGCCAAGGAATGTCCTACGGTACCAAGCCCGTTTTCTTGTTTTAACACTACGATGGAGTTGAGTTGAGCAACACTCGCAATATTGGGTGAATGGGTGGTCATCAACAGACATAACGGTTCGTCTTTACTACTTTCAAAGAGCTTCTTAAAAACAGTTCGCTGAAGGTGTGGATGCAGATGTGCTTCTGGTTCCTCTATACACATTATCGTAAAATTTTGATCATTTTTTGTTCTAAGCCATTCGTATTCTGCTAACTTAAGGGTAAGGAGAACAAGATTTGCCGAGCCGAGGCTGGCATCGGATATTCCTCGTTTTCCATTGTCAATTAGCATGCGTACTGATCTGAATAATCGTTGCGGATTTGTTGGTGCAATGCCAAATTTAGCGTTTACATCGTTCATGGGGCCAGTAAGCGTCGAAATTTTGGAAGTGAGAGATGATTCCAAATCTTTAATGGAAGTGATGTTCGTTACTTGGGCAGTTGCATCTTCAACATTTTTTGCTACTTCTATAATTGTTTCTTTGGGAACTTTGCTAATGGCATCATCTAATAGTGGTCGAAGTGGAGAAGTTTGCCAGTTTCCGAGTTCTGTTTCAGCATCTCTGAGTGCATGTAAAATTTCAATGCATATTTTGTTTCTAACACTATTGGAAATACCACCTCTGGATTCGTCACCCGCACCATAAACTTTAAATTCATAATCTGTTTCGGACTGCGCTTCCCCTGATACTTCTGGTTTTTTCCGATATACATAGCTTAATCTAGAAATTGTGTGGTCTTCAGCAAGTCTGTAGTCGGTTAGGAGGGCTAGTATTGCTTCATCACTATCAAAATCTGAAAAATCGAGATGTATTTCCACTGTTGGGTTAGGATCGGTACATTCATCCCAAATATCCGTTTGCTTAAGTTGTCTAGCTGAGTCAGGTAGTGAAGCGTCTAAAACTAGCCTTAGCGCAAATAGAAAATTGCTTTTACCGACTCTATTTTCGCCAACTATTACGGTATTTCCGCTTAGAGGAATGTCAAGCGATTTGAAGTTTCTAAAGTTTTTTATTTGAACTCTGGATAGTCTCATAGTTGTATTTTACTCTTCTGGAGATAGACTTACATAAATTGGTCATAATTAGGCTAAAATATGGTTATGGATTCACAGACGGTAATAAGCTATGTGCTTGGGGCTATTTCTGGCTTGGCACTGGCTGTTCTCAAAACCGTTCCAAAGATTGTCGAGGATATTTGGACTGATCATCGCGAGGCTCGAAAAGCGATAAAACTAGATAAAAACAATCTTGTTAGCCAGTTGCTATACGACCTGCCAAAAGGAAAGGCTCAAGATTTTTACTATACTACCGTTAAGAAAAGTGATGGGGAACACATCGTTGCTCGAATGTCGAAGTATGACAAGAAAATGGCACAACAGATTGACGCGTACCTTGATCTCTGGAGGCACTATGCCACCTCAAAACGTTTAATTGACGATAACCATGAAATTGTCCTGATGGATGAGTACGATGAACCGGTTTCTAAAGGGCCGTTATACGTTGAAGGGTTGCTAGACAGACTTTGCAAGGAGTATGGTTCGATAATTGACCTCTTGAACAAATGGAAGGTTTAAGGGGCCTCTGTAATTCATAGTCGTAAGGATGGGGTAGAGTAGAGGAGAACGGCGTCCGAAATTGACTCTAGTACGGGGAGCAAGCATTTTTACCTCTGGAAGTTGAAATGACCCGCATTGGAATAGAGAACTTCTGATAACATGTATTCATGTCTGAAACAAACTTAGTTGACGAGAAGCTGATACAAAATCCTGCTAAGAGCAAATTTGACAGTGTTTTGAGAAATATACAGGAACACCTTTTTGTTACTCCAGATAGTGTTGTATATCGGAACGTTATGAAGAATTGGCTTCAATCTACCAAAAATAAAGTTGGAGTTGATGATCTGGTATTTTTTCCTACTGGGTCAGTGGCAGTGGGAATGGTTAGTATAGAAGCTGGAAGTGATATTGATGGAGTGGTTGTATACAGTTGTACTTCGGATAAAACTGACTCGGTTAGCACAGCTCTTGTAAACGTAGATTTACCAGAAGAATTTAATCCATTTTTGGTAATGTCTCGAGTAGAAAACAGGATTGAAGGTTTTTTTGAGCGAGTTGATGATGTTCTTATGATGAATAGACCTAGCATGACAGATGAGATAGCGCTGCTGTTTGCTCCAAGCCTATCTGAGTTGAGTGATGAGGCAGAAAAGTCACTTGTTGATGGATGGAGAAAACAGGTTATCGCTAAACTTGCTTTGTTACCGGAAGGAAAAGGTGAGTTGGTGTGGGGCTTGATGTGTGGATGGCTTGAGAAGCAGTTTGTCCACTATGAGGAGAGTGATGGGGGCGACCAAGAGAAAAGAAAAATCCGAGTAGAGTCTGTGATTGACAAAAAGATTTCTGAAAGAATCTCAGATGATGGTGAGCGAAGGGAGAGGGCAAAGACTTTTATTGATAGTCTTAGGAGTACTTTTCACTACCCGAGTTTTGATGAAATGGTACTAGCTTATTTCAACTAGCTACATCAGACTGGTTTTGATGCCACGATTGCGTTCTGAATTGACTCTAGTACGGGGAGCAAGGCGTCTGAGAACTTATAATCTCAAGGCGTAATTTGGTAAAAATGACCTAGGTAGGTCAGTCTTCAGAGGTCACTCGGATAAGCCCTATAGTTTGTTTATGTGATATACTGCTCGGTTATGCCAGAGACATTTAAGTGTTTTACGCTGTGTCCATATTTTGAGTGGGTGAGTGAAGATGGGCGTTCTGCATTTGTCCGATGCAAGGCACTCCCAGGTGGAACCGAATTTGAGGTGATACCGGCAGGCGACTCTGCACCGGAGTTTTTTGAGGGTGTTAGAGAAGGGAAAGATATGAAACTCCCATATCCCTGCCAGGTGGTGGAGCCAACATTGATTACCACAATTGCTTTATATATTTCTAATAAGAACAAAGATTGATAGGCAGCAATATGACCTATTCACCTGAAGATGTTGCCGCGATGTATGAGACGATGACCGGCGAGGAAATCGCTGCGCTTACTGGACTTGCTTTGCTGAAGGTGTATGAGTTGGCGCGTGAGGGTGGAGCTGATATTCGTCCCCGTGGTCACAGACCTGTTTTAGAGAGCCCGGGACTTGATGTGCTTCAAGAAATGCTTGCCAATGCTTCACAACGTGAAGTTGCAGAGCAGCTGGGTGTTAGCAAACGGACAGTCCAGAGGTGGCTGGGTAAGTAGGTTGTCGAGCGTCCGAGTAAGCTCGTGAACTGAGTGCAGCGTTTGATTTTGACATAACTAGGGAAGTTAATATTAGATATGGTTAAGTAGAAGGTATCGAGGTGTGGAAACTTCAGTTGACATCCTAGTCTTATAGTATAATACACTTGATGAGTGAACATCTGAGTCAATTTGTCGAAATTGTACATATTGATCGAGCAAGTGTTGCGACTGGAGAAGGCCTTGTAGAGCAGAACATTAGGCGACTGATAAGTGCTGGGATAGAAGTACACTTTGTGTCTCCTGACGTAGATCTAGCAGTTCCTGTTTATACGGCGATGCCAGACAAAGATGTGAGTATAGTTTTGGGAGGAAAATATTTTAGCAATGGTCCAACAATGCATGGACATGATTGTGTCGACAGAAGGGCAGCAGCTTGGAAAACTTTGGGATACTGCGTAATAATAAATCCGGAGATTACAATGACGGATGCAGAGGCTCAGTGGACGAGGTCGGATCAGGAATTCTCTGACTAGCGTGAGATGGTGATCGACGACTCTTGTGAGTGGGGGATTTGGAAATGATAATGTAGTCGGAACAAGCTAACTACTTTCCGAGTAGTTTGAACGTTCTCCACGATGGGGAACACTACCTTAGGTTTTCTTAGAGTTTCTACAGAATTAGGTAGTCAGTGAATGATAAGAAGAATCAACAAATTTTACAATAGAAAAGGCGAGGGCACGGTGGGTGCTCTATTATGTGGACACGCCAATGGACAAGATGCGGGTCCGCACGGCACAGCGGACGATACACCCAGGTACTGACTCGTTCGAGATTAGTGAGGAACTGTTTGAGAGCTACGTGAAATATTGGGAGCCGCCCGCGGCGGACGAGCAGTATACGCTCGCCGCATAAACGCTTACTTTTGCGGGAATGATTTCTTCATGTCGATTACATATCTTTTCGACATTTTTTTGCCAATGAGTGCGTCCCAGGCCTTATTAATATCTTGGATTTGTATAACCTCAATTTCGGGGAGGATATTGTACTTGGCGCTGTAGTCTAGCATCTCCTGGGTTTCTTTGATGCCGCCTATGCCTGAGCCCGCGATGGATTTTTGGCCATTTATAACCATGCCCGAATGAAAGCCCGGCATTGGTTCTATGGGTCCTACCAGACAAAGCGTGCCGTGGACATTCAGGAGACTGAGATATGGTGTGACGTCGTGTCCTGACGGGATTGTGTCGAGAAGAAAGTCGAATGTATGCGCCGCGCGTGCTAAATCTTCCTTGGAGGTTGAGACGATGATCCCTTTTGCCCCGTACGCCTTTGCGGCCTTTTCTTTGGCCTTTGAGGAGGTTATGACCCAGACCTCGGCACCCATTTTCTTGGCGTATTTGACTCCCATGTGTCCGAGTCCGCCAAGGCCGATAATGCCGACTTTCATGTTTTTCCCGATTTTCCAGTGCCGCAGAGGGGAGTAGGTCGTGATACCTGCGCAAAGTAGCGGTGCAGCTTGTGCCATATCCAGCGATTTGGGTAGATGTAGCACGAAATGCTCGGGTACCACTATCAGTGTCGAGTAGCCGCCTTTTGTATCCGTCCCATCGACGGGGTCTTTTGAGCTATATGTCCAGACAGTTTCATTGAAACAGCTGTTTTCGTACCCCTTTTTACAGGCTTCGCACGTTCCACAGCTCCCCACCATGCAGCCCACACCAACCCTATCACCGGGCTTGAAGTGCTTTACGGATTTGCCAACGCGCGTGACGATACCTACGATTTCGTGACCTGGCACACACGGGTACGCTACCTCTCCCCATTCACCTTTTGCCGTGTGGATGTCACTATGGCAGACGCCACAGTAGTGAATGTCGATTTCTACATCGGTGCTTTTGGGCTCGCGCCGCTCGAATTCGTAGTATTCGAGTGGCTTTTTTGACGAGGGAGCGGCGAACGACTTTGCTTTCATAGGCTATATTGTACAGTATATGGCTATGGTGATACATAAATATTTTGGTATCGACGGCGCGGCAGAATCCACGGGAGTAACCGTTGTCATCGATATTTTTCGTGCCGCAACGACGGCAGCATATTTACTCGGTAGAGGGGTGGATAAAGTATTGCCGGTTGCGACAAAAGAGGAAGCCTTCCTGTATAAGAAGCAGAATCCCGATTGTTTACTTGTGGGGGAGGAGCACGGTATAAAAATTGAAGGATTTAATCTTGGGAATTCTCCGTACGAAGTTAGTAGCGCAAGCGGCTTGAAAGGGAAAATTGCAGTCCATAGGAGCTCGGCGGGGACACAGGGGGTGGTAAACGCTACAGGGGCGTCTGAAATTATATTTGGTAGCTTTGCCACCTGCAGTGCGGTTGCCGGCTATATAGAGGCAAGAAATCCGATGACTGTTTCGATTGTAGCGATGGATGGGGCGGGGAGCGAGGACGATCTGTACGCTGATTACTTGATCGCGAAGCTCACTAAAAAAGAGCCAAAACCCATTGAAGAGATTGTTGAGTTTATGCGGCATCACCCTGGGGGTTGGCGGTTCTTGGATCCCAATAATAGAGAATTTCCTGAGCAGGATTTTTACCTTTGCCTGTCACTGGACGCCTTCCATTTTGTACCTTTGTTGCGAGGGGGCTATCTTGAAAAGGTAGTACGCGTTGCGGATGACGGATAATACTTTTTATTGATAAAATTACGTTATGGTTCGACAGATTTCGGGTGGTGTTGTGCATGAGTTGCCAGATGATTTGCGGGTGGCGCTTGCTGCCGACCCAGCGTCGCATGCTTTGTGGGAATCTCTGACTCCCTTGGCTCGCAATGAGTGGATCTGCTGGACAATGTTCCCCAAACGCGAAGCAACGAGGTCTCAGCATGTGGCGCGTGTCGTTAGCGAGCTTAAAGAGGGGATGCGGCGGCCCTGCTGCTGGATTGGGTGTATCCACCGAAAGGATAAAGAGATTAGTCCATCGGTGAAAGGAATTCTGGCTAGGCGAGCGAAGTAGTTGTGGTTTTAGTGCATGTTGCCGCGAGTCCCTTGGTTGACGTTCTCTTGGTTCATGAGACCGGCGTAGGGATTCTCGCGGAGCTGTACGTAGCCCTCGAGCGGATTGCCATAGGGATAGCCGGGGGCGGGAGTGTGGACGAACTGTCCGTTATCGCACTGGTATCCGGCATTATCTGCCTGTTGTTTTGTCAGGATAAAGTCGCTCGGCTTGTAACCCATGGCAGCGTAGGGGGCAAAGGCTTCCGGTGTCATGTACTGGAAGATGGAAAGATAGACCATTCTACCCGTCACGAGTGGCGCTTCGTAGGCGATGTCCATACCGTCCATGGGGCCGATCGTGCCCACGAGCTCTCCCGACTTGACCTTGCTCCCCACGTGGAGCGAGGGGAGAAGATCGATGTGGAAGAGACGTACGTAAAAAGCGGGATTTTTGGCGGCGGCGATGTGGACCTGCGTCCCAATCGGCGTTTGCTCGGCAACATTTGCTGTAATCGTGCCGTCGAACGGCGCATACACATTTATGTTCGGGTGGCCGGGGGTGGGATGGGAGCGTACCGGCATGTTGTTTGCCGAGTTTTGACTCCAGTTAAAGTAGTTTTTCATGCTGCGGCACGTCTCGCCGTCCCAAGAGTTCATGGAATAGTCGTGGCCAGCGTCGGAGCGGAAGCGGGAGACGGCAAAGATCTGATCCAGCTGCACGGGGTTGGCGGTTATCGGGGGCACGTCCGTTGGGTTGAACGATAGGAGGGGGTGAAACGTGAAGTAGCCATATGTCCCCATGCCAAGCACACTGAGTACTATGGCACCGAGTATATACCTCCAGACATTTTTCTTTGCTACTGGTTTACTCATACTACAACGGTACTGCTTTTATGGAAGAAGTCAACGAGTCTGTTTGGTTTTGTGGGGTGGGGGGAATTTGAGGAGTGCGGGCCAATTGATTTTGCCGACTACAACGACAGCGGCAATCGTGAAGAGCGAGGCGAATAGGCTCTTGCCGGCAAGACCGTGGGCCTTGAAAATAATGTCGAGGCTACTGACAAAGTGATACGTGGCTGTGGTCCAGAATGAGTAGCTTACTGTTTTGCCTATGATAAAGGCAAGTATGAGTACATCGAGACGTACATTTGATAGTCCAGCCATAATGAAAAGTGCATTGCTCGAAATGGGGGCGAAGGCGTATCCCAAGACGAGGGGTATGGTTATTTTTTGATTGTGCTCCAGGTAATGACCGAGATAGGCGTAGTTGGCGTAGAATTTCTTTGGGAGGAATGGACCTAACCAGTACCGAGAAATAAGGGCGAGCGCGATGCGTCCAAACGTTGACCCTGCAACGCCAACCGCGACGGTTATGGGAAGGGGGAGGTGATAGGTTAGGTAGAAAAAAGAGACAACGGTCCAAGTGGGCGGCATAAATGCAGGGAAGGCGTTTATCGCAAATACGACGATGAAGAAAATGAGCAGTGTTGTGGGCATGGGATCGATTATACCGATAGGTGATGTTTAGTAGGCGTGAGTTTTAGGCGTTTGGCTGCTGCATCTAAGACTTGGCCAATCAGCATAGTAAAGTCCCACCCCGCCGCGCGAGCGGCTATCGTAAAGAATGACGATTCGGCTGGATCTGACATGAGGCCAGGGGGATGGTTGATTTCTAATACAAATGGCTTTCCGGCGGAGTCGAGACGAATATCAAGTCTGCCGAAATCACGACAGCCAATCGCGTGGTAGGCACGGAGACTTATGTCTATTAACTCCTCTTCGAGTTTTTTCTCAATCTTTGCGGGGCAGAACTCGGTTTCTTCTGCCACGCCGGTTACCCCATACACAAACTTGGCTTCGTACGTATCGATTGCGGCGCTACCTTTGGGGAAAGCAGCGAAGTTAATCTCGATAATCGGCAGGGTACGTGCTTCTCTTCCATTTCCGACGATACCGATCGTAAACTCTCGGCCAGGAAGAAATTGCTCCACAAGCGCGTCTTCGTGATAGGTATCTAGAATGGTTGCGACGGCGTGATCCAACTCTTTTTGGTTGTGTACGATCGAGGTGTTGTGAATACCTACGCCGGATCCGTCGGCGTTTGGTTTTACGAGGAGTGGATAGGTGAGTCCGGGATCTAGCGTCACTTTTTTATGACTTATTAATTGGGAAGGGGTGACGGGGACACCTGCATATTTCCAGATTTGCTTGGTACGGAATTTGTTGAGAATGAGCGCTGAGGCAAGTGGACCGGGCCCGGTGTAGGGGATGCCGAGAATTTCGCAGAGCATGGGAACCTGTGCTTCCCTGTCTGCTCCCTGCATGTTTACGCCTTCAGTGTAGTTGAAGAGTAGATCGGTCGTCGCTTTTACTTCCTGGAGCTTTGTGTAGAAGTCAGCTTCTATCGGGAGGTAGTGTACGCTGTTCCCATTTGCCTCTATGGCATCTCCGATTGCCTTGATCGTTTTCCATTCGTCACCTTCGATATATCGCTCAAGCGACGGATCGTTCCGATCGATATTTGTTGGGCGGAGATTGTAGGCAAGTGTTATCTGCATGTAGGTAATAATAGGGTATGGTAGCGCATGCTGCAATTCATTTTGTCCTATAACTTGTATTTAATCTTTGTGTGTGATAGACTTTGCTTCTTAGATAACACCGAATTTTTAGGTGCGAGATTTTGAACTAGAAGAGATCTGCTTAATTGCAGACAGGTTTGGGGTCTTTCCTAAAGGTTATTTGGTAGAAAGATAGATATGACGTATCCACGTCGACATTTTGGTCGCGGCCGCTCTGGTGGCCAACGCGCAAATAAAATTCGCTACATGCAGGTAGATCCGCGTATGCTGATCAAAAAGGCTGAGCCGCGTGAGGCACATGCCTACCTGCCGCAGCATACCTTTGCCGAGCTTGGTCTTGCCGAGATTCTTGCGGGGAATGTGGCGGCAAAAGGGTATACCACCCCCACCGCAATCCAGGACCAGATTATTCCCGCAATACTTACGGGTCGCGACGCCATGGGGCTTGCTGCAACGGGCACGGGTAAAACGGCGGCATTCTTGCTGCCAATTCTGACGAAACTACTTCGTGATCCTGGGCAAAAGGCACTCATTATCACTCCGACTCGCGAGCTTGCTGCGCAGATTGTCGAGGAGGGTCGCGCGCTTTCCCGTACAGCTCGCCTGTATTTTGCAATCGTCATCGGTGGAATGAATATCAACCGGCAAATATCTGACTTGCGGCGACACCCGCAGATAGTCGTTGGTACACCAGGTCGCATCAAGGACTTGACGGAGCGCGGTGAACTGCGGCTTTCGGAATACGCGACGGTAGTTCTCGACGAAGTAGATCGTATGCTCGACATGGGTTTTGTTCATGATATAACCGAAATTGTGTCGCGTTTGCCCTCTGTGCGTCAGTCGCTTTTCTTTTCTGCCACTATGGGTGATAAAGCGCGCGCGGTTGCAGCAACCTTCTTACACGACCCAGTCGTCGTGCAAACAGAGTCGCAGCGGGCGAGTGACAATGTAGATCAGGATATTGTGAAACTAGAGGGACGGAACAAGATCGATGTTTTGCATGACCTGCTCATACAGCCTGGTTTTGATAGAGTCCTTGTTTTTGGGCGTACGAAGCACGGCATGGAACGATTGTCTCGAACGCTCACCGAGCGGGGGTTTCGGACTGCGGCAATACACGGAAACAAAACTCAGAGCCAAAGACAGCGGGCACTTTCCGCATTTAAAAATAGCGAAGTAAAAGTACTTCTCGCAACAGACGTGGCGGCGCGAGGAATAGATATCGACAGCGTGACGCACGTCATCAACTACGAGCTGCCAGAGACGTACGACGACTATATCCACCGCATCGGCCGCACCGGCCGGGCAGACAAAACGGGGGTAGCCCTCACGTTTATCGACTAAGACTCTTTTAATTCGAGTTTTTGGAACCAGCCGCGACGATACATCTCGAGGATAACGGCGTAGACGGCAATGTCTTTGACGTTGTCTTCGATGCTCTCATTTTCCGGTTTTTTGCTGGGGTCCATGAGCAAGTTTTTCAGCCGCTCGATTTTTTCTGCGAGGCGAAAGGTGATACCCAGCTCTTTAATGGAGAGGATATTGCCCTTGCCGTAGTCGTGATGTTTTTTGACGAATGTTTTGCCCATTTCGTCGCAAATCTGCATGAACGCTTCGTCCAAATATTGTGGGTCTTGCATACTGACTCCTTTCAATTCCTCCGTGCCAATTATCTAGTGACGAGTTTTTGAGTAGCGGTGTTGTAGCACTCGGGGATAAGGGAAGTGGGGAAGGTGGGATAGGGGACAAGTGCGGTACAGTCAATTATCCCGTTGCCATCCCAGACGAGGTGCCAGGACCCCCCAGTTTTGGCGGCGAACCAGATGCCGCCGCCCGCGCCGGCGCTCGCCATACCCTTGGCGTAGTCGCTTGATAGGGTAGAGACGGTGATAGCCATACTGGCTGCGTCCGCGCCGTGCTCGGCTACGAGACCGGCTTTCACGGCGGCAACTAGCGTTCCCGTTTCGTCTACCGATGCGGCGGGCTTTGGTGAGGGAGTGGTAGCGGCAGCGCTATCTGCGGGCGCGGCGCTACGCACCGGATTTGTAGAGGGAATCGGCGCTGTACCGTGAGACGCGCCGAACGTGTAGGCCGCGTAGGCGACGGCGCCCATTACCATGAGAACAAGGGTAATTTTTCCGAAAACAGCAAAGAAGGTGTTACCGTTCATACTACTAGCATAGCAAAGTGTGCAATGGGGGTGTTAGCCCTTTCTGGTGAGACCCCAGCAGTAGGCGAAGACGGCGAGAAGGAACCCTAGTGACATGAGGTAGGAGAAGATGTCTATTTGGGTGGAGACAAAGCGTTCCCCGCCTACCCACGAAAGGAGAATGCCGACAAGGCCGAGATAGGCGGGGATTTTCCAGGCAGCCGCCCGTAATTTCGCAGCGCGAACCACGAGGGCAACGGCGCCGAGGAGGAGGCCGGTGCCAATAACTACGTGGAGGGCAACGAACGGGTTGCCCATGGCGTAGATCCAGCGAGTGTGAATGTCGGCGGATTTGGAAAATTCGACAAAAAGATTAGCATACATGCCGAGCGCGTACTGGATGGCTAGGAAAGAAAGAAGGCCATAGGTATGGTAGTGAAGTTTTTTGTTTGTGTCCATAACTATAGACTATGATAGCACTAGTTTATGATTTGTGCTTAAGTAGTGCTAGTAATGTTTAGCTAGAAAGGAGCCTTTATGGCAGGATACGGAAACCGATCAGTGTGGCAGTGGATAGTGTTGTATCTGATAATCGGCGGCGCCATCTACTACGCCGTGTATTATTTCTTTTTTCGGCATACTGGATATAGCTACCCACGTTATTCATACTAAGAAAATTTATGCGTAGAGCGGCAAGTGTAGAGCAGTATATTGCTGAGTCGTCGGGAGAAGTGCGAGGGAGGCTCAGAGAGCTGCGCGCTCTTATACTGAAAACGGCTCCTGAGGCCGTGGAGTCGATTTCCTATGGTATGCCGTTTTATGCGTACCACGGGCGACTCGTGTACTTTGCCGCGCAGCACGGATATATTGGCCTCTATGTTCCACCTCCCATTATCGCCAATCACGCAAAAGAACTAGCAGGCTATACGACGACCAAGTCGGCAATCCATTTTCCTAAAGACGAAAAACTACCAACGACTTTGATTACTCAACTTATCAAGGCGCGGATGCGACACAACGTGGCGGAAGAGCGATTGTGTGCAAAACATGTGAGGTAGCTGCATGCGAGGCGTAAAATAATCTGGCTATGAACGAATTGACGCGGAGAGATTTTCTGAAGTTTGGTACGTTAATCGCTGGAAGTTTTTTGCTTGACGCGTGTGTTCCCAATATGCAGCCCTCTGAGGGGCAGCGGGAAGTGACGAAGAGCTACGAGGTGCATGATACGCGACTTGGGGCGGAGAATGTGCAATTTGCTCGTGATGGGAGGATGTTTGTGCGGGAGGCTGATAACCAATATCGTGCCTTTTTTACTCGTATGGTTCATGGAAGCGTAGGTACAGATCAGAACAACCCCGTAGGCTGGGAAAATGCAAAGGCCATGGGTGCGAATACGGTAACAATGTGTTTTGTAGACCGAGATGTGGTTATGCAGGGTATTAGAGATGCTGGTCTTAAAGTTGTCGTTCAATTTGAGTACCTTTTCCCCAATATGCAGTACGACAAACAAACACTCGTCAATTTTATGGAGAAGTATGGCGATATGGTCGTTGGTTTTAGCTTGGATGAGCCTTTAACTGATCGGCCTCAGCCTGGTTGGGATCCGGCGAATGTAAAATCTCTGATTTCGCAGTTTACGACTGACTGCGCACTTCCAATCAATATTTTTACTATAGGCGTGACTGGATCTGACTCGCATGCACGAGCACAACGCCGTTATCTATTAGACATCATCGCTCTTGCAGAACGGAATGATAGCAAGTGTGTGTTGCTGCCAGACAACTATGTGGACGTGTCAGAAAAGACGCGTGTCACTGACGATGTTCTAAATATCGGCATCCCTGGAGTGACCGACCCGTTAGAGGGGATCATAATTCCGGCTTTTTCTGACAAGCCGGATATACCTGGCGACCAAATACAGATTCTCCGCCAAACATTTGCCTATGCACTAGCGAACGATCACATCTTTTCTCTTGATTTCTATGATACGCCTTGGGATGTGAGTGAATATAATTTCACGGGAGCACGGGTGAATGGGGTTACAAACGCGTATGGGAGTACGCGTGAGGTACTAACGGGCTTACTTACGGCTATTGCTAAATACGAGGATATAAACATGGCACCGATGGATATATCCCAGGGAGGGCTTAAAGGCTGCAGGCGGGGAGATATCATTTCATTGTTTAATGAATCTGATCAGAGTCGGCGGGGCAGCGTACAGCTGGATTCTGCTAAGACGTATACGGACTTATTAACGGGTACGACTTATCATGATGTGGCCGAGTTCGAGCTGACTCCATATACTGGTGTGGTGCTGTTACCGGGCTGATGTAAAGCCTTAACCGTTCACGAATTTCCAGACGATGATAATGCCAATAATGCCACCTACTGCGTTGCCGGTAACTGATGCATATGAAAGCCAACTGGCGCCCCACATGGTGGGTACCCAGCCACCGAGGTAGCCGCCGACAAATGCGGCAAGGTAGTACCAAAATTTATCGCTCACACACCAATGGTACACCTCACGCTAGTTTGTTGGCGACGTGATCCCAGAGGAAGTTAAAAATCTGTTTGTAGGAGTTTATGAGGAGTTCATCGCGAATTTCGATACCATATTGGTCGCTGTCCGTTTTTAGGCTGCAGACAGTGAGAACATCGTTGTAAATCAAGGTTAAGCGGTCAAATTTAATCTTTTCTTCGTCCAAAGTTTTGGCTTCAACATTTTCCTCAAGGAAACCCGGGACATCTGACCATTTTAGAGGTTTGGGACGGTTGAAGATAATTTTATTATGCATCCCACGACGCATAAACTCGGCTCGCCATTTCTCGGCGAAGCTGCGATCGGTGACGTGCTCTAGCTGTCCGGGACTGAAGCCGATGACGAGAGGGGAACGGGAAAGAATAATGTTCCATAAAATTTGTTTTACCCCCTCTGACCCTTTGTACAAGTTAACTGTTTTGGGCGGCTCTTCGGTTATCTGTGAATTGCGAATTTTTTTGCTAAAATCGGGGAGATTTTTACGGAGATATTGGAGTTTTGCCGCCTCGTCTTCGAGGGTAAGCTCGAGAATTTTGGGGTCAGTGATTTTGTAAAGTGTGCTTTTACCAATTTTTTTAGAGATTACGAATCCTTTACCCATGAGGCGTTCGAGTTCGAGATAGATGGAGCTACGAGGCTCATGAATGTGTTTGCTAATCTCTACCACCGTTGAGTCAGGGTGGGCGGCGAGATTCAAGTAAATTTCTCGTTGCTTTTCCGAGAGACCAAATTTTTCCAGATATTCTGCTTCTGTCACCATCTGTCAACAATTATGACATCACGTTGTAAGATGTCAAATACGATATATAGTAGGCGCTATCAGGGAGGCATTTTTATGAAAAATAAAATAGTAGTTACGTGTCCGATGGGTCTTTCTCCGGAGCAAAAGGCTAGATTAGAGAAGCTGGGAGAAGTCACCTATTACGATACTCACCCTAGTGTCGAAGAATGGCTCGAACGTGCGAAAGGCCATGATATTGTTTGCTCGTGGATTGGTGGACTGCGAGAAAAATACGGCGAACTTCGAGATACATTCATTAGTGTGCCATTTGTGGGGGTGAGTAGCTTTGCCGACCCTGCGATTGTGAAGGCAAATAACCTAACAATTAGCAACAGCCCGGGGTGTAATCGACATGCCGTGTCTGAGTGGATAATCTACATGATGCTTTCGGCGACGAGGCATATAAGCGATTATGTTAATGTGCAAGATCCTGTGGCCGTCCCATTAGAAAACCCTTCTATTGGGCTTGCGGGAAAGCACATAACAATCCTTGGGAAGGGTAGTGTGGGGTCAAGGGTGGGGGCGATCTGTGAGGCGTTGGAAATGAAAGTAGCATACTTTACCCGCGATGGTGATCTCCGAGCGAGCGTGAAGGATGCCGATATTGTGGTGGATGCCCTCAGCGCAAATCCGATCTCAAGGGGACTTTTGGGAAAAGATTTTTTTGCAGCTATCAAGGACGGGGCAATATTTATCTCGGTGACAGTTGATTCAATTGTTGATATAGATGCAATGCTTGCTGCACTTGAAACGGGGAAGTTGTCCCGTGTTGCCCACGACGTCATGAATGCAAAGCTGGGAGATGCCCACGACCCTCTCTATGACAGGCTGCGACGTCATCCGAGAGTGCTTGCAACACCACATATTGCTGCCTTTACCGACGTGACTACTACAATCGGCAACGACATGATGATAGACAACATCGAGGCGTGGCTCAAGGGTAAACCCATACATGTATTTGGTTAACATATACTACTTTGTGAGAAAATAACCTCATGCAGCAGTATTCGTATGACCCCATCGCAACGGCGTATTTGGCGGAGCGGGAGCGGCTCAAAAGCGGCAAGTATGTGCAGAAACTATTAAAGCTCCTGCCAAAACACGCGACCATACTCGACGTAGGGTGCGGGGCAGGGGTGCCGGTGGACGACCTACTCCTAAAAGCGGGCCACACCGTTCTTGGCATAGACAACTCTTCTGAGCAGATACGACTGGCACGTGGACGCTGCCCCGGCGGGGAATACGCCGTGCGCGATATGCGCGAACTGCGGGTGGGCGAGTACAGAGATGACGCCGTTGTCAGCTTTTACGCGCTCTTCCACGTACCGCGGGGCGAACACGCCAGGATTTTGTCGGTTTGGCGAAGTTACCTGCCAAAGGGCGGATATCTTTTGGCGACGTTTGGGGATCGGGAGTGGGAAGGGGAACACGAGCTGTATGGGACCACCGTGTGGAGCTCGCAGTGGGGGCGCCCCAAAAACAGAGTGCTTGTCGAGCGGGCCGGATTTGAGGTGATTGTGGACGAGGTGGACCGCTCCGGCGGCGAAAGCCACCAAGTTATTTTGGCGAAAGCACGCTAACGTGATAGGGTAGACCTATGCCCACCGGACTATCCAACCAACAAGCCGAGGCGCTCCGCGCGAAGTATGGCTACAACGAAATTCCCGAAAAGAAAGTGAGCCTGCTCGCCAAAATTTTTAAGAATATCTTTTCTCCCATTGGTCTCATGCTTATCTTTGCCGCAGCGTTGTCGTTTTTCCTCGGTAAAGATTTTGATGGGAACTTTATCCTAGTACTCCTCATTCTCAATGTGGTAATCACTCTTTGGCAGGAGGGGAAGGCCGACCAGGCTATACAGAAGCTAAACGAACATTTGGAGCAGAAAATCCGCGTCATGCGGGACGGGACGTGGGATTACCTCCCGTCGCGGCTCCTAGTCCCCGGCGACCTCGTACAATTGGCGTCTGGCGAAGTGGTACCCGCGGACGGGAGAGTCGAGGAGTCGCAGCACGGCTCCCTCAACGAATCGGCGATAACCGGTGAGTCGCTCCCCAAAGACAAGGAGGCGGGCGACAGCGTGTATTCCGGCTCGTTTGTTGCCTCCGGTATTATCACCGTTTCTATTACTCATACCGGGGCGGGGACGAGCTTTGGTAAAACATTGTTCTCCGTCGAACGCGTGCGCAAGCGCAGCGAACTGGAGCGCGATATCGTCTCCATCTCCCGCTTCCTCACCATTTTGGCGCTTGTCGCTGTGCTCATCCTCACCGTGGTTTTTATATTGAAGCGTGCCCCGTTCCTCGAACTTCTGACCCTTGACCTTTCGCTCATTATCGCTGGTATTCCCGTATCGCTCCCGACAGTCATGACTCTTATCATCGAATTCGGGGTGCTGGCGCTGGCGAAAAAAGAGGTTATCATCCGGCGACTCTCGGCCCTGGAAGACCTGGCAAACGTCACTTATTTATTAACCGATAAAACCGGTACACTAACGAAAAACCATATTACCGTACAAGATCTTTACTCATATGGAACATTCAGCCACGACGATATTTTGACGTATGCCGCGACCCTTGCGCAGTACGAGAGCGATAATCCTATAGACGGTGCAATCTCCGCGCGAGCGCGTGAAGGTAATATCCCACTCCAAACTATTATCAAAAAAGATTTCACCCCGGCCGATTCCGAGCGAAAGCGTAGTACGCTGGTTGCCACGCGCGAGGGGAAGCCGCTTACCATTACGGTGGGGGCGCCGCAGATCGTGGCAACGCTTGCCACCATGCCGAAGGACGAGGCGGCCAAGTATGCGCTCGACGTGCAAACCTTGGCTTCGAGCGGGTATCGCACGCTCGCTGTCGCCTATGCAGAGGGGGAGCGGGAAGAACGTATGCGGGTGGTGGGGCTCATCGCGCTCTCCGACACGCTGCGTGACGACGCCCCCGAGACCTTGCAGTTTTTGGAGGAAAACGGCGTGGACGTCACGATGGTGACCGGAGACAACCGCGCCATTGCCGGACAGATCGCGAACAAACTGCACCTCAAAGACGGGAAGGTGATAACGAAAGACGAGCTCGACCGGGTGGGTCTCCAGGCCTTAACCGCCCAGTTCTTTGCCGAGACGGGGGCGTTTGCGGAAGTACTCCCGGCGGACAAATTCCATCTGGTGGAGGCCGCTAAGCGCTATTTTGTCGTGGCAGCCAACGGCGACGGGATCAACGATTTACCCGCTGTCAAATCGGCGACTGTCGGGATGGCGGTGTCAAACGCGGTCACCGCGCTCAAGGCAACAGCCGACATAGTGCTGTTATCACCCGGCATTGCCGTCATAAAAGACGCGATTATCGAGAGTAGAAAAATATTTGAGCGGGTCTATACCTATAGCTTGTACCGCATCTCCGAGAGTTTGCGCCTCATCGTGACCATCGCGATCCTCGGTATCCTCTACGGCGTGTACCCCATGACGGCGCTCCAGATTATCCTCATTGCGTTCCTCAACGATATCCCCATCATTAGTTTGGCGTTTGACCGAATTCGTGTCACCAAGCGGCCGGCAAAGATCAACGCTAAAGTTCGTTTTACCTTGAGTAGCTTGTACGGACTCACGGGTGTTGCCAACAGCCTTCTTTTGTTTTATATAATGAGCGTCTTATTCCATCTTTCGTGGCCTGTCATCCAGACTATGTATTTCCTCAAGATGACCGTGTCGGGGCACATGCTCATTTATGTGGCGCATACCAAAGAACGATGGTGGAAATTCCTCCCCAGCTCGCAAGTCATCTGGGCGACAACGCTGACGCAGCTGGTTGCGACTGCACTTGCCGCGACCGGGTTCCTCATGCCTGGACACCTCTCTCTGTGGCAGATCGTCTTCGTGTGGGGGTGGGCACTCGTCTTTATGCAAGTGTCGGAGCTTATGAAGATTCTCTACCGGCAGCGTTAGTCGCGGGTTTGCATGGTGTGGACTTTGGTTGCACCATATTTTCCAAAAATAGTGGTGAGTTCTCCGGTTTTGTCTTTGTCGGATGAGGCGGAGACAAATACTTCACCGGCGTGGATCTTGTCTTTATACAGCCTGGCCCGTTCGGGGGGGAAGGCGTCTTCTTCTTCGGCTCCGATAAAGGCACCCGTGAATTCACCGATGGTAGCGCCGGCCAAACCCATGGCAACGGCCATGGCGGCGACAACGCCGACGGCGGCGAAGGCGGGGTTCATGATAGTACTAATACCGCCAATGACGCCGGCGACAGTGCCGAGTTCGGCACCCTTGGCCCCACCCGTTACTTCCGTGAGCTCGCCGGTTTCTTTTATTTGGTGAACGTGGATCTTCCCTGACTTTTCGTCTTTGGCGAGAATCGAGATATCCTTGGCGTCTACGATACCTTTAAGCTCACCGACGGCATTGCCTGCCGCATGATGATCTTTAAATAACCCCACCACGATGTAAGTCATAGCCCCTCCTTACTTTTTGGAAGTATTTTATTTGGTTTTTCCATGCGAAGAACGACTGATTTGGAGATCTTTTCTACGAGGAGGCTCACGAGGACAAGGGTGAGTATACCGCCTAGTATGAGGTATTCGCTGAAGTGTAAGGTACGACTTGCGTAATTGTGAGCAGCGCCTGCGAGGTACCCAATCGTCATAAGCGGGATGTTCTTGATTGCGGTGATCACTATGCCCAGTGTGATGTATTTACGATATGGCATGCGGGTGGCTCCGGCGAGGAAGAGGCCTCCCGTTAGGAATGGTGTGGTTTTTATGATTGCAAGCGCCTGGATGGGGCGGCGAGCGAAGAGATTTTCTAGGAATGTGATGCGGGTGGGGGAGAGACCAAACCGGTGTCCGTGCTTTTGCAAGTTGTCACGATGCCAGTAGCCAATAACGTAATACACCGTGTCGCCGAGGAAGTCGCCTAGAATCGATAGACCGTAGAGAATGAAGGGGTTGAGATATCCCATCCCAGCAGCGAAGCCGGCTGCAGTCGTTATGATCGGACCTTCAATAAACATACCAAGGAGGATGAGCGGATAGCCATGCGAGGCGACCCAAGCAACAACCCCAGCAAATGTGGCGATGTCCATGTGGCCAGTGTAGCACATGGTTTTGGTATCAGCGATCGACACTACTGTTCTTCGCTTTATTGACCGAAACGATAATGTTTGCGATGATGGGGTGGTATGGCCGATCAGGATGCACAAGATATAACGCAGATGATGGGTGGATCTTCGCCCGCGTCTCAGATTCCTATAAAGAAACCAGGGAAATCCATGAGTTTGTTGTGGGTCGTTTTAGGCTGTGTCGTTGTGGGGGTGGGACTCGGCGTTGTTGTGTATCAACGGTCGTTAACACCACCTACTGTACCACCCACTGCTTCGTCCGCTCCAGTTGCGACTCCAACAACGCCTCAGATAAACGCCGTCGACAAAACCATGGAGAGCAATGTCATAACGTTTCCCACTGCCGGTACGGTTAGGATCCTGTATGCACAACTGAAAGGGGGAGTGGTTGTCCCTGCCGTTCCAACTCTCATGACGCTTACTACCTCTACGGCTTCGGTTTCAGTAACTACGCCGACGAGTGCCACTACCCCCATGGCAATTATTGACACAAGTTTGGTGGTCACGGCCGGGCAGCAAGTGACGATGCATGTCTACAGCGCGAATGATACTTCTCAGCCGGCAATAGGGTGGGTACAGCCAAACGCTGATAATACCTGTGGGCGTAATGGATTTGGGCATATTCCAATTGCAAGTCAACTTGCTTGGGCACAGGCTACCGAAGGCTCACTTCCCTTGGTTTCCACGATGTGCTGGTCGGAATCAAATCCCAACCCTGACAAGGATACCAGTGCTTGGGCTTTCAATCACTACTATATAATTCTGACGTACAGTACCAATGCCGCCTCTCCATCGCCGGCTGTTTCGCCGTCGCCTACTGCGTCTCCTACCAATACGCCGACACCGACGCCCACGCCTACCGATACTCCGACTCCGACGCCAACCCCAACCGTTACTCCAACTCCGACCGCATCTACGACTACGACAACGGGGACAACCGACACAAGCACGACGCGTGTGGCTATGCCCTCGGCTGGCTCGGCGCTACCTGTTGCTGGTGTATTTGAGATTACCGAGGGGACGGTGGGAGCAGGAATACTGCTTGTGTTTGCGGGAATACTCGGGCTACTACTGCTTTAATTCGGTACACCGGTTGATCGGCTAGTCGGCCTCGCCTATGGCGAGTTCAGTCTTTTGGCTGGCCAGTTTGTCAGCGGCGAAAAATACGATTTTCTGATTGACCGATAAACTGGTTTGCTGAGTAGCTGACTTGCCGGCTTTCCGACGTGCCGAATATTACAACCCGTACGCGGAAAGGGGAGCGTTGCCTACGCGAATGCGGGGGAGGGTGTAACGCTGACCCTTGCACTGCCAAGCTCCGTGTGTGGTTGTAAAGGCGATTGAGTAGGAGAGTGAGGCAAGAACATCTTGATCCACCTTGCTTGGGGTGCCGTATGGATAGGCAAAGATTTTGGCAGCGTTCATACTGTGATCGTTTAGCTGTGTATCGGCTGTCGTGATTTCGTAGGTTTCGATTTTTACATCTCCCCCCGCAGCTTTGTGTGACCAAGTGTGATTGCCGAAGTAAAAAAGGTTGGTAGGTAGCGATTGTAGCTGTCCCCAAGTAGCATAGGTAGGAGGATTATCGATGAGGCCTGTCGGAACAAAGAGCGTGGCGGATGCTTGGGCTGCTTCGAGAATAGGAGCAGCCTGGCTCACAAAATCCTGGTACCCATCATCAAAGGTGAGAATTACTGATTTTTTGGCGATAGGGGTGCCATTTTCAAAAAAATCGGCAAGGGCGGTGACTGATACTATCGTGTAACCACGGCTTGTGAGGTAGCTGAGATCGGCTTGCAAGTATTCGGGGGTGACGTTGAGGGAAGTGTATTTACCTGCGGTTGCCGCTTCGGTTGTGTTTACATGGTGAAACATGAGTACGGGGAGGTAGACACAGGGGCCGTATTTGGCCTGCCTCTCCGCTGGAGAGAGTGTGGGGGTGGGGGTGGGAGAGCCCGCGCTGCTCGCCAGCGGCGCGGTCGTCGCTTCGCTCCGAGGCTGTGTAGGCGTCGTTTTGGTGGTAACCTGAGAAGGTGTTTTGAGAGAGTGATAGGCAAGCAGTCCGGCGGCGAAAAAGCACGCTAATGAGATGCCAAGAAGTCGGTGTATTGGGAGTTTTGGTCTAGGAATCGGCGACATAGTGAGAAGTATAGCGCATCTTTTTGCTCTTGACTTTTCGGTAAATATTTGGGTAAATGAAAGTATGGCGAAAGGAAGAGAGAAATTGCTGGCTAGGAAGATGAGGAGGGGTGGGGAGAGTATTAGAGCGATTGCAAAGAGTCTGGGAGTTTCCAAGGGCTCTGTAAGTTTGTGGTGTCGGGATATTGTTTTGAGTAGAGAACAGGTCTTACGTTTGGTAAAGAGAGATGTGGCGGGAGGAATGCTGGGAAGGATGAAGGCATGGGAGTGGCATAAACAGGAGAAAAGAGAACGGTATAAGAAGTACCATACTCTTGGGTATGGGGCTGTTGTGAAGTTGGGTGAGTATGAGCTTTTTTTGACTGGCCTTGCACTATATTGGGCGGAAGGATCGAAGCGTGATGGACGGGTACTGCTTACCAATTCTGATCCGCAAATGATCCAACTTTATATCAGGTGGTTGAAGGAATGTTTCAAGATTGAACCTAGAGAAATAACTTGTAGGATAACGATAAATGAATTACATCGGTCGAGAAAAGAAGAAATCGAAATGTACTGGTCCGGTGTTACAGGAATACCTATAACGCAATTTACTAAAACGACAATGATCCATAGTAAATGGACTAAGTCGTACGAAAATAGGAAAACTTATTATGGCGTCTTAGCGGTGCATGTGCAGAGGAGTACAAATTTGAGTTACAGGGTGATGGGAAGCATAGATCGCTTGAGGGAAATAGGGAGTGTAATGATATAATCTTCGGTGGCAGGGTAGCTCAGTCGGTTAGAGCGGAGCAATCATAACGCTCAGGTCACGAGTTCGATCCTCGTCCCTGCTACTCGTATTAAAAATCCCGCTTTCGCGGGATTTTTCTTGTTGCGGGGCTAGGGTGTTTCGGCCCAAGGCCGATCAGCCTGTGGCTGAGAACCTACATTTGTTGCGGGGCTAGGGGTTGAACCTAGCCTGCGAGATTATGAGCCTCGCGTGCACCGTACACTACCCCGCGCGTTTTAATGAACAGCCAGAGTATACCGTTGATCTGGAAGTTTGACAAGGGACGGGTGGAGCGGTATATTTCCCACACAAGTTAAGAAAAGCGATAAGGTGAGTTTCGGCCAAAGGCCGATCAGCCTCTGGCTGAGATTGGGGCTTACCAAGCTGATTATGCTACCTCTCAGGGATGTGTAATACGGAGGCGAAACCGTAAATAGACAGCAACGAGTGTCGCGTATGCGGAGCTCGCAGAGAAAGAGTTTTCTTGCGATCTCCCCGAAAGGGGATTTTTTGTAAGAAAAGAAGCACGGTGGTACCGTCTTTCGCTAAGGCTTCAGACGGCAGGTCGTCCGAGAGGATGACAAGCAGTTTGATTGAAAGACCCGTGTCTGACTAGTAGTCATAGTGACTAGTGGTTGGGCGCGGGTTTTTGCGTATTTATTACAAAAACTGCAGAAAGGAGAAAATATGAAGACTGCAGACAA
This sequence comes from bacterium, assembly GCA_021788365.1. Classification (GTDB taxonomy): domain Bacteria; phylum Patescibacteriota; class Microgenomatia; order UBA1400; family UBA12108; genus JAJYKS01. Next base: position 142,780 of record JAJYKS010000003.1, read on the forward strand.
TAAAACATTATTTGATATCTTACCGCGTGTGACGGAGTGTCTTTGGCGGGGCTGAGAAGTTTAATGGGATGAGTGAGGTGCTTATCCCAACGCCGAAGCTGACTTTGGGAAAGGTGCTGGTAGACGCGTTGGTTAAAGGGCTTACCCCACTTACCGCATTGGGATTTTTGTACGAGTATGAGGGTACGACTCCAGAAACTCGGGCTGCATTGCGAAAGGACGTGCGAGAGCACATCGTCCCCTCACAACGTTTACGAGTTGTCTCGGATAGGGAAGGGAAGCCAATCGCTTTTGTTGTATCCGCTTTACACAAAACCAGATATGGAAACTTGTACCAACTCGAAGGAATTATTATTCACCCAGATCACCAGGGTAAGGGATTGGGGCGAGCGCTCCTTGCAGACGAGTTTGCAAAGACGAATACCCATCTTTTGGGATTCCAAACTCAAAATAGAAAGATGCTTGATCTTGGCGATCAATTAGCCGAGATGGATATCCCCTATGCGCGGGAGTTGGGACCAGTTATCGGAACTCCCCAACCAGAACTCGAGTATAAAAATGGCGAATACCTGGTAGTACATAGGGGAAGGTACGATGGCCAACCACTGTATGCAGACCTTAATCGTTACCGAGAAAGTGGCATGGAAATATCTGGACTTAATTATCTCATGGGCGATGCAGTGGTATTTGTTGGACCATTGCGGCAAACTCGTTCTACGGAAGGGGGTAGGTGTGAATAATTATCAATTTGTGACTGCTGTACACGGGAACGAACCGTTACCAACACTTGCCATAGCTGCAATGGGCGAACCACAAGTTGTGGGGAATCCGGTGGCTTTGGCGAGGGGGAAGCGGTTTGTGGACTGTGATCTTAACGCGTCGTTTGGTCTTTCGGGGACAGAGTATGAACAAACCCGTGCACGAGAACTGAGAAAACTGCTTAATCGCAAAAGAAAAGTAGTTGATTTTCACACGTTTTCTTGCGAGTCAGAGCCGTTTGCGATTGTTGTCGACCTTGCTTTGTTGCCACTCGCACGACGTATCGGCGTCCAGCGTGTCGTTTATATGAGACACAATATCAAGTCTGGGCATGCCCTCATTAATGCGTATCCCGGTGTGTCGGTTGAGGTTGGCAACCATACAGATCCGAGTAGTTTTTCTCGTACACAAACAGTCGTGCAAAGGCTCAGAGAAGGTAGTGATGAAGTTTCCCTACGAGTATATGAGGTTTATGGGCGGATACGAGAACAGGGTAACTACAAAAACTTTCAGGAGAAGCACGGACTCGTGCCAGTGCTCTACGGGGAGCGGGCATATCCAGATGGGGGATTCTATGGTTTGGCGGCACGTGAGATTACCAGTACAATAAAACAAATGGAGGAAATATGAACATATTGCGAGATAAAGTACTAAAAATGCTAGATGACGCTCATGTACAATATGAGCTCATTAAGCTGCCGGCGGGGATATCGCTCGACGTTGCAGATCACATGAAGTTTCACGGGCGACCGATGAAGTATGCACTTGCGACCATGATATATGTGACGGAGAAGGGTATGGTGGCAGCACAGCGACGGGGAGATACAAAAGTCTCGAGCAAGAAGTTGCGAGAAGTACTGGGGGTGAAGCGACTACGGTTGGCTACCCAAGAGGAATTGGGTAAGTTGGGGCTAACTGCGGGGCTCGTGCCGCCGGTTGCGCTCGATATTCCACTCTATGCGGATAAGAAAATGCTGGAACTCACCGAGATATACACCGGCGCGGCGGATAACGAATACGGAATGAAGACGACTCCGAAGGAATTATTTAAGGTAAGTCACCCTACTATGGGGGACTTTGCTGTCTACGAGGAAGGAGTTGTACAACAACGAGTTTTACAAGGAATGCGACCGACTGGGAGACTGCACCTAGGAAATTACTTGGGGAGCGCAAAGGGAATGGTACAGCTCCAGAACGACCCCAACTACGAGACCTACTACATGGTGGCGGACGTGCATGCTATCACCACTCCGTATACGGTAGCGGAGCTTGGCAATAAGCGCCGTGACGTACTTATTGACTATCTGTCCGTGGGGCTGGATCCGGAAAAATCGGCGCTTTTCTTCCAGTCGATGGTACCCGAGCACGCCGAACTTTCGTTTTATCTATCGTCTGTCATGACGGTCGCGCGGATGCAGCACTTGCCCACGTTTAAGGAAAAGGCCAAGCAGTACCCCGAACATGTGACGATGGCACTACTCAACTATCCTATACTCATGGCGGCAGACATACTCTTGTATAAGGCTTCAATGGTGCCGGTTGGACTCGACCAGGAGCCGCATATGGAAGTGGCACGCGAAGTTGCTCGCAAGATGAACGAGCTATACGGCATGGACTTCCCCGAGCCGCAAAGCTTGCAGACTGCAACACGATATGTACCATCGCTTTTGGGTGAGGGGAAGATGAGTAAGAGCGTGGAAGGGAGCTCGATAGGCTTGACCGATGACCTGGCAACTATTAAAAAGCGTTTAGCCGGCGCGCCAACTGATAGCGGGAAAGGGTATATCAAGAACGGAATTTACTTCGCGAAGAATGCAGTAGTTGATGGAACTGGTAACGTTTCTCCTTCAAATGGTGTAAAAAGTTTGTTGGAATTTGTCGAAATTTTTGAGGGTAAAGAAAAGCGCGATGAGTACGAGAAACAATATGTGGGGAGCGGGATACGGTATGGCGACCTAAAGGCGGAACTGGCGGAGGCCATAGACCGTGAACTGGCACCAATACGTGAGCGACGGAACGAGCTAGAGGCAAAGCCGGCATACGTGGACAAAGTCATCAAAGAAGGCGCGGAGCGCGCCAAATTGATTGCGAGTGCAACGGTCGCGGAAGTTAAGGGGAAGATGGGATTGGGGTGATACAATGCCTAGCGTGAAACCACAGATAGCGTTCCCAGAGTATGACAAAATAGAGGTGCGGGTTGGTACCATTACCGCCGCCACCGTACCGGAGGGTTCTAACAAGCTCATTCAGTTTACGGTCGACTTTGGTGACGAGACGCGAACAATTTTTAGCGGGATAAAGGAGTGGTATACACCGGAAGAACTCGTGGGGGTAAAGACCGCGTGGGTCACCAATATCCCGCCGAAGAAAACGCCGTTTGGCGATTCTAACGGCATGCTGTTTGCCTGTGACACTGATAGTGGTCAACCATATGTGATTCGACTTCCGGAAAATGTGCCGGTTGGGTCTGTCTTTCATTAAATAAGATGTTTTTAGTACGTCAGTAGATCAGCAAGTCGGCATGATCAGTTAGTCGGTCTAACCAGTGGGTCAGAGTACAGAATAACTGATCTTTGCAGATAAACCGATAAACTGACAAACCGGTTTACTGATTTGCTGGTCTATGCTGGTGTGCCGATTATCTGATTGTTTCTGGTAGAATAGCGAGTATGGCAAAAGCAAAGGAACAACCCAAAAAACCCGCAGGGCAGAAGCCGTCTATACCGCAGCTACCACCCGGGATGAGGCCGGTCCGAATGTGGAGTTTTCGCTTTGACATGAAGAAGCTCCTCATTTGGCTCCTCGTTATCTTTTTGTTCGTTCCCGCAATATTCTCGTGGATTGGCAGTAGTACGAGTGGTATGACCGAGACGCTTACTCAGGCAATGGAAGATATTAGGGCTGGGAAGGTAAAGTCGGTTGACGTATCTGGTGACAATCTTATTCTCGACTATGGTAACAACAACCTCAAGTTTTCGACTAAGGAGACCGGCCAGTCGTTTACCCAGCTTTTAACCCAATACAAAATAGATCCTTCGAGCGTCACCTTTACCGTCCAAAATGGTTCGTTTATGGATAAATTGGGGAACGTTCTCAACATCCTTTCGTTTCTTCTTATGGCGTTCTTCTTTGTTATGATTTTTCGCCAGATGCGACAGGGACAAAATGGTGGGGGAATGTTTGGCATGGGACGCTCAAAAGCTAAGCTGTTTGCCAAGGGTAAACAGGACGTTCGTTTTGCCGATGTGGCGGGGGTGGACGAGGCTAAGCAGGAACTGGAAGAAGTGGTTGATTTCCTCAAGCATCCGGCAAAGTACCATAAGGTTGGCGCTCGGACCCCGAAGGGAGTACTTCTGGTGGGACCGGCTGGTGTGGGGAAAACTCTCATGGCCCGCGCGGTGGCCGGCGAGGCAGGGGTGCCGTTTTTCTCTATGGCGGGTTCGGAGTTTATGGAAATGCTGGTCGGAGTTGGAGCTTCGCGGGTTCGCGACCTGTTCGATACAGCAAAGAAAGCTGCGCCTGCCATCATATTCATCGACGAAATTGACGCCATCGGTCGTACCCGTGGAGCTGGCGCGATGGGCGGCCACGACGAGCGCGACCAAACCCTGAACCAAATCCTTGTGGAGATGGATGGGTTCGCGCCCAATGACAGTGTCATTGTACTTGCTGCGACGAACCGCCCGGACGTCTTGGACCAGGCACTTGTTCGGCCTGGCCGTTTTGATCGGCGCGTCACCCTCGACATGCCGGACATTGAGGGTCGCAAGAAAACCCTCGCTATCCACGCAAAAGGAAAACCATTTGCAAAAAATATCAACTGGGAGGACGTAGCCAAACGGACGGTCGGATTTACCGGGGCAGACCTGGAAAACATGCTCAATGAGGCAGCTATTCTTATTGCCCGGGAAGGTCGTGATGAGATCACGTTTGACGATATCGAGGAAGCAGCTACGAAGGTGAAGATGGGACCGTCGAAGAAGCGGATCCAGTCGGAAAACGATCGACGGATGACAGCCTACCATGAGGCAGGGCACGCGATTGCAACCCACTTCCTCTCCCACACCGATCCGGTACACCGCATTTCCATCATTTCCCGTGGGCGCGCTTTGGGCTTTACCATGATCCCGCCGGCGGTCGACAAATATCAGAGTACACGGGTGGAGCTCCTTGAAGAAATATGTACGCTACTCGGGGGACGGGCAGCAGAGAAGCTTATTTACAACGACCTTACGGCCGGGGCCTCCTCGGATATCGATCGCTTAACGAGACTGGCGCGGGCAATGGTTATCGACTATGGCATGAGCCCCCTCGGACCCATCGATTTTGGACCGCAAGAGGGGATGTCCGAGTGGGGGCGCACTTACCTGGAGCAGACCGATGTGTCAGATAGCAAACGTGCAGAAATTGACCGTGAGGTTAAGCGGATCGTCAACGCGTGTGAAAAAACGACGATGGATATTCTCACAAAGAAGCGGAAGGTGATGGATAGGGTGGTTGCGGCACTCATGGAGAAAGAGTCGTTGGAGCGCGAAGAGTTTGAGAAAATTGTCGGTGTTTCGAAAGCGGATGTTATCAAAAAGAACGAATTTGTGGTGGAATATAGCTAACTATGAATGGGAAAGTTAGGGCAGTTGCGACAAAACTGGTACGAAGCCACCGATTGCGGATGATCCTTTTATTACTCGTGAGTGTGTCGCTCCTACTTGGTTTTGCCGTGGTGCCCATAGAGTCGGGGGCTGCGGGATCGAAAATCAAGACATATGGCGACGGGGTATGGTTTGCGGCCTCTACCGTCACCGGAGTGGGATATGGGGATGTGTATCCCGTGACCCCATGGGGGCGAGTGGTGGGGGTGGTACTTGAGACGTTTGGGGTCGTCATGTTCGGGAGCGTAGTCGCGTTTGTGTCGGTGGAGCTCCTGCGCTACCAAGAGGATTTTTACGTGATGCGCATGCTCACCCGACTGGATCAGCTCGAGATGAAGATAGATGAGCTTGCGAAGCGGGCGGATTTTTTGGTTGAGGAGAAGAAGAAGTAATGGCGGTTTTGCCTCGCTCTCAAACGCAAAACTCGGTCTATCTCCGCCTGGTGGCGGAGCGACCTAGAACTCGGGCTACCCGCCACTGCGTTGTGTTTTGCAACTTGAGAGCTTCGGCAAAACCTTGCGATACAATACTCGTATGAAGTTGCTCTTGGTAGATGGATCGGCACTCTTGCACCGTGCGTACCACGCTTATCCGGCACTTACCACTAAAACAGGCGAGGTGGTGGGGGCGGTGTATGGCGTCGCCAGTATGCTTATCTCGGCTATAACCGAAGAGGTTCCCACCCATGTTGTCGTCGCCTGGGACCTGCCGCAGCCGACATTCCGCCACAAACTGTTTGTGGGATACAAGGCACAGCGGCCGAAGGCTGATCAGGAGATGGTGGAGCAAATTCCAAAAGTCAAAGAAATTATTGAGGTAATGGGAGTAAAGCAACTTGCAAAAGACGGCTATGAGGCAGATGACATCATCGGAACGCTTGCCGAGCGATCGGATCATGCAAAAGACACCGAGGTGGTTATTCTGACGGGAGATCAAGATACCATGCAGCTCGTCACGCCTCACGTGCGTGTTCTGACGCCAGCAAAAGGAGACCAGCCAGCCAAGTTTTACGATCCCGCTGCGGTCCTTGCCAAGTACGGTGTCACCCCCGAGCAGATAGTAGACTACAAGGCGCTTGTCGGGGACCAGAGCGACAACATTCCCGGTGTACCTGGTATTGGTCCAAAGACAGCGGCAAAATTACTCAACACTTATGGAAGTTTGGAGAATATTTATAAAAGTGTTGATCAGATTCAAGATTCACGATTCAAGATTCAAGAATTAGATTCCAAAATAAAGGAAAAATTGATTGCAGGGAAGGATAGTGCGCTACTTTCACAAGAATTGTCTCGCATTGTTGTCGATGTACCGATAGGCGTGACCGCGGAGCAAATGGAGTATAGAGGTCTACACGGCGTGACATTGAAGGCTAAGCTAGAGGAGCTCGGGTTCAAGAGTTTGATCAGGCGTATCTATCCTGAGGAAGTTGAAGCTAAGAAGAAAAAAATTAACGAAAACCAGATGTCTTTGATATGAAAATAGCTTTAGTGCATGATTATCTGAAGGAGTCGGGTGGGGCAGAGCGCGTGCTCTCCACCCTTTCAGATATGTACCCCGCTGCGCCTATTTATACGGCATTTGTGGACCGGCATGGTACGGCAGTCATGATGTTCCAGAACAGAAAAATAGTCGAGTCTCCGTGGGCGTGGTTTCTGAAAATTGGCCGCTTTTACAGCTACTTTCGCTTTCTCCTGCCGTGGGTGTGGGGGAGCCTCGACCTCTCTAGTTATGATGTTGTTGTCACGAGCTGCTCTGGTTATATTGCCCGAGGTTTTCGGGTAGGCAAACACACAAAAGTGATCGCGTATTGTCACACACCTCCGCGATGGCTCTACGGATACACGGCTGCCTCTGGCAATCCAGGATTTTGGGGGAGGCTCTACCTTACCGTGTTTGGGCCGTATGTTCGCTACTTCGACTACATAAGTGCAAAGCGGGTAAACGTATGGGTAGCAAATAGCCACGAAGTGGCGGCGAGAATAAAGAAATTCTATAGAAAAGAGGCGACGGTGGTATACCCGCCTGTCGAGGTACAAGATTCTAGGAGAGAGAAGGGAGATTCTACAAATCCATACTACCTGGTAGTGTCTCGACTCGTGGGTGCAAAGGGACTCTTTGAGACGGCGCGTGCAGCAGGGGCAATGAAACGAAGATTGGTTGTAGTGGGTGAAGTAGTAGTGCCAAATGTGGCGGATAGGATACAACGTGTGGGTGGGATGTATGTAGAACTACGTGGGCGCGTATCAGACGCGGAACTTTCCGATCTTTACGCCGGCGCGACGGCATATCTGGCTCTTGCCGAGGACGAAGATTTTGGGATGACAGTTGTCGAGGCGATGGCACATGGAGTGCCGGTACTCGCGAGGTATAGTGGGGGGTATAAGGAAACGGTGAGAGATCAATTTAAAAATCAAAAATCAAAAATCAAAACTGGAGTGTTTATTAAAGATATAGACGTGAAGAGTATAGAAGAGGGGATGAAAAAAATAGAAAACATAAAATGGGATCGTGAGGGGATCAAAAAATGGGCAGAGCAGTTTAGCAGGCCACAATTTGAGCGGGGAATGAGAAAAATAATATCACTATGACAACATTGTTTTCTAACGTGTTGCAGTTTTACGGGACGGTAGCCGTACCGCTCCTCTACGGCGTGGGACTGTGGCTCATCTCATATGGCGGGACGCTCGACGTTGGGCAGAACTGGCAGATGGTGGGTGTGGCGATGACTATCCTGGGTCTTGCTTTGTGGGTGACGAGCTACGCGCACCTAGGGCGCCATTTTGGCGTATTACCTAGAGTTCAAACGCGAACGAAACGGGGAATTTATAGCGTGATTAGTCATCCTATGTACAAGGGAATTTTTATGACGTACTTTGGCTTGTCCCTTGCGAACCGGTCGGAGATGGGTGTTGTCTATACGGCGATCGTTCTTTTTCCGCTCCTCTACCTACGTGCGCGGGCGGAAGACCAGCTCCTGAGAGGATAGCCCATGCCAGAACTTCCCGAAGTTGAGACAATACGAAAACAGATGGAGGTGGAGCTACCAGGGTCGATTATCGCGAATGTAGACGTGCGGGATAGACATTGTTTTGTGGGGGATGAGAACACGCTTGTAGGGGAGACGATAACAAAGATCGGGCGGGTGGGAAAATATTTATTTGTCTCATTTGCGAGTGGGAGGGGACTTGCCATACACCTCAAGATGACGGGAAGATTAGTAACACCGATTTATGATTCACGATTTATGATTCATGAAAAAATCGATTATGAAACGGCAGAACACACGCGGGTGGTAATCATGCTCGCGGATGGAAGAAAAATATATTATTGGGATACGCGAATGTTTGGCTACATACAGGTCTGTGACAATTTTCAAGCTACAATTTCCAATTTACAAATGAAACTGGGAAAAGAGCCGTGGAAGATAACTGAAATTGAGTTTTTGCGTAATCTACAAAAGACGAATAGAGCCATAAAAAATGTACTACTCGATCAAACTATTTTAGCAGGTGTGGGTAACATATACGCCAACGACGCCCTATGGGTGGCGGGGATTCTGCCGCAGCGCTTGGCCAGTAGTATTTCGCTTACCGAGGTGAGGAAGCTCTTGACTGCATTACACACAACGATGGAACGTAGCCTCGTGCTTGGTGGGGCTAGCGATAATACATACCGAGATTTTTACGGCAACAGAGGCGGTTATCAGAACGAGTTTTTGGTGTACGGGGGTGGGATGTGTAAGCGATGTAACGGACAACTTACGTATGGAAAGATCGGCGGGCGGGGGAGTTGGTGGTGCGAGAGGTGTCAGGCGTGACCTGAGCTCCCCATAATTCTCAGGAGGAACGCTTCCGATAGGGCTGCGGTATTGTCGGTTTTCACGGCGGTTAATTTTGCACTTGCCGCGTCCGTAGCCGAAATCTGCCCTGTCTGTTCGAGCGCCTGGATGAGGTCTAAAAATTCGGCTACGTCGTCCCCACCTTCTCCGGCGATAAATTGTTCGATGTGATTATCCATTGGCGTGAAGAATACTTCAGCCAGCCGTTCTTGGCAAGCGGTGGGCCCGGTAGCGAATTTTTTTGTATGCGTAGCGGGGGAGGCCGAGCAGGAGGATGTCGAGGAGGCGCCCAAGCCGGCGGCCCCAGCGAGCCCAGAAACCGGGGAAATAGGTGAGGTTTAGGAGAATGAGGGCGACAATGAGGATGGCGTCGTAGTTGTGGCGGTCGCGATAGGAGCCTCCGAAGAGGAACCAGATGGCGTACTCATCATAGACTAAAGCCAGGGCAACACCGAGTGGCACGGCGAGGCGCAGCCTAGCACGATGGCCCCATGGGTAGATAAGAAGGATAAAGGCAAAAGCAGAGAGCGCAATGACACCCCAGGAGAAGTGGTGAATGTGAGAGCCGTCGATTGTAATGAATGTTGTGGGGAAAAAGTAGATAAAGGTGCGTGAAATAAGAATCCAGGCAAGAAAACTTATGAAAACTAGGAAGGGAATGGTGTGGTCAGGAGGTGGGCGTAAACGTTTTAGGAACATAGTTCAATTATAGCTGAATGAATCGTAGGAGTTTGTATTCCCCAAACGCAAAAGACGGTCTATCTGCGGCTGGTGCCGCAGCGACCTAAAACTCGGTCTCCCCGACCTGCGCTCTCATTTGCAACTTGTGAAATACGTCCTCCTACTTTTTGAGCGATTATTTCCTCTCAAGGGTATAATGAATGGGATGCGGATTGCGCGGATAGAACTCTCAAACTTTCGGAGCTACAGTAAGCAAACATTTCATTTTGGGGCCACCACGATTGTCGTGGCGGCAAATGGGCGAGGGAAGACAAACCTACTCGAAGCTATTTACCTCCTTTCTACCGGAGAGAGTTTGCGGGCCGGACTCACCGAGGAAATGATTGCGTGGGGGTCGGATATATCCCAAGTGATGGGGATCGTGTTCAGCACGTCGGCGAACCAGCTAGTCAGCGAACCAGCACGCCAGCGCGCCAGTAGATCAGAAATTTCAGACGATGGGGAGTATACGAGTTTGGGAGTCATTCTTACACGAGGTGTGTATTTGGGAAAACGAGTACAAAAAAGGCGATATTTGGTGGATGGGGTGTCCCGCACGCGGGCAACATTTGCGGGGCGGCTACCAGCCGTCATGTTCCGCCCAGAAGATATGCGGCTCGTGGAGGGCAATCCATCTCGCCGACGCCAGTATATGGACGAAGTATTGTCCGTGGCCCACCCCGACTACGCGCGGGCGCGTACGACGTATGAAGCGTCGCTCCGGCGGCGTAATCGGGTGCTGGACGCCATACGTGAGGGGGAGGCGACGCGTGCCCAGCTTTCGTTTTGGGACCTGTCGCTTGTCAAGAATGGCAATGTCATCACCGATTATCGCCGAGCATACCTCGAATATCTTTCTGGTATCTCAACGACATTTGGACAGTATCAACTGCACTATGATGCTTCTACCATCTCGCCCTCACGCCTCGCAGAGCACGCGGATGCGGAGGTTGCCGTGGGACACACCCTAGTGGGGCCACATAAAGATGATTTCATCATCGAACAAGTGAACGAAAGTAAAAGTGAAAAAGCGAAAAATCTCATGATCTACGGTTCGCGCGGCGAGCAGCGACTGGGGGTACTATTCCTCAAACTTGGAGCGCTCAAGTACATGGAGGAGAAGGTAAAAGTGGCGCCGATATTGCTCCTCGATGATATTTTTTCAGAGCTTGACGAGGAGCATAGAGCAGCGGTTGTGAAGATGACCGAGGGGAGGCAGACAATACTCACGACGGCAGAGGAAGAAGTAATTGCGTTATTTGGGCGGAGCGTACAGGTTGAGAGGTTATAGACCCATCTTCTCTTTAATTACGTCGAGCAGATAGCCGGATAGTTCTTTTGCAAAGTGGGTGTTTGAGCCATTCCCAAAATCGACAAATGCGGTGCGATCTCCATCCCACAGCTTCTTGGCTGTGTCAAAAAAATCACGAAGATTTTGAGTTTCGTCTTTATCACCTAGATGATCAAATAAATTCATTTTGCGCCTGACCTGATCGTTACGGCTTTGAGCAACTGATATTTTTGTTTGTAGCTCTTGAAGGTCGTCTAACGGCATCATCCGCCCCAATGTTTGTGCGAGGTGTTTGATATATGCGAGTTTATTATCGGAGACCTCCGAACCCTCGATCACATTTTTCCCAAAAAGTCCAAATCCCATATGATGTTAATATTCTACTCATCACGTTAAAATAACAAGTATGGACAAATACACACGACAGATCGTAACGCCTGAAGCAGGCTCACATAAGGGGGATAATGGGCGGGTCTTGGTCATCGGCGGTAGCAAACTATTCCACGCTGCCTCGTTTTGGGCGGCTGGTGCGGCTTCGAAAATAGTCGATATCGTCCATTTTTCATCTCCCGCTCTGGAAAACAACGGTCTCATGCGGGTGCGAGCAAAACAGAAATTCTGGGACGGTATTGTCACCTCATGGGAAGACGTGGAACGCTATATACAAGAAGACGATTGTATCCTGATAGGACCGGGTATGGTGCGGGGAGGAGAGACAGCAAAACTTGTGGACAGGCTTATTGGCAAATATCCAGAGAAACGATGGGTGGTAGATGGTGGGGCACTGCAAGAAGTGAATGTGAAACTCCTGAACAAGAACATGATTGTGACACCGAACGTGAGAGAACTATCCCTTTTATGCGAAAAGACTCAGCATATGGGTTCCTTGGAGGAGCTTTCGCGGCATCTAGGCGGAGTCACCATCCTCGCGAAGGGGGCTGCCGACCTAGTTACCGACGGAGTCAGCACCACGTCAATCCCAGGCGGGAATCCTGGCATGACCAAGGGGGGGACGGGGGATGTCTTGGCTGGTATTGTCGCCGGGCTCTACGCAAAATCGCCCGCAGTCGTTGCGGCAGTTACCGCTTCCCGGGCAAATAAATTGGCGGGTGAAACGCTCGCCAAACGGGTGGGAGTCTTCTTTGGCGCCTCTGATCTTTTGGCGGAAATTCCGCGGGCATTGTCTACAGTTGCCTTGGGGATGTCGGTGTGGTAGAACGAAAGGGTGAGGCAGCGGCTCTATGTAGGTTATAGTTTTCTCGTGTGTAGGCGGTGTGTATTGGCAAAAACCTCGAGTGGTCGTAGGATTTGCAGAGATTATAGGAGTGTCCTATAATGGGAGTCGATATGAACATGTTTACGGAACAAGCTGAACCACTTACTACGGAAGCGTTGCATGACCGCCACGAGCAACTGGGTAAGGACGCGCGGAGCGCGCTCCAAACCCTGGTTGGCGCGCCACTCTATGCACTCGACAACCTCATGTGGAAGATGGGAAGTAAGCGGATGGGCGCGATGCTCGGACTGTTTGCGGGCTTTACTATGCTTTTGTCGGCGTGTGCTCCAAAAGGGAAGGACGCTCCGACCGCTATGCCGACCCGACCGACGAGTACACTTGTCGCCCCGCCGTCTGCTACTGCCACGGAAATGTCGACATTCACTGCTACATCCACCGAGATGCCGTCGCCTACTCCCGGTGGACCGGTAGGATTCGAGGTGACGAGCACGCCTTCTGAGGCGGAGACGCTCACCCCCAACCCTCCCACTTCTACACCAGAAGCCTCAACCGAAGTTATACGTCCGCCGACCGTTCAGGAGATGCAAAAGCTCAATGCCGGTGGGGCGATACCTGATTACGCACAGCCTTACTATGATGCGATGAATGCAGAGATCCCCCGCATCGCTAAACAACTTAAAGTGAAGGCAAGTGATGTTTCGGTTTACTATGTGGACAACGGGCTCGCGCAAGGAGCATATCGTTGGGCGGTTTGGGTCTCGGTTGCAGGGAAGGGTGTTGCCTGGCCGGTAGATGTAACGAGTGGGGATCTTAGTCGCTATCCTGCGAGTTTTCAGCTTGCCGATCCGCTAAAACCTGAGGGAGCGGTGAAGTTTGATGAGCAGACATATAACTGGGCGTTAGTTGGTAGTCCAGGGGACGAGATGGGATTTGCCGGTACACAGCCCATGATAATGGATGGTTCGGGGACGGCAACTGTGGACGGAAAATCGGTAGATACCTACGGTCAATATTTGTTACCAGGCGGAGTCTCTCCCACCCTGGCAGCGCAGTTAGATTCGGCGGTTTGGCAGAGACTGGATGCGATTACGGAGATAAAGAGTTATCCCATATGTAAGATAGAACAATTTAAGAATTGCGTTATCCCCTTCGATGATCTTTTGAATGGGAATTATTTGCGATGGCTGCAGACGTTGTCAAAACCCTTTGATCCAGCTACTACTAAAGTCGTTCCTTTTGCGGAGGATACTTTTTCTAATGGTGTTCTCGAGATGAAATCAATTATTTTTGATCCTACAACGGCTCCGAACTTTTCTAACTCTTCTACTACTCCGTTCCGACGGGATGTTACATTCGGGGAGGTTGAGTATGAACTGAATGGTGTTAAGTCATTTGGCGTGATTAAACCTATAGAGTTTTATGATCCGCATGATCCTACAAATAATAAGTGGGTTATCGCTGTGGATTCTTATTATACGGCGGATCACCCCGATGGTGCTCCTTATCTTAATACAGACATTAGTACATGGAAAAATAGTATGCGCATTACTCCCATTCTTGAGGGTACCACTGCTTCTAGTACTGATTTAACTGATCCTTTGGTAGCTCAATCTTATAGTCAGACGCCAGACATGGCAGCCAGGTTGGCAAGATTTTTGTCTGGTGACGTGGGCGCACTAAGCGCTCCCGGTGTTGTTGTGTTAACATTTGATGCTACGTCCAGCAATGCTGTGTATAGATAAACCCTCTACTCTTCTTGCATAGTTCGTTTTTTTTTGATTAGATGACTGTATGTTGAGGTTGTTTTTGCACTTTTTATTGGCTGTGCTTATCTTCCTCTCTGTGGCGGTTTTTTCTTTGTACCAATGGGGTGGTTTGGGCGCGTATGTAAAGGATTTGTCAAAGATTTATTCTCTTCCCGTACCGTTGAGAGATCAGGCACTTGCCAATCTTAGGGGGGGAGATGGTGATATACAGGGAATCTTAGGATGGGTTAACACAATGGGTGGTGGGGGAGTGCTTGTATGGCGCGGCTTTCTTCCACAGTATTTTTCACTGAATTCAGGTGTCTTATATTCGTACTGGCATGCTTGTGATAATCCCTCGCTTTTTGGTTTGGCTCCAGACAAACAAGGTAACGTCGGGAGAGATGTGGTCATGAATATTGATACATGGTCTAAACGTGTTCATCCTGGAGAGTACGTTACCTTGCAGAGTTCTACTTCAGGCATAATACACGAAGTATACGCATACGATTGGAGGGTTTATTTACCTGTTGGTTTGGAGGAGCAGTGCGCAAATTAGTTGTTGTGATTATCAGCGTAATGTGTTTTGTCTTTATATCCTCTTCGAGTGCTTCCGCTGGGAACTGTCAATGTGTTAGCTGGACAACAACAACTGTTTGTCATGGAGTCCAGTATTGTCCATATCCGTATAATCATATTGTGTGTAGTCCCGCGGGATGCACCACATACTCAAAGTGTGGATCTCAGGTTTGTCAGACTTGTGGTCCTGGCTCCTATGTGTGCAATAGTGGTTGTTGTCCTATTGGAACCCCTCCCCCTGGTGGGGGTGGCGGAGGTGGAGGTGGGGGCGGATGTACGGTAAGTAATGCGGGAGCGCCGACGCTGACAACACCGGCAAATGGGTATGTTTCGCCGACAACAGCAGTTAATCTTTCTTGGACAGCGCCCGCTTCGTGGGGGAACGATTGTGGGACTAATACTACCAAGAAGTATACGGTGAAAGTTGATACCGTGAATCCACCGGTGACGGTCGCGACGACGGTGAACGATCCCACAACCAGCTATACCTTTACCGGCACGTACGGCAGCACGTATTACTGGGATGTTACCGCGTCGAACGCCTCCGGCGGTACCGCGAGCGGCGTGTATTCCTTCTCTATAAAACCTGGAGTGACCGGCACGGTGTACTACGACTCGAATAATACCTGCTCTACGTCTACGCCTTGGACAAAAGTCGCCGGGCTCACCGCAACACTTCGTGGAACGGGCTATTCCGGCACCGTTGCTAGCTCTGGCACGGGCGCGGGAACCTATGCCATCATTGCTCCGAGTGCGTCGTATAGCTACCTCGACCTTAGTGTGCCCACTAACTACACCTGTTCTACTGCGTGTGGAGGGTGCCCCACAAAGACGGGGGTGACAAGTCCCAGTACGGGAAACAATTTCTTCCTAACCGATGTGCGGCCAGCGTGGTGGCAGGCCGTGGGCTCTTCCGTGTACGCGGGGAGTACCGCAGGTGGGGTGACGGTGCAGAGCCAGATACCGCTAGCTTCGCAGAGCCTTATCGTTCCTGGTACGGTGGGAGGCACCGGTGCACTTCTTCGCGCATCGGGTACCGCAAACCTAGGGTCCGGTACCGTATCTTCTACGGGATGGAATACCGTTTCTTCGTATTTTGGTAAGACTATGGATTACCAATACTTCGCCTCACAGATGGGGGTGACGCCTGCCACGGCGAGCTATACCTCGGCTGACACTTTGACGCAGCCGACGTACGACCCTGCCAAGGATTTTTGGTATGCGAAGCCACCGTCGGGCACGGCAACGCTTGCATCTGCCTGGAGTGTGCCTGCTAGCGAGTCGTATGTGGTGTTTGTGAGTGGCAACTTGGATATAAACCAGAATGTGACGGTTACGAGCGGCGGATTCCTCACCTTTATAGTCTCCGGGAACGTTACCGTAGATCCGTCGGTGACCAGTATGCAGGGTATCTATATCTCAACCGGTAGTTTTACTACGAATAGTCAGTACGTAAAAGATGTAACCAATGACACACAGCTCGTCATTTCGGGTAATGTGATCGCGTGGGGTGGAGTACATCTCAATCGTGATTTGGGTGCGGACAATGTCAGTACCCCGGCAGAACAGTTTGTTTTCCGACCCGATCTTCTTACCAACATGCCCTCTAAGATGAAGAGTTTCTCCTTGCGGTGGCAAGAGGTACCGGCGGGAACGTTCGGGAATTAGAAGAGAGAAGATAGATGCTAGATTCTAGCAATCGCATTAAAGATTTCACTGACCTTATCGTGTGGAGAAAAGCCCATGAACTGGTCATACGGATTTATAAGTTAGTACGTAGTTTTCCTAGATACGAACAACACGGATTAGCTGATCAGATGAGGCGTGCTGCTGTATCAGTAACAAGCAATATTGCTGAGGGTTTTGGTAGACAAGGAACAAGGGAGAAAGTGCAGTTTTACTATTTGGCGGTCGGGTCTCTTACTGAACTGAGAAATCAAATTCTGGTAGCGAAGGATGTATATAATTCTGATGCACGTTGGGAATTGGAGAGAATTGTAGAGGTAGAAAAGATACTGAGCGGGTTAATAAAAGCTACAAAAGCTAGAATCTAAAATCTATCTGCTAACATCTCTTTCAACCAAGTATGTTGGTTGAAAGCATAAAAAAAGCTAGAACGATGACGACGAGAAATCCGGCGCCGGCTGCAACACTCAGCCACCCGTGATTGTCGTAATTCATTATTTTACTCACCCCTTCACCAATCAGGGCGACGCCAAACAAGGAGGGGAGAACCAGTACCATCATGAGAAACATTGTGTCGTGGGTATAGTTCATAACTAGCTCTTTAGGTAATATTTTGCTCCTTTTGTGTTGCCTTTGCGATGGATAAGACCCTTATCTACCAAGTCTCTGAGGTCGCGGAGCACGGTATCGTCTGAAACCTGAGGCATGAGATCGCGTGCGTCTTTCATACCGAGCTCTGCGTGTTTTTCTAGGTATTCAACTAGGCGTATTTGCCTATCTGAAAGGGCAATTTGCTTGCCGCCCATCGTTACTTTTAAGTGTAAATCTAATGACAATTTTTGTACAAGTTCTTTTACCCGATTCAGCTCGATTGCGATGCCGAGGGTAAAATATTCCAACCACCATGTTAGATCGCCGCCTGATGTGGTCACGCTCTGGAGTGCGCCGTAGTATTCGTCGGGGTGGGCATCGTAGTATTCCTCGAGTGAGAAGAAGCGTTTTACCTCATATCCTTCCAGGAATAATAGGAGGAGCGCGAAGGCGCGGGTTGCACGTCCGTTACCGTCGGTAAAGGGGTGAATGCGCACTAATTCGTAGTGGACAATACCTGCGCGCAGAAGCGGATGGACAGATCGTCCCTCGTCGCTCACTAGCCATGCAAAGAACTCGCTCATGTGATAGGGGACTTCGATGGGGGGCGGGGGGCGGAAGGTAATCTCTCCGGTTGCGGTATTTCTAATAACCACTTTGGCGCTCCTGTAGCGGCCGGCTTCACTCTCTGGGAGGATGCGTTCTACCGTTTGTCTATGGATTTCTTTGAGCGTATTTTCGGTGAGCGGGAATAACATACCAGGTATGTGGGCATCTTTCATACCTGGTATGTTTTGGGTGTTAGGAGTCAGAGTGTCGATATATTCCATCACCGTGCGATAGTTGATAACCTCCTGTATATCCCGGTCTTTGGCGGGGAGGGGGGTTGGCGTGGCGTTGGACATACCAGATATGTCTTGAGGGCGTTCGACGATTCTTTCTACCTCTTCGAGGT
>JAJYKS010000014.1 GCA_021788365.1 bacterium
CAGTCATCGGCAATACCCAATAGTTTATTCTCTTTCAGTGCTTTTAGCATTAACTCCGGATTATATATTTTGGAACTAGTTACTGTTATAAAATATGTTTTCCCATCGAAGGTATCATAAAATTCCTGCCCCAGTAGTCCCTCCGTTTGTTCGTTACTACTGAGCGTATTGACTACGATGTCGCAGTTTTTAATTTTCTCGATTAACTTATCTCCTCGCTCGAAAAAGCTGACTTTCATTCCCATAGCTTCATATGCTTTCCCTACTTTTGAGCCAACATTACCTTTTCCTAAGATACAGGCTTTTTTGTCTGCAAGTCCGTGATAGTCAGGCGAGCCTGTTTTATCATTGAGTGATTGTGTTCCGATCAGATTCCGAAACTTCCTCATGAGCAGGAGAGTCATTGCCACAATCCATTCACTTACGGCATAGCTGTTACAGCCAGGGCAATATGAGACCGTAATGTTGTTTTCTTTTAATTTTTCTTTATTGATCCACCCAACCGCCACGAAGGGTAATGAGTAAAATACATTCTTGTGCTCATATATTTTTTCGGTGAGTCCGGGTTTCCCGCTGCATATAATCTCTGCGTATTTTGTACGTTCGACCCATTCTTCGGGCGATACGGGTAAGTCATTATAAATTTTTACATCACCGAGTCGTTCTAATCGTTCCCTTTGTTCGGGGGTAAAATGCATCTGGCTGGCAACAACTATTTTTGGCTTGTGCATATTGATCTTAAGATAGCTGACCCATAGCTTTAAATTCTGTGTGCAATTTGTAGACAAATCCCGCGCCCATGGTAAGGATGATATCACCCGGGCGAGAGGCGGCCCAAACTTGTTCTGCCGCATTTTCCCAGGTAAGGGAGCGCGCGCCAGGTACCATGGCGGCGAAAGACTCGGGCGTCACCGAGTGAGACTTCCCTTTTTCACGAGCAGACTCGAATATGGGCATGATGAAGGGCAGATCGGCGGTGGCGATCGCCTGGGCAAAGTCAGGTAAGAGCGCTTCGGTACGAGTATAAGTGTGTGACTCAAAGACGAGGAGAACACGATGGCCGGGAAAGTGCTCGTGAAAAGCACGAACAGTAATCTCAATCTCTGAGGGGTGGTGACCATAGTCGTCGTACAAAAGGCGACCGGCAACCTCGCCGTGAAATTCCTGGCGGCGCCCTGCACCTTGGTATGCTTGGATTCCTAAAATTGCCTGTTCGTGCGGGACTCCGGCGGCCTCGGCGGCCAAAACTGCGGCCTGGGCGTCTGCCTGGTTTTGCGGGCCAAAGACGGAGAGTTTGAGATGAGGCTCGGCGGCGTATGGTACTAGTTTGATGTCCTTCAAGGTTACACCTTGAAGGTCGAGGAGACGGCGAGTCAGTGGATCGGCGGGATTGTAGATCCACGTGCCACCTGGGGGGATGCTTTTGACTAGATCTATAAAAACGGCGAGGGTGGCTTCTTCATCTTTGTAGATGTCGGGGTGGTCGTGGACAATATTGGTGGTGACGAGCACATTGGGGGTGAGGAGGGCAAATTTGGGGCGCGGATCATTTTTCCCGATTGCATATTCATCTGCCTCGACGACATACCACGGATCGGTGCCGGCGTGCCCCGGTGCTGCCAGGCCCGCGATACTCCCGGTACCCACGTAGTAGCCGACGTCGCGACCAGCTGCGTGAAACAGTGCAGCGAGCATGGCACTGGTCGTGGTTTTGCCACCGACACCGGCCACGGCGATCACTTTCCTATCTTTCACAAAATCAGCAAGCGCCTGGGCAAGCGGCTGGGTGGGAATCGTGGTTTCTGGTGGCTGATAGGCACCAGAGTACACAATGAGATCCATATTCTTGGGAATTGGAGCACTTAGAGGAGAAACCTCTAAGTGCCTGGAAGCTAAGATGTCGTCGGTAATAAACGATTCATCAGTATCTGAACCAGAGACGTGCCACCCGGCGTCGGCAAATGCCAGGGCAAGGGAAGTCATTCCTACTCCCTTTATTCCGATAAAATAGACATTATTCATTTGTCTCTTAAACACTATACTGTAGCTTTCTTCCTGGCTTTGGCATAATCACTGCGATTGTTCACTCCTTGCCAGATGGAGGCGTCGGGAATATAGAGAGCTTCTACACTCCTCCCGTGGCGAAGGGCAATTTCGACCATATCGGTGAGGTAATATTCTCCGGTGACGGAATTCTTCTGAATTTCGTCAATATACTTTTCCAGAAAAACCCGGCTAAAGCAATAAAACCCGGTATTTATTTCTTTGATCGCTTTTTCCGATTCCGTGGCGTTTTTTTCTTCGACGATGCGAAGTACTTTTCCTGCCGTGTCCCGAACTATGCGACCCAATCCGGTGGGATCATCTTTCTTTACGGTGAGGAACAAGAGGTCAACGCCGAGCTGCCGGCGCTTTTCTGCCATACTCTCGTACAGCTCTGGCGGGTAAAAAGCAGAGTCGTCGCCATATACTGAGAGCACCGTATCGACGCCCCCATTTAGGGCAGGGAGGGCAACACGAATGGCGTGGCCCGTGCCTAGCTGCTCTGCCTGCTCTACGTAGGTGACTGTATTTCCCAGCGCTTCTCTGACAGATTCTGCTTGAAAACCAACGACGACGATAACTTGGTCGACGCCCGCTTTGTGCAAATTTTCTACCGCGTGAGTGATCATCGGCTGACCATTTAGTTTGAAAGCCACCTTATTTTTATTTTTTGCGTGCATGCGAGTGCCTTTCCCCGCTGCTAGGACTATGGCAGCCACATTATTTATGTTGGTCATAATTTTTTCTCCAAAGCTTTTTTTATAGCCATTTGGTCGGACCACGGCATTTCAGTATATCCATCGTAGTTCATTGACTCTTCGTGACCCTTGCCACAGGCAACAACCCAATCTCCCTTTCTGGCTAACGTGTTTACCGCGTAGTCGATCGCCTTTTCACGATCTAGTTCCACGTGAACAATTTTATTTTTCTCTTTTGGAATACCAGACTGTATTGCCTTGGCTATGTCTGCGGCAGACTCGGTTCGCGGATCCTCTGTTGTCAGTACAATGTCGTCTGCATATTTTGCCGCCGCAGTACCCATCAGAGGCCGTTTGGATGCATCGCGCAAACCTGCTGCACCAAAGACCACAATGAGTCGTTCGCTCTTTTTCTTTTGCCCCGAGAGGTTTTCAAGTACCATTTCAAGTGCGTTGGGTGTATGGGCAAAATCGACGAAGACATGAATACCCCGAGCATTTTCGACTGGCTCTAGGCGGCCCGGCACTCCCGGGAAGGTGGCGAGCGCACGTTTTATGTCTGACGGAGCAATGCCAAGGATAAGTGCTGTTGCGACGGCGGCGAGGGCGTTGTACACGTTATATTCCCCTGAAAGCGGCGTTTCGTACGTTGTACGACCAATGGTAAATAGCGTCCCTTGTGGGGTGTAGCGGATTACCGAGGGCTTGAGTTGCGAGTCGTTTTTTATGGAATAGGTAGAAAAGAGAACGTTTGATAATCGAGTATTGATATCGTCAAATATGGGTAGGTCTTTGTTTACCACCGCGTGTTCGGCGTGGCGGAAAAGTTTAAGTTTGGCGTCTCGATATTCTTCGAACGTTTTATGGTAGTCAAGATGTTCGTGCGTGATATTGGTTAGGACCGCTACGCGGGGACGAATAGGAAAAACCCGAAATTGGTCTAGCCCGTGTGAGGTAACCTCGAGTACTACGTAGCGTATCTTTTGCGAGCGCATGCGGCGGAGCAGTCTCTGCAGCGCAAACGGACTGGGCGACGTGACGTGGAAACCGGTTTTTATGCGTTTTCGGCCTACGCGAGCCTCAACAGTACTCACCATCGCCACCTTTTTCCTGGCAGTTTTTAGGATATGGAAGATGAGCGAGGTTGTGGTTGTCTTCCCATCGGTACCCGTGACGCCAATGATCTCCAGGTTTCTTCCTGGATTACCATAGAGGTACGCTGCCAGGAGTGCTAGAGGAAGATGGTAACTATAGTTAACGAACCATTGTGGGAAGATGGGTCGTGCCAGGCGTGCAATACGTGCTAATGCTTCTCTCATAATGACCCAGCTATTGTATCATTCCCTCTAGTATTTGGGGGGAATATTGAAGTCGAGGAGCAGTTTGCGGGCTATGGCAAACCAGAGCGGGGCGGCTGTCTCAGAACCCCAAGGTGAACTCGTTGGCTCACGCAACTTGACCAGCATGACAAATTTGGGATCCTCGGCTGGGGCAAAACCGACGAAACTGGCAATGGTTTTTGTGGCATCGTAGTGGCCAGCGACTGGTATTTGGGCGGTCCCTGTTTTGCCTGCGATGTCATACCCCGGGATATCGGTCCATTTTGCCTCCCCCTTGTCGACTGCGTCTACCATGAGCGCTGTCACCCGACGGGCGGCGTCCTCCGAGAATACGCGTCGAACGACTTTTGGCGCAACTGTTTGAGAACCATCTTCTCCCACCACGCTTTGTACCACGTGTGGTTCCATGAGTAGTCCTCCATTGGCTATCGCCGCAACTGCCCGCACCATCTGGATAGAGGTAACGGCAATACCCTGTCCAAACGAGGCGGTGGCATAGTCTATGTCTCCCCAGCGATCGCGAAGATTGGAAGACACTTCTTCCTGTAAATCTATTCCCGTCTTTTTTCCAAAGCCAAAATTGTTAATATACTCGAGCATTTTGTCGCCACCAAGCTTGCGTTCTACCCACACCATACCGACGTTATCGGAGTGCACCAAGATATCTTCGGGTGTCGAGTTGGGATGGTATTTATTGTCCCAGGTACGGATGGTGTATGGACCGATTGTGACCGGCCCGGTGCAGATGTCACACGTGTCTGTTTCTTTTATCGCATTCTCGTTTATGGCCGCGGCCATCATAAGTACTTTAAAAGTACTCCCTGGTTCATAGGCGTCGGCGACAACGGGATTTTTGTAGAGCCCGGTATCGTATGCATAAAACTTGGCCGGGTCGTATGACGGCCAGCTGGCCATGGCAAGTATGCCACCTGTCTTTGGATCCATTACGACGACGTCGCCTCCGGCAGCCCCGTATTTTTCTACCGCAGCCTGTAATTCTTCTTCGACCGTGTATTCGATACCTCTGTTCATATAGAGTTTAAGCGACCTCCCGTTGCGACCGGCCAAGGTCTGATAATCGCCAACGAGGAGCGGATTGCCAGCTGCGTCGCGCTCTGATGTGGCTATACCGACACGACCAGCGAGTTCGCGGTCGTAGAATCCCTCGAGACCAAAGTAACCAGTCGGCGTCCCCACGTTGTCACGACCGACAAAACCGGTAACGGAGGCGGACATTGACGCTTCTGGGTAGTCACGCATGAAGCTTTGGTCAAATGTTAGTCCGGCAATGCGAAGGCCAACAATGGCGTTTTTTTCGTCAACTGACAAATCTCGTGCCAAGACTGAGTAGCCGGTGTGCCCGAGTCGCTCTAGCATCGTCGCGCGGGCAGTGTTCTTCATGTTGTCAAGCGCGACGGCAGATTTTGCTGGATCGGTGGCAGTCGCGGGGTCGTCTATGGAAAACCTCAGTAGCGGCATTATGGCATTTACGATTGTCGCGGGATTGTCCTTTACGTCGGGACTATAGGCGCCCATTGTATAAACCGGTTTGTTCACTACCAGGGGGTATCCGTCGGCTGTATAGATATCTCCACGAGACGGTGTCGTGACATCGGTTGCTGTATATTGTGCTTGTGCCTGTAATTTGAGGTCTGGACCTTGAATTATCTGCCAATACGCCAATCGTATCACGATGGCTCCGATCCCTACGAGGAAGCCAACAAACAACAGCTGGATACGTTCGTGCATATTATTTTGCAAGTGCCACAGCGGAAGGAACGGTGAGTGCAGCGATGGTCTTCGTGTCTGTGAAGCCTGCAGCGGTGATTTTATCAGAAAGTGCGGTCAGCGAACCAGCATCTGCGACTGAGGCTTGTAAAATCGTGTTCTCGCGAGCGAGTGCGGTGATCTGGCTATTTAGGTCTGCGACTACCTGACTGTCATCTACCGACCGATTGGTAATCGTGACACTCACTAGAACAAGAGCAACGATGACCCCGCTTAGTGCAACTACTCCTTTCATGCCAATTTCCTTCCTACCCGCAATTTCGCGGAGCGGCTTCGCTTGTTATCTGAAATTTCGTCGGTCGAGGGCGTAAGGGGAGATGGTGTCACTATTTCGCATATCCCCATCTCGTTCTTCTCGGTTAGAAAGTGTTTGACTATCTCATCCTCTAGCGAGTGAAAACTCACGACGGCGAGAGTGCCCTTTACCGCAAGGCGGCTCAAAGCCGAGGGCAGAGCGGCTTTGAGCTCGTCTCGCTCACTGTTGACGGCCATGCGCAGGGCCTGAAAAATCTTCGTTGCGGGGTGTATGCGACCGGTGCGAGGTGCCACACGCTCGACAAGACGCGCGAGGTCAGTTGTTGTCAGAATGGGTCTTATGCGACGCTCTCGACAAATAGCATCCGCAATTCTCTTAGCATGAGCATCTTCTCCAAGCGTTTGAAAAAGCTCATACAACTCCTTTCTGCCAAGCCCGTTGACCAGGTCTTTGGCTGTTACTACCAGTGACGTATCCATGCGCATGTCGAGGGGCGCATCGGTTCTAAAGGAGAATCCCCGCTCTGGTGTATCCAGCTGATAGGAGCTGACACCAAGATCAAAAAGAACACCGTCATAGTCACTCCCCAAGCGGTCTCCTGCAAGGACTTCTGAGAAAGCGCCACGAACGGGGGTAAAGACGCCGGCGAAGCCTGCGTCTGCTATGCGCGCGGTGGCAATTTCCAGCATGTCGGCGTCGCGGTCTATACCCACAACTTCTGCGCCGGCGGAAAGAAGCGCGAGCGTGTGGCCAGCGTATCCCAGTGTGGCGTCGATGTATCGCTTGCCAGCAGCGGGAGCCAGGTACGTGGTTACTTCTTCTAGCATGACGGGAGTGTGGAGATCGTTCGTCATATACCAAGTTCCCCGAGAGATTCCGATAATTCACTTTCGCGCTTTGCGAGTCCATCAAAGTATGTGTGATATGTTTGTTTATCCCATACCTCAACGCGTGTTATCGTCCCAGCGAAGACAACTTCTTTTTTTATATTTACAGATTCTGCGAGTGGTGTTGGAAACCTTGTTCTTCCTTGTTCGTCAAACTCAATTGGAGCTGCGTTGTAGGTCATAAGGCGGAGAAAATCTCGAGCCGTCTTTTGTCCGATGGGCAAGTTACGGAGTTTTGCTGATAGTTCGGTCCAATATTCCTCACTAAACATGAATAGGCAGCCATCGAGTCCTTTGGTAACTATGCCACCATCGCCCAGACCTTCACGAAATCTCTTAGGCACGGCGACACGACCCTGAGCCTCAATTGTGTGGTAATATGTGCCAATGAATTCCATAGTTATAAGTTTATTCCTCATTTATCACCAATAATCACCACTAGATTAAGGATAGGTTAATTTGATATATTTGTCAACGGTTTTGACCTAGGAAATCTCGGTTTGATACAAACCCAAATACTACCCGAAAATACAGGCTATGGGACTAGGAAAATGGACGGTAAATTTACTTTTTGTCGGAACCGTCGATTGAACTGCGGGTATATTTGATACTGAGTAAAGATTCGAGCAATGGAAACTGAGTATATGGTTGATGAAAAGACCCTGATCCCATGTGGCCTTCGTTGGAACGAATGACGAGTGTACCGCCCGTTTTGCGCCACATGTATAGCCCTTCTTCTTGGTCTATCGTCCATGGATCATTATCGGAATGAATATAAACAATATCTCTCGCGGCATTTTTTATCTTTTCCCAATTATAGTTTTGTTGAAGAATAGGTACTGGGACATTTTTGTCTCCACGCAAGGCACGCGCAAAACCTGCCACAAGAATTGCTTTATGGATCTGGACACCAATATTTTCAAGAACGCTTAGAAGCAAGGGTCCGCCAGACGAGTGTCCAATAACCACCGTATCTTTGTTATATGCCCCCCCCCAAAGCGACGGGAAGCCATTTCTCGATTGTTGGACTATCGGCATCTGGTAGTTGAGGTACCCAAACATCGTAGCCCAACCCCTCAAGATATTTTTTTATAGATGGGAACCAAAATGAATCTGGCGTGGAGCCGGTACCGTGAAATAAAATCGCATTTTTCATAGTTGTAGTATACAACTACTCGTTTGTCACTATAAAGATGGTGCCGGTCGAAGTTGCGGACAACGTGCTGCCAGAGACCTTGGCGCCTGTCACTTTTACCCACGCAGCATTTTGCCACGTGTAGAGCGTGAGATTTTGATAGGAACCGGCTGGG
>JAJYKS010000015.1 GCA_021788365.1 bacterium
GTGGGCGCGGCAAGCACGCGATCGAGGAGGCGGGGGAGCGTCCGTTTTTCGTTGTAAACCGGGATCACAATAGAGACAGAGGTATAGGTCTTTTGCATAAGGTTAATTGTACAGGATACAATACAACTATGATTTTGGTAACAGGCGGCTGCGGCTACATTGGCAGCCATGTGGTAATGCACCTTACGGGGGGAGGGGAGCAGGTCGTGGTATTCGACAATCTCTCCGCCGGCCGCCGCGAGGCACTCTTGCATGACGAGCCGCTTGTGGTGGGCGACATCACCAAGAAGGACGATCTGGAGGATGTTTTTGCGGCAAATAAGATAGACGTGGTTATCCACCTTGCAGCGCTCGTCAACGCCGCCGAAAGCGTAAAGGAAGCCGAGAAATACAAGGAGGTAAACGACACAGGTTCACGAAATGTTTGGGAAGTAGCCGCCGAGCACGGCGTGAAGCATTTTGTCTACGCCTCATCTGCTGCAGTCTATGGGAACATGGTTGGTAAAGAGCCGGTTACCGAAAATTATCCCCTCACCCCCGCCAATCCATACGGGGAAACCAAGCTGGCCGGCGAGCGCTCACTTGCAGAAGTAACGCATCAAACCGGGGGAACATACGTTGCCTTACGTTTTTTCAACGTTGCTGGCGCTGAGGACAGTGGCCGGCTGGGACAAAACATCAAAAACCGTGCCATTATGTCGCGCCTATTTGCCGCCGCCAAGGGAGACGTTTCTGGTGTCGTGGTAAGCGGCTCGGACTATGATACGGCAGACGGCACCGTTGTCCGCGATTTTATCCATGTAGAGGATATAGCAGCAGCGATCGTCAAAGCGGTAGGGTATCTCCGCAGTGGCAAGCCCTCAGAGATAGCCAATCTCGGCACCGGCAGAGCCACAACCATCCGCGAACTCATTACTACGGTCGAACGCGTGACAGGGAAAACGCTACCCATAACCTATGGTCCCCGCAATCCGGGCGACATCGCCCATTCTCTATCCGACAGTTCGCTCGCAAGGACCATGCTGGGCTGGGAACCAGAGCGCACATTAGAAGACATGGTCAAAAGTGGCTGGAAAAGGTATTGCAATGTTTCATCGTAAACCCTGGTACCTCGTCATCGCCGCATGTGTAGCGGTGGTCGCCGTGTGGTCGCTTGTCGTCCCGTCGTTTGAGGCGCCGGACGAGCAGGCGCACCTGGGTACCATAAATTTTCTCATCCAAAACAACCGGCTCCCACAGGGGAGCGAAATAGACATGACACGGGAGTTGGCACTCACAGAAAAGATGTTAGGCATTTTTCGTGACGGGCATGGCAACAATAGCTACACCTATCATCCCGACTATCACGTGCCATATGCACCGGGAGCGATAGGCTTACAAGAAGAAAACATTCGTGCCCTCAACACACCCGATATGCGCAGTAGTGTGGTAGCCACCGAGGCGGCACGCTACCCCGTTGCCTATTATGGATACGACTCGGTTTTTGTCCGACCCGTCTGGGGAGCGGACATCTTTACGCGACTTTTCGCCGCACGGTTCGGGTCAGTGCTGCTCGCCATAGTCATGGCTTGGGCGGTGTGGCAGACCGGCCGCACGCTGTTTAAGAATCGGCTGTACGCCGGCGTGCTCACGGTGATGGTTATGCTGCAGCCCATGGTTAGTTTCCTCTCGGCAGGAGTAAATTCCGACAACTTGCACAACGCACTATTTTTTGTGGTCATATGGTTATCGCTCTCTATTGTGGAGCGCGGCGCGTCCCCCGCAGCGCTGGGGGGAGCCATAGCAGCGACAGTTCTCGATGTATTTACGAAACCGCAGGGATTTGTAGCCATACCCGTCATAGCGCTCGCCATACTGACACGCGCCGTACGGGAAAGGCGCTGGAAGCTGCTGCTCTGGGTGGGGCTTGTAGTTGCGGTCGTGCTCACCTTGGGTGTCGCCCAGTGGGATAAATATAAATGGTTGTTTTTAACAGAAAACAGCCACAACGCCTCATTTATAGAGTACTTACGCTTTAGCGCCAACAAACTGCTCGCCCAAAACGTCGTGTGGTACTGGGGAGTATTCAAATGGCTCGGCGTCGTTTTGCCACCCATCTACTGGCGCGTCGCCAATCGGGTCGTGCTGATATCCGTTCTCGGGCTTGGGGTGTACCTGTGGCGGGTCGCCACGAAAAAGAAAATTGTTGCCTCACTCTCTTCTATCATCTTTCTCCTAGCATCTAGCATTATCTACGCGCTCGCCATCTTCTGGTTCGATTGGCAATATACAAAGTCCATCGGTTTCTCGATAGGTATCCAAGCAAGATATTTTTTCCCCACAATTACGGCGCACTTCGGCCTCATGCTGACAGGGCTCCTCTCACTTGCGTGGTCACCGCGACTGCGTAAATATATAGCTCGCGGTGTCGTACTCCTCTTTACGTGGCTGCAGGTCGGGGGGTTATGGCGGCTCATAACCACCTATTACGATGTGTCATCGCTGCCAACGCTCCTAAACGAAATGAGCCAATATAAGCCGTGGTTCGCCAAGGGGCAGTGGTGGGATGTATGGGCCGGGCTCTACGCCCTCGCTCTCATCGGTATTCTGTGGGTACTATTCCAACCCGCACGAAAGAAAGAAAAATAACGCACCATGTACCGTCGCGCGATTACTGTATTACTTGTCGCCCTTATCGCGTTCCCCATTTTTCAAGCGATACGTACGTGGGGGCACGTAGACGTACAAACACTCGCAACAAAATATACAAACTCCCAATACTGTCTCACCGGGTACCGCATAGAACATGGAACGGACGCGCTCACACCGGAGTATGCATCGTACTGTGGCAGAGGGGAAACCTTCTCGGGTAATATCGATGACCCCGACCTCTATACGTTCGCCGGATGGAACTACATTCGCGGCGCCGACCCCTCAAGCATAAACTTCGAGGTACAACCACTGGTCAAATATTTTTTTGGTCTCTCGGAGCTCTTATTTGGGACGCCGCTCGTGCTGCAGTGGTGTATGGGTGTCATGTTGCTTGCGCTTGTCTACCTACTCGCTCGCATGGTGCTACCCGAGCCGCTGTCACTCCTCCCGTCCGCCGCACTTGCCTGGGACGGACTCTTTCGCGAGCAAGTATCTGCGTCGTACGTCGATCTTGGGGAGACAGTGCTTATTCTCCTCTTCCTCTACCTTCTCATCCGCGCCGTACGTAGCCGCAATTTTGCACCCGCTATGGTAGTGATGGGAGGTGTAGCACTGGCAAAATCGTTTTCGATTGGTATTGTTCTTGCATCCGTTTCATTCGTATGGCTGTATGGTACGCACCGACAGCTTGTGTGGAGCTACTACAGGGCAGCATGGGTTGCGGTTGCTACCTATCTTGTCGGCTATATCGGCTTCTTTATCCATCATGGCAACCTACTGGATTTTTTTAGGCTTCATCTAAATGTAATTCGGCTCTACAAATCGTATGTGCCAGAATACCCAAAAGGGGAGGTGTTCCGCATACTGTTTGCCGACAAGTGGCGGCAGTGGTATGGCGCGCACGCGCTTATCCCTGCGCCGGGGTGGTCGCTACTGTGGCCCGTGTCTCTCATGCTCACATTTGGCGCGCCGTTTATTCGCAAATTGCGGGCCGAGCCGGAAATTTTATTGCATCTCACGTGGATATTCGTCTACCTTGCCTTCATCTCGCTCCGCCTCGTATTCCCTCGCTACGTGTTGCCAGTTCTCCCAAGCTTCTACATCGTAGCGGTTGCTGTGCTTGCTAACTTTTCCCATTTTGCTACAGTTAAATTGTGGTATACAAAATCTCCTACTACAAAAACATGGAGCGTGCCTCTCCAATAGAAAAATACATTTTTAGGGCACAACGTCCCTCTCAAATCAAAATAGCCCGCCAGCTGAAATACTTACAAGAATATGGCTTGAACCGGGGCGTACTAAATCTTAAAAAGATAATCGGATACGAGCTATGGGAAGCAAGAATAATAGGTAAAGCCAATATTCGTATCATCTGTTTTCAACAGGGAAGTATCATTCATATTTTGCACATTTTTAGTAAGAAATCACAGAAAACCAAGGATAAAGATCTACTCTTAGCGGATAGTAGGAGATCTGAGATCCTTGACAGGTGATACCCGATAGGATATCATCATGTCATGAAAGCAACGCAACAACTGGATGACCTGGATAAAACATTGGAAGTACTGCTAAAAGATCCAGACTTTCGCAAAGAATGGGAAAAAAGCGAGGCAGAGTACCAATTCGGCCGACAGATTATCGCTTCACGTATCGCAAACAAACTCTCACAGCGCGGTCTCGCCAAAAAAGTAGGTACCACACAAGCGGTGATTTCACGCATCGAAAATATGACAGTCAGTCCCAGTCTACGCATGATCGATCGTATCGCCCGTGCCTTTGGCAAGACGGTACAGATCAAGTTCGTCTAGTCCTTGCTAACTTTTCCCATTTTGCTACAGTTAAAACATGGCGGGTGAAACAACGGACCTCTCCGAGCGGGCGAGCGAAAGCAAACGGAAAATCGGCCGTTCGGTCTCAATAAATGGTGTGCACGCGATTGACGTCGAGCTTAATAAATCTGCCAATCTAAACGATCCAATAGTCGACCTCAATGTGCGGCTGAACAATCCCCTCGGCCGCCTGTGGCTCGCCCTCAAACGGATCTGGAAAAGCCAAAACACCGTGCTCGACTTCAAGTTTACGATTCCGCTGCTTGTCCTCCCCGTCGCGATCTATGTCGGCTGGGTCTTGTGGCAGGGCAGGGGAGTAAATACTCCCATGACCAAGCTCGGGGTACTGCACGAAGTGGTTGTGGGTGGGCAGCCCCGCGACATCCTCATCCTCCCCACCTCTGACGTGTACATGGTAGAGTATACGGGCAACTTTGACCCAAGGAATCGTCTTGCCGAGCGCCCGATCGTTGCGATAGGGGTGTACAACCATCTGGACAATATCTTGCGCGTCGAATCGGTTATCCCCTATAGTTCATTCGACTTGCCGTCAAAAAGTCCGGTTATCCCGGAGCCGCGTACTGTCTGGGATAGCATTTGGGACTTTATAGAGCAGTTTCGGTAATCTCAGGCTATAATCGATAGCATGCGGCGTCTCATACAATCACTGTACAAATCAGATGGGGTACGCTCAGCAACCGTTCTCACCATCGGCAACACGGCGAGTACATTCTTAGGCGCAGTCGCGATTATCCTCGCCTCACGCTTTACCACTCCCGCCGTGTTCGGGGTATTTTCTGCGATTTTCTCTTTTATGTTATTGGTGTCAAAGTTAGGCGACGCCGGTACCAACATTGCCTTGCAACGCGAGCTCTCTCAGCCGGATAGTGCCGTCTCCTCGGAAGAAAAAACAGCTCTTATCTATGTAGGGGTTGCAATAAAAGTGGCAATCGCCATGGTAAGTTGCACGATTGGCGTGCTTACGGCACCGTACGTGTCCGGGTGGCTGCACGTCGCGCCGTCATTTGTCAGCCTGGGATGGCTCTCCGGCGCGGCTATTTTCTTTTTCGACTATGCCTCGGTCATTGCCCAATCTGCCGGTCGATTTGGGCTCGCGGTCGTAGCAAACGCTGGGCAATCAATTATCAAAATCGCAGTCATTGTCACACTCATACTCACCCACTCGCTATCTGCCTCGGCGCTTGTTGTACTCTACGGCGCAGCCCCCTTTATGGCCTCGATACTCATCCCGATCTGTATGCACACACCACGCTTTCCGGGTACAAAATACATTAAAATTCACCATTTCGAGAAAATCTATGCAACTGCTCGGTGGGCAATCATTGCGGTTTTGGCTGCAGCACTCGCCGATAATATCGACGTACTATTTGTGCAATCATTTCTGACGAGCACACAGACCGGTTGGTACGCAGCTGCCGCGAGGATAGCGAGTTTTGCCTCGGTCGCCGCACTATCGCTCGGGGTTGTACTGAATGTGCGCGTTGCCAAATACAAAACCCGCGAGCACATCGACGCATATCTCAAAAAAGCGATGGCGGTAGCCGCGATATCATTCGTCGGGATGGCGGCAGCGAGCGTCCTAGCCAAATACCTCATTCTCTATACAGCCGGTCCCGCCTACCTTGCTGGTACTTTCCCACTAGTTCTACTCTTATTTGCCACAGGGTTTGTGATTGCTGCCGCACCCTACGTCGCCCTGTTTTATACGCTCGACAGTCCGCAATTTTTTGCCTATTCAGGTTTAGTCACCGCGATTGCGCTGATAGGCCTAGACTGGGTCTGGATTCCTACGTATGGCATCGTTGGGGCAGGGTGGGCAAAGCTTATATCACGCGGGGCCACATTCCTCTTTACCATATGGTTTGCACGGAAAAAGTACCGGGAGCAGTATGGCCGCTAGGCTCACGGTGCACATGGTTGTCAGGAACGAAGACCAATGGGTGTGGTTCGCACTCCAGTCAGTGCTTCCCTACGCCGACCAGATCCTGGTCAGTGACACAGGTTCTACCGATCACACGGTCGATTGTATTCGCGCAATCGCTTCCCCTAAAATTCAATTCGAGCAGACGAATATTACAAATGCTAATGGTGTAACAGCAGTACGGCAAAAACAAATAAATCTCACCCGTACCGATTGGATCTGGATTGTCGATGGCGACGAAATATATCCGGAAAAGACGGCACGGGAAGTGGTAAAAGCTGCAACAGACAAATATGAGGGTGTTGTCGTCCGCCGCTACGACCTTTTGGGTGACATCTATCACCGCCAAAAAGAAACGGTCGGGGAATACCATCTTTATGGGGAGCGGGGACATCTTGTCACCCGTCTCTTAAATAAAAAAAAGATCCCCGACCTCTCGGTTGCCGGCACCTATCCCAATGAAGGATACTTTGATCGTAAAGGGGTGAGCCTGCAAGATCATGACGCCAAAAAATGGTACATCACCAAAAACTACCTTTATCACGCAATGTACCTGAAGCGGAGTAGCAGTGGCGGCAATCTCGCTTATGTCTTCAACCGCAAAAAATACAAAATCGAAACAGGGATGAAAATTGAGGGCACACTTCCCGAGGTTTTTTCCCTCGCTCGCCCCTCATTCATTTCCGATCCCACCAAAATCCGCAGTCGTGTTTATGAACTCACTGCAAGCGTTGTGACACCAATCAAAAATCTCAAAAGAGCCGTCTTATGAAAATTGCTTTCCTACACATGACTCTTGGACTCGTACGTCGCGGTAGCGAAGTGGTAACAGAGGAGATTGCGACGGCGCTTGCCGCCCGTCACGACGTGCTGGTTTTACAATCTGGCCCGGTTGGTAAAACCAAGTATCACGCCAAGCGGGTCCATCCGCTGCGCTCTGCTCCACCTCCGGCACCCCATAGCGTACTGGAAAAATGTCTCTTTCGCCTAGGTCTCGACGCCCGTACTCGCGAGGTTGCTGCCTTCACCCGAGCGGCTTTGCCCGCAATTCAGGCCTTTGCTCCCGACATTATTGTGGCCATAAATGGCGCCCGCCAAGTTTCTCTCCTCAAAGGCCTTCAAGGTGTAACCTTGAAGGCTAGGATTGTTGTTTTCGGGCACGCCGGGATTGGATATGACGATGCAGGCAATCTCCACGCCCGGCCCGATCTTTTTGTGGCCCTCACCGATGAGGCATATAAATGGGCGCGCTCCCACGCCAACCAGAGAACCAAAGTTATTTTTATTCCGAACCCAATAAGTGTGCCGCGTCGCGCCACCCCCGCCCCGCTCATGCTTCCCCATCCCGTTATCCTTACCGTCTCGGCACTTTCCTCGTATAAAAATGTGACAAATGTGATCCGTGCGCTCGCCCCGACTGGCAAGTCGTATATCCTCGTGGGCGACGGCGAAGAATCTGGTGCTGTCTCTGACGCGTTCTCCGGTTTTACTGGAGACTTTCGCTGGATAAAGTCGGTGCCGCCAGAAGAGATGAGTGGGTACTACCACGCCGCCGACATATTCTGTTTCACCCCCGACTCACAAGAGGCCTTTGGTCGTGTCTATCTCGAAGCGATGGCGGCAGGTCTCCCCATCGTCGCCTCGGATGATTCGATCCGCCGCAGTATTATTGGTACCCGTGGGGTGTACGTCGATCCGCATGATGGCGAATCAATTATGAGCGGTGTAAAAAAAGCACTGGTACTTGGCAAAGTAGAATACAAGAAAGAACTACAGCC
>JAJYKS010000016.1 GCA_021788365.1 bacterium
CCAACGTATCCGCTTGCCCCATTGAATACCGCAGCATCAGGCAGCAGGGCACCGTTTATAGAGCCAAGCGCATTTTGACTGGAAGACGGGGAGTAGGGGGTTATCCTCCCGAGTGCTACGCTCGGCATGACGCCGTTGGGAGGGTAGGCACGGACACGAACCCATTTGACATAAATTGGATTAGTATATTCATTAGTTAAAGAAAGACCAATAGAAGATGAATAAGCGGGGACAGTTGCTGTTATTGTTTGACCTGTACTTCCCAAAGTTGAATATGTGTTAGGTGTATAAAATAGAACTTCTAAAGATGTTGCAGCTATGCTCCAAAATACATAGGTGCCAGCTAAAGAAGCCCAACTACCAATTTCATTTTGTGTCGAACTACTACCATTATCAGTATCAGTATACCAATTCCCATCTTCATATATTTGTTCTCCAAAAGAAGAGAGGGGAGTTGGTCCACCACCAAAGTATGTTGGATTTGAATTGGTAAATCCCCATCTAAATGTTGTGGCTGTTGAAGGGCTATTTTCGTATACATCTGCTACTAAAGCGGTGTTAAAACTACCAGAACTTAAAGATGTTCTTATCCAGGTTTGGTGAGAAAGCCCCCCTCCCCCACCACCAGTTAAACTTAATCCATTATTTACTGCAATACCTGATGTAGAACCACTTGTTCCAGAACTACCAACATTACTCCATTTTGTCGTGTTTAAAGTTGTTCCAGCAAAGTTGTCATAGAAGTTGAACACGTTCGCTCCGTTGTCGTATTCGCCATAAGTAGGAGAGAGTTGCGGCGCCTCTCCCGCGTACACGCCGTCATAATTTGCGCTGGTGGCGCCAAAAACCATACTGATAGTTATATTAGAATTTGCAGGTATGCCTTTAGGTAATCTAACCCAAAATGTAGCGTTGCTGGACGCGGTGCTGCATCCGCTTTCACACCAGCTGTACAGTTCGGTGCCGTTCTGATAGAATCTTATGTTGCCAAGGTTGCTCGCCTCATACGCGGAATATACAGAGGGGTTAAAAGTAATCATCTGCTGGAAAGGTGCAGGGGCGGCTGCGGTTAATTGTGAGTTTTTAAGCGTAAGGGGTAACACGTACGCAGAGCTAGGCATCGAAAGCGATGATGAATTGCAGCTATCTACGTTGTTGCATCCGAATCCGGCTACGGTCATATATTCGTAAGGATTTGATATTGCACCGTATTTGAGCGGGTTCCCTACATAATTATTCAGACTGCTAAAAAATACAGGACCAACCGAGATGACACTGTTGTTATTTCCGCTGTAGTCGTTCGTGTTTCCGTTGAGAGGCCACCAGCCTATAAGAGAGTTTGAACTTGGTGGTGCATCGTTTATCCCTTCGTGGTATAGAGCGTTTATCTGAGCGCGCGAAAGTGATTTATTAAAAAGTTGCACATCTGCAATAGACGTCCCGGCGGCCGCTTCCTCCAATCCACCGGGAGGGTTTGTGAATAAGGCCAGAGCGGGTTTTTTAAGAGTGGCTGTTGCGTTGGTTATTGCAGAAACGCTCATACTCCCAGATGCCACGAGTTGCCCATTAATGTAGATGTTCTCTGTGGTCCAATTACCATTTATAGAGGCAAAGTACCACTCGTTAGGCGCAATCATAAAAGCAGGGCTGCAGATACTAAGCTCCACGGAATTTGGCCAGTTTTCCATAAGGAGACAAAATGAATTTTGTGGACTTGATTCTATAAACGTTCCGCCAAAATCGTAGTTCTGGCCGCCTCCGGCACCACCGTTTACGCTCGCATTGTATATATCAGTAAGAGGCTGCCAACTTGTGGGCGATGCAGGTATCTTGAACCAGAAAGTCTCAGTATAGTTAAACCCTGGCTTGGGGATTAATGCGTACATGCCTGCGCCCCCATCGGTTGTCAACACCGCCTTGTTCACGGAGTCCAAAGAGAAAATCCCGCTATGTGAATTCTTGTTTAGAGTGGAGCCGGAGCTGTCCAGATACGATGGGGATGAAAGCGAAGAGTAATAGTAGTTGTTATCGTACGCGGTTTTTAGACCTGACATGTTTAGCAGCGACAGGCTGCTACCGCTGAGCAATACTTTGGTCCCGTTCTGCAGGTAGTTGAAGATATTGGCGGAATTCGAATATACAAGATACGGCTTGAGAGGAGTGCTAGAGTTGGTCACGTTGGTAACCAGTCCGCCCATGTTGCAGACGCTCTGGTTCACATCGGCGGCGTTGGAAGTCGCGAGTATGTAGTTGATGTTTCTGTATTGCGCTGGTATAGATGAACATGCTATTCCGGAGGGTTCAACGAGCAGTGTACCGTAAACGAACATGAACGTGGATTTGGAGCCACTCACCGCCCGTGCGTTGCCCACCATCGTAACGAGGCTGTTGTTCATCACGTTTATCTGTTGCGGATTTCCGCTTTCTACGCTGTACAGGTCCATGGTTCCGTTGAGCGAGACGCTGCCTTTCGCGTGTATCGGATACGTGATCGTACCTTCTGTGGAATTCAGCACAGCCAGCGCGGTATAGCTTACGTTCAACGTGAACGGGGAATCCTGGTAGACGGTGAGGCTTGCATTATTAATACTTAACCCCATGTTTTGGTTTGCAGCCTTTAAAACTAGGCTTTTCGTGAAATTGGCAAGAGTGTAACCGTTCATATACCCCTTCATGACGCTGCTGCCGTATATCGTTCCGTTGTTCATGAGGCTCTCAAGTTCCAGGGCCGTGTTGTTCACGAAGTTTCCCTTCCTGAGCGTTGCGTTACCCTCATAGTAGACGAGTGCGTTGAGTGCTCTGCGCAGGCTGTCGTGCATGAACGAGGACGTTCCGCTTCCAAGGCTTTGGGTGAACGCACCTGTGCTTAGAGTTACAGAAGCCGCTGTGCCCAGATTGCTGTAGTTTATGTTTATGACTACGTATGTAATCAGCTCGGCGAGCATCAGCACGAAAAGCACTATCGTAACGAGCGTCAGCAGTATACCCTTTCTGCTCTTGATTCTCATTTCCAGATCACCACGCTTTCGTTATAGCTCCTGCCAGTCCCGTTTACGCTGAGTCCCAACGGGACTGTGCCCTTGCTTATTTGGTAGGAATTAAGCAGAGACTGAGGCGCGTAGCCCGAATTCGAATAGCCGAACTGGCTGTTTGGTATTCCTACGTTGTTGTTGCCCGAGTAATCGTTAGCGTTGCCCTCAAGAGGCCACCAGCCCTCCAGAGTAGAAGCATTGACGGGCGCACCGTTAATGCCTTCGCCGTAGAGCTGATTTATCTGGCTCTGCGTCAGAGCCGAACTGTACAGCTGCACGTTGACCAACCTGCCGCCTACCAGCCAGCCGCCACAGCAATCATTATCGTTTATCAGGAAGTTGTAGCCATATTTTGAGTAATTGGATGGCGAACTTGACGACCACGGTTTGCTGGTGCACTGTGCGTTTACGCATACCTCTACATAGCCGCCTCCGTGGCCGTTGTAGAAGAAACTTGATGTAGCCATAACCCACTTGTTGAACGGCACGGGCACGCTATTTACCCCGACAGCTCCATCGTTTGTGCAGAGGCCTCCAGAACTGTACCATTGTATCGTGTTTAGGGTGTAGTGCGTTGAGGTATTTCCGATTACCCACATCCCGCTAGTGCATCCGTTGCTCTCCTCTATGAGATCGCGTCCTGTTCCAGTAAGGGGCGGGTTAGTGTCCATAAACCAAGCATTTATTGTCCATGAACCGCCATTCCAAGCTTTGTTCAGAGATGGTGACTGATAGACCGTAACTCCGTGCTGGGATGTATTAGGAAAGCTAGCAGTTTTTAGGCTTGGCGCGTATGTACCGTTTATGAAAATACCCATATTGCTAGAAGGATATACGGAATTAAGTATGGCGCTTGCACAGCCTCCTTCATTGCCAAGGTAGAATTCTCCAAGGGCGCTTGCTATGCTCTGGTTCGGCGATGCGCTGCACGTGCCAAAGGCGTAGAGCGTGCTGCCTGCCGCGACGTAGGCGTTGCCGTACGCAAGCGCTATGTCTGCATACTTGTTGTACGCTGAAGATGGAAAGGTGAAGTTCCATATCATGTTGCCGCTTTTAATGTCAAACGCGATAAACTTGCTTCCTCCGGGCATAAGGTAGAAGTCATACGGGCTGGCGGAAGGAGTAGCGTTTTCGTTGGTAACCGGAGGCAGGGAAGCTGAGAGAGACGTACCAGACGTTATGTTAAATGAGTATACTTTGTCCGTTGTCTCTACGAAGGCCGAACCCCCGGATTCGGCTACACCGCCAAAGACCTGAGAGTCAAGAGAGAGCGGATACTTCATACTTCCTCCAAGAGTGAAGACGTTTAGTTTGCTGCCGTTGCCTATGAATATTAATCCATCGTATATAGAAGGCGTGCTTATCGCGGATGTTGAAAGAGGAAGGTTCCAGTTCTGCATAAGAGTGTTGCCGTTGAGCGCGTACGAGCTCAGATAATTCTGCGTTCCAACAGTCGAAGTACTAACTACGAATTCCCCGTTCGAGTAGACCGGAAGTTGCACGGTAGTAGGGAGAGTCGCGTGCGCATATACGGTACCGTTCGATGGATAGACTAGGTAGAAGCTATCCCCTCCGCCAAACGTTACGAACCCGTCTTCGACCGCTATTGGTGTGTCTATAGACACGGCTACGTCACTGCTCCACATCTTGGCGCCGCCTTTCAGACTTACAGCGGCGAGGTATCCAGAGGTATTTGCGTAGATTATCTCACCCTTGTAGATCACTGGTGACCCTGAAAAACTAGTCTGTATCGAAACGGGAAAACCGCTTACTGCTTTGCCCGTAGTGGCATTTATTGCGTACAACTCGCTGCCGGCTCCGAAAACTACAACACCGGAGTCGACGGATACGAGCGGGGTTATGGCAGCAGAGGCAGAATATGTGAACAGCAAATCCAGAGCCTGCGGACCGTAGCTGCCGCTGGATGATAAGCCGGAATTTCCGCCGTAATATGGCCACGATTCTGCGCTAGCGGCTCCGGTTCTGGAAGCGTAGAGGGCGTACAGCACCCCGCTAGCCTGTCCAATCTTAGTCTGAACAAGGTTCTGCATTATTCCAAGCGCTTCGCCGACCTGCGGCTCGGTAAGGCTAGGCGAAGTAAAGTGCACGTACAGTATGATTGACACCCCCAGGCTCGCAACTATAAGCGCGAAGAGCGCGTCGAGAGTGAATATGAAGCCCTTCATGTTTTTCATTTTGGAATCATCACCATATCAGACCACTCCAAGGGGTTCACCGGTCCATACCTGCACCACTATAGTGGCTGGCTGCCCGTTTATGAAGATATTCTTTTTCTGCACGTACGTAGTGAGGGCCTTGCCCGCTGTAGGGCTGCTGCCTATAGTTATGTTGAACGACTGACCTTCTATATTTATGTAGTAGTCGTACGCCAGTCCGAGAAGCGATTTGGTCGCCTGGTAGTTCGAATTTGACATGGACATGAAAGTATAGATCTTGCTGGCGGACATGCTCGTGCTTCCCTGAGATGCGGCTAGCCCTATGCTGACGTTTGACCATGTAAGCGGGTTGCTCGTGTTGACCAGGTTGGGCCAGTTTGAGGGTGCACCAGTGGATACAAGGACCTGTGCGAGCGTCTGTGCCTGCAATTGCATCAGAGTTGACCCGCTTCCGTATGCAAGGGATAGTTGGGAATTTATTTCAGACCACGTAAATGCGAGTATCGTAAGCGCAACGGCGAAGATAACTATGGCGAATATTAGGTCGATGCTCCAGAATTGGCCTTTGTAGTTTCTCATCGTATCAATCTAACCAAGTTCAATAGTTATTTTTTTGTACTGCGGCAGACCCTGCTGATAGAGCTGCTGTATTTGCGAAGATGAAAGCGAAGAGTTGTATATCTGCAGATTACTCACACTTCCTGGAAAACCGTTATTACAACCGGAATTGGGATTTGCTCCGATAACTAACAAACTTTTAGGAGCTGTACTTAAAGTAGCACTATAAGGAGTCATGCCGGCAGAGTTGCCGTTTAAATAAAATTTAACGTACGTGCCATTGTATTCAGCCACTATGTTGCTCCATTGTTTATAAGGAACCACGGTTGTACTGAACATATTTGTTTGAGTGGAGGTAGTAAATAGTTCCAGCATTATTCTATTCGGAGGATTCCATGTTGATCCACCACTTACTCCGAATCTAAATAGAAATGAAGGAAGACCTCCAGTTAAATTATAGATGTTCGCCACGCTTACTTCACATTCACTATTTGGTAATTCATATATCCATGCAGATAAGGTTATGGCGTTATTTTTAGAAAATGTACTATTATACGAAGTATCTTGAGAGATTATTCTGTTACTGCTCTGTCCGTTGAAACTTGCAACTGGGTAGTCAGTAGTAATGTTATAATTTGTGTTCGTGTACGCCACATTAACTGGTGTACCGTTGTTGTTATTCCCGCTGTAGTCGTTAGGGTTTCCGTCAAGCGGCCACCAGCCGACAAGCCCGGAATTGCTTATTGGTACGCTGTTTATACCTTCCTGGTATAGTTGCTGTATCTGCGATGATGAAAGTGAGGTGTTGTATACTTGGATATTTGACATTGAGCCATTAAAATATCTAGTCCCCCCTGATTGATCACCTATGACCAACTGGTTATCCTTACTCGAGGCTATATATTCCGAAGCGGATATGCTCGCAACCATCTTTCCATTTACATAGATTGATGCGCCCGTAGAAGTTGTAGTAAACGCTACGAAGCTCCAGGCGTTAAGGGGAATTTTTATGGGAGTGCAAAAATTTGAATTTGGATTCCATAGGTATAATGTGCCCCCTACGCCACCACAATAGCCGGATCCTGAGGGAACCAAAAAAAACTGGTAATACCCCCCATCACTACCTGAAACTCCGTCTGTCTCTACTATAGGTTTTAGATGCGCAGTGTTATAGTTTGCTGGATTTATCCATGCTGTTACGGTAAATGGAAATTCAAAGCTATTCGCGGTAATGTAGCTGCTCGCACCGTTGAAATTTCCAGTCAAGAAACTTGTTTGGTTGTTTGCCGTAGACCATGCGCTGTTTACGAACGCGCCGTTGTTGTTGTGCGTGCTCAGGTCGTATACGGTGTTGCCGGATCCGATGTTGAGCGGCCACCATCCGACAACGTTCCCCGCGATCGTGTAGTTTCCATTGAACGCGGTTACCGTTATGTTGGCTAGTTGCGTCGACGAAGTATTCGCTGTCAGGATGGCCGTGGCGTTGCCGTTGGCGTTGGAGTATGTGGCGTACTCGCCACTCTGCGATCCGAAGCTACCTGCTGTCGAAGTGAAACCAACGATATCGCCTACTGCATTTCCGCCGTTCTGGTTGCTGACGTGCGCATCTATCTGTGCAGTGTCGTAGAAAGCCACACCGTATGGCGCTCCCTGGTTTCCATTGCCTGAGTAGTCGTTAGCATTGCCGTTGAGCGGCCACCAACCTATTAGTCCTGCGTTACTTATAGGCGTGCCTCCTATACCACTATGATAAAGCAATTGTATCTGCGGTAACGAAAGCGAAGTGTTGTAAACCTGGACGTCGGCAATCTGACCGTC
>JAJYKS010000017.1 GCA_021788365.1 bacterium
GACTCGGCTGTATACAACTTTTGTAGGGAGTCGGCAGAGCTTAAGTATTTAATAAAATCCCAAGCTTCGGCGGGATGTTTGCTGCCTGTGGGGACGGCTTCCATCCAGTACGTCGCCCAAGCCACGTTGGTTGAGGGAAGTGTTGGGGCTGGGGCTATACCAAACTTTAGATTGGGGTTTATGGCTTTAATCTGCGCTGCCTCCCATGATGGTGCCAGGATCATAGCAACGGTGCCGGTTGAGAATGCGTAAATACTATTGGGCTGGGATGCGTCCCATATTTTATCTTGTGTCGTGAAGATGGTATAAAACGTGAGTGCGTCCTGCACTGCTGTTGAGCTCGGATCACTTGGGTCTCCGGAGTTTTGTAAAATGAGGAGCCCTAAAATGTCAGACCAGTGTTCAACGTTGCCTGTCGTCCCCATGGCGACTCCTGCCTGCGTAATAATACCGGTCGTCGCATCCCGTTTGGTTAAACTATATGCAAGCTTACGAAGCGCGTTCCAATCTGTTGGTGGCGTTGCTCCGGCTGCCGAAAGCATATCTTGGTTATAAAACAGCGCGAGACCGTCAATTTCTAAGGGCAATGCATAAACCTTGCCACCCGAGACCGCATTTTTTTGCACAACCGGGTAGTAGGCGGAGAGCCCACTCGTAGTCATCACTGTGTCTGGAGCCGGCGAGAGAATATTTACCATTTCTGGCAGCCACGTATTGTGGATGCGGACAATGTCGGGCGAGTTTCCCTGTGATACAGATGACTGGATGCGAGAGCGGTAATTTTGCGGTGACTCCATGGTGTAGGTAATTTTGACGTTGGGGTGAGTTGATTCGTAGCTCGCAATGAGAGGGTCTATAACTGAGGACGGTTCCCACAAACCCCAATAAGTAAGGTTGATGGGACCTGTTGAGGTGCTAAACAACTTGGGTAGTACGGAGAAACCTAAGAATGCGAGTATGCCAAGCACCACGACGGCGATCGCGACGGGGATAAGATTGCGAAATGGTGAGGGGGAGACCGGAAGTGACGGAACGGATTGTGGGGGGACAGGAGCAGAAGGCTCCTCAGGACTTGTACTGACTTGTGTTGCGGGAGGCACCTCGTAACCGACTGGTTCTGGGGTGGATACTTCTGGAAAAGCAGGAGGTGATCCT
Organism: bacterium; assembly: GCA_021788365.1. Taxonomy (GTDB): domain Bacteria; phylum Patescibacteriota; class Microgenomatia; order UBA1400; family UBA12108; genus JAJYKS01. Next base: position 1,156 of record JAJYKS010000017.1, read on the forward strand.
TCGGCTCCCGCGGATGCGCTTGGCGCAGGCGCGCCTGAAACTTCTCCTTCACTTTGTGGGGCGGGAGCTGGTGGGAGATCTGTTTGTGTCGGCGCTGTGTAGACGGTATTTGGCTCGGAAGTTGGTGGAGCACTACTGGCCGTATCCGTGGGAGCGGCGGGGGCGGCATTTACCTTGTCGTCTACGGGTGAGGCTGTGTAGCTTTTGGTAGGATCCGGGAATTTGGCCATGACACCATAATAACAGAAATGACTAATCTTGCAGCAGAGGTATAATACCCTTTATGACTATGGAAAAGGTGTTTGACCATACAAAAGTAGAGAAAGCGATATATGAGGCGTGGGAGAGAAGCGGAGCTTTTGCTCCGCAGGTGCTAGATTTTAGGAGAGAGAAGAGAGGAAAGCAAAAACCGTATACCATTTTGATGCCGCCGCCAAACGCCAACGCATCCCTCCATGCCGGACACGGGATGTATACGATCGACGACATCCTAATCCGGTGGAAACGAATGCAGGGCTACGCTGCCCAGTGGATACCGGGACGGGATCACGCCGGATTTGAGACCCAGTTTGTGTACGAAAAACACCTAGCAAAAGAGGGAAAAAGCCGCCTCGATTTCGACCGGCAGACGCTTTACAACAACATCGCCAAGTTTGTGGAAGATAACTCGGGGTTAATTTTTGAGCAGTTCCGCCGCCTCGGTTTCTCCGCCGACTGGAGCCGCTCCGTCTTTACCCTCGACCCCTACGTCTTAACTCAAGTATTTACAACGTTCAAGAAAATGGAGAGCGAGGGACTTGTGTACCGCGGCGACTACCTGGTACAGTATTGTCCGCACTGTGGAACATCCCTCGCAGAGCTGGAGATACTACACGAGGAACGCGAGGACAAGCTCTATTACATTAAGTACAAAATCAAAGGAACTGACGAGTACGTGACGGTCGCGACCGTGCGACCGGAAACTATGTTTGGTGACAGTGCGGTTGCCGTACACCCCACAGACAAGCGCTACAGGAAACTCGTGGGAAAAGAGCTGGAGCTCCCCCTCACCACCCGCGCCATCCCTATTATCGCCGACGAGATGGTCGATACCGAGTTTGGGACCGGTGCTGTGAAGATTACCCCGGCGCACGACGCCAACGACTTTGCCGCCGGACAAAGGCACAACCTCCCTATTATTAATGTGGTAAATCAGCTGGGCAGAATGGTACTACCAAATGACGCCGCGCCGCGCGAGATAGACGGGATGAAAGTGAAGGCTGCGCGAGAGAAAACGGTAGAGGAGCTACAAAAAATCGGCGCCATCGAAAAGATCGACGAGCACTACAACCACTCCGTGACCGTATGCTACAAGTGCAAGCGGGACATGGAGCCCATGACCGTGCCCAACTGGTATATCAAGGTCGAGACGCTGAAGCCGCCCGTTGTCACTGCTATTAAGAAAAAGCAGACAAAGTTCTACCCCGCCAAGTTTGAGAAACAAATCCTCGATTGGATGGCGATCATGCACGACTGGCCCATTTCCCGACAGGTGGCGTGGGGAATACGAATACCGGCATGGTATGCGGTCGGCAAGTCGGCGAATCAGCCCGCCAGCTTGTCAGCAAACCAGAGAATACATGTAACATTCCTCGACAAAAATAAGAAGCCTGTGTCGGGGCAGGTTGGTGAACTCTTGCAAACGTACCCCCTCGAGGAAATTGAAAAGGGATTACAAACGCTGACGGCACCAATAGACGCCAAGTACGTCGTTTCGGAAATGAAGCCTGGCGAAGGATACCTCCAGGAGACGGATACGTTCGACACCTGGTTCTCCAGCGGGCAGTGGCCGCTCGTGACCCTCCACGACGACGAATATGCGACCCGCTACCCCACCGACACGATGGCAACAATGGTTGATATTCTCAAGATCTGGGTCTCCCGCATGATGATGTTTGGCCTCTATGTGCGGGGCGAGGTACCCTTCCGCAATGTATATCTCTGGCCGGCGGTTGTGGACGGCAAGGGACAGAAGATGAGCAAGAGCAAGGGAAATGTGGTGAACCCTATTGAGCTCGTCGATAAATACGGGGCGGATGCCCTGCGCATGGCGCTCCTTTTTGGCAATGGCGAGGGCGGGAAGGTGCCACTATCCGAGGATAAGGTGCGGGCGATGCGGAACTTTGGCAACAAGATCTGGAACATGAGTCGATTTTTCTTGCTGATGCAAGAAAAATCAGAGATTCAAGATTTAAGATTCATGATTCAAGAAAATAAACTCAAGAACGAGGATAAAGAAATGTTGAAACAACTTAACGATGTTATTAAGAAAATGACAACCCTCTTGGAAAAATTCCGTTTCTCGGAGGCGGCGGATACCATTTATGAGTTTGTGTGGCACGCGGTTGCGGATGTGTACATCGAGCATGTAAAGAGTCGTGAAGATAAAGGCGTGGCGCTCTCTGTTTTGCAACATGTACTGTTTACCAGTTTAAAACTCCTCCACCCGTTCATGCCGTTTGTGACCGAGGCTATTTGGAAAGAAATCAACCCAGAGGGTGGGATGCTCATCGTGGCGGAGTGGCCAATAGTCAAGTAGTCTTACTTGGCGGGGAAAGTAAAGCTGAGGTCGGTACCAAGGGCGTTGGCGATTTTTTTGACAAGGGTAAAACTGGGCTTGGCGTTACCACCTTCGAGACGTGAAATTACAGCCTGGCCGGTACCGGCTCGCTTGGCCAACTGAGCCTGGCTCATTTTTTTTGCGAGACGAGCGCCAATCATTTGGCGAGCAAGTTGGTACTCGGGCTGGATGTCTGCCCAAGCTTTACGAAAGCCAGGATCTTTCATTAAATCTGCCTCGACCTCGTCCCAAGTGCGTAGTTTGGTGATATCTATTTTTCCCATAAGTACTCCTTAGACCGTCGTGCAAGTATTTTCTTAGTTTCTTTGGTCATTTTTTGTGACTGCTTTCTCATAAGATGGATGACAATATATTCGGGCGCGACCTCAAGGATAAAGACTCTCCATTTGTCTGGCCGCAACTCCCAAATATTTTTGTCGATCTTTTTCAGATATTTCCGACTTAGGCCAAAACCATACTCTTTAAAGAGTTTTATGTATTCATTGATCTTTGTTTGGTCTTTCAGAGACAACCTGAATATCTCCTTATCGACTCTAGGGTCGGTAATAATCTTCATTTGTTAATGTATGACAAATTTATCATAATGTTTGCAATTGTCAACCTTCCTGAACTTTATACTATCATGTCAAATAGTTAGATTAAATAAATCTGAAAACTATTTCTTTTTTAGCTCGGCGGCGAGGAAGTCGTTGGGACCCCAGGAGGTAATCATTTCGTCGGTAATGGGTGTGGCCAGTTTCCAGAGCGCCTGGTGAATGCCGACCAGCGAGTCGGCCAAATTCTGAGAGCGGATCTTAAGGCCCCAGACCTCGTCGCCCTTGACCGAAATTATCCAGGTACGGTCGCCTTTTATTCGCGCCATCACTGACAGGCCGGTCAGCTCAAACGGGAGGAAGCGATGCTCTACCCTGTCCCGATAGTGGGGATTACGCTCTACTTGATACGTGAGGACGTGCTTGCTCCATGGCGTTAAGGGTACCAGGTTCCGCTCGATGCATTTACCTTTTGACCAGAGCTGTATCCCCTTGTCTACCCCTGTGTTCATCTCCCTACTACCGGTAGCATCCATAGGAATCAGATAGTCGAAGACGTAGGTGTCCTGGTCGACGCCGTCGTAATCGAACATGACGTGATTGGCCCCCTCCATGCCGGGGAAAAACTGGAAGTCGGCGTTGGTCTCGTTTTTTAAGAAGTCTTTCTTTAGAAATGGGAGAATCTCCACCACGTCAACTTCTTGCTCTGTGAGGCTGGCCCGCTTGCCCCAGAGAATATCGCGCAGCACGCTCGGGTTTTTGGCCCGGACCTTGGTTTGCTGCTTCATGAGACCGGTCGCCGATTCCATCTCTATTAGGCCTTTTAGCGCCAAATCTGTCAGCACGGCGTAAACGGTGGTCCTGGCGATACCGGTTGCTTTGGCGAGCGCAAACGGCGAGGTCTCGCCGAGGCTGATGGCAGCCTGATAGACCGTGGCCTCGTTGTCCGAGAGGCCAAATTCCTTGAGTACTTGTTTCGTGCGCTTGGTGTAGTCCATATATCGCAGTGACACGTATCACGTGACATGATGTGTCGTCAGTGTTCGACAGTTTTGACAGTATGATACTCCAAACTTATAATGCGCGCAAGTTATTTAGAAATACGGAGTAAGTATGTTTGCATCAAATTGGTGGGAACGAGAACAGCATATGATGGAGGTGGAGGCTATTATTGATAGGCGCCGAAAGATTGCTGATACTTTTATCGACTTGACTGCCCTGACTCCAGTTGTTCCGCTAACTGAGATAGCTCAGATGGAGAGTTTGGATGAGGTGCGGGCTGAGATAAGGGGTAGGGCTGAGTCGAGAAAGTTTAGACAAGTTAGGTTTGGAGGAATACGAGAAAGAGACAAATTTGAAAAGAGAAGAATGAGTCCGGTTGGCATACAAATATACACTGGGATTTTTACTGGTAGCGCAGAACACCCTGAAAAACATGAGGCTGTCGCAATGATGTCGGGAGAATTAATTATAGAAAAGAATGAAGGGGGAAAGATCGAAGTTGGTAGATACCGTGGGCCAATTTCTTATGATGAGCTATGTGACCCATCTACACAATTTTCATTTGGGTACTCTTATGCAGATGGAAAAGATGTGCCGATTGTAAAGATAACAACTACAAAATCAGATTATTATCAGGAGTTCGCGCAGCTAGATAGTGGTACCCACAGAGTAGCTAAACCCCTTGACCAGAGCCAACCCTCGGTGGCATTTATATTTAAATACCAAGATGGGCAGCCAGATCAACCAATAATGTACCGCGACCATACAATATAAGAACGATACAATGTGGTTATGAAAAATATTCGCCTGGCTTATGTCCTCACCTTTCTCTCGGAGTGCTATTTTCCGTTTGTACCATTTCTCTTTTTTTACCTCCGTTACTTTACCTTTGAGCAGATTGCCATCCTCACCGCCATACAGATGGCGGCGGCTAATATTCTCGAGATACCGACCGGAGCTCTCGCTGACCTTGTGGGGCGGCGGACGTCTGTCATTGTGTCGTTTATTCTCGGCGCGGCGACCCTCCTTATCTTTCCGTTTGTTACCGCATTTTGGATCTTTGCTTTACTTGAAGTTGCCAAGGGTGCGGCAAATGCCCTCTACTCCGGTAGCCTCGAAGCGCTCGTCTACGACAGCATGAAGGAGCGTGGGGAGGAGACAACATACGACCATGTGGCAGCCAATATTGAGACGGTGTCGTGGATGGGCTACCTGATCGCGGCGGTCTCCGCCGGGTATCTCTATACCTGGTATTTCCGGGCGCCATGGCTCTTACAAGGCATTATGTATATTGCAGCCGCCGGAGTCGCATGGCGGCTCACTGAACCAAGACTCGACTCCGTTAAAGTCAATATCGGCAAGGCGCTTGCCCAAAACGTGACCGGATTCCGGGAGCTGTTTCGCTCCGGTCGCATGACGCGGATTACCCTGCAACTGGCAACGGTCGGAGCGGGATATATTATCGCCTCCAATATCCTCGGCGTATCGCAAGCCAGAGAGTACGGCATGGACGCGCGAGGTGTGGGGTGGTTGTTTGCTGGCGGGTACGTATTTTCCATCCTTGCGTCACGATTTTTCCCGAAGCTGCGGGCGTACTTTGGCGAGAAGCGGCTTGTGATCCTTACTGCGACCATGCTCCTTATTAGCTTTTTCGGGGCGCGCTATACGGGAATTGTCGCGGGGAGTGCGCTCATCATTATCCGCATTGCGAGCTCGTCTACGTTTCGCAATACCCGATCGGTCATCGTGAATGGGTGGATTAGCAGCAGAAACCGCGCGACAGCGCTCTCGACCCTCAACCTCCTCACCCAAATGCCGTATATATTTCTCTCTCCCCTGTTTGGTGCGCTCATAGATAAAACCTCACCTAATATTTTCGCCTGGTGGCTGGGGGTGGGAATCGTGGTGGTGATTGCGACTAGCCAGATTGGGCGCGGGCTTTTTCAACGAGCGACCTAAGATATTCGGAGGCGCCGAGACCTGATTCTAGACCTTTGGTTTTTACAAATTGCTCCTGACTACTGGTAAGAAAAAGGTTGAAGCGGCGGGAGAGCAGGTCTTTTCGTGCTCGGGCAAGGAACGATTCTATTTGTTCTTCGACTGTAGCGCGGTTGTATTTGGCGGCATGAAAATAGCGATTGTCGATCTTCTCGGAAAAATC
>JAJYKS010000007.1 GCA_021788365.1 bacterium
CCGGGACGGCTGTGCCGCTCCGTAGCTCGAAGAGCGAAGGGCGGTACCACCCTTTATTTATCTTCGTTAGTGACTATTTCGCTAGTCGGACGGGCTATTTAGGCCGGAGCTAAGGAGTTCGCGACGCTCCCTGAATAAGGGGATATTGTACCACGGATTACTATTCTAGCATCTTAACTGCTTCGATGAGATTAGCAATAGTTCCGTGTACTAAATTATTCAATGATTCCTTAACTCTCTTCGCCTCACTTGCACTCGGCATTGTAAGCTTTCTTTGATTGATTCCATTGTGTTGCACATAGGCCGACAAAGAACTTTCACTTCCAATTAACGCAAAAACAAGTTTATTTTCCAAAAGATCATCGGGTATCACATCACAACCATTCGTCTGGAAATTCCGCACTAAGCCACGCTCTCTCAAAAACCCGCCTAACTCAGAGCTGACAACCCCGTATTCCGGAGCAACACCTTTTTCTCTCGCCATAAACCTCTCTCCTAAGATATAACTATCTCCATTCTACCCCACTTGTCTACCGTGCAGACTTGCGATGGCCTGAAAGCCCCGCCCCCACCCCCACCGCAACGATTGCCGACACAATGGCGGCAAGTGCTCCGATCCACCAGTACCGGGCAAACGCCGACTCCGAAATGTTTGTCCTCTGGAAGGCTCGGCTAAAAGACGCAGATACCCAAAAGTGTTATGCAAAGCCCAAACACAAGCACGGCAACAACCGAAGGGATTATTCGTCGCATTGTAAGTACAGATATATGTTTCACGAAGTTTAATCGTACCGTCAGGAGCGTCGCTGTCCAAGTCATATCTAATATGTAGTAAATACAGTATTTGGTACACTACAGTTATCTATGATAAAAAACATATGCGGCATGAGCCTTGTACTCGCCGTCATACTTCTCAACCCTACACCAACCCACGCCGGCAGCACCGGACAACTCAGAACCACCACCATGACCGCAGTTACGAGTAGCGCGGGTGACAACAACGGTTTCGAGACTACCTACGGTACGACGACACCCAAAGACACAACCACCACTAACACGGCAGGTATCGAAAGCGTGAACTCAGGTACCGCGGCAAGCACGAGCTGTGCCCTTCCCAACACCAGCTCCGACCAGGCGATTTTCAGCAACTTCAACGTCTCTCTGCCAGCTGGTGCCGTAATCACGGGTATTACTGTCACCATCCGCGGCCACTACGATAGCGCGACGGGTACAAACACATTTTGTACGTTCCTCTCTCCCGACGGAGGGTCCACCTGGACTGCCGGTCAAAAGACCGGCGACGTCAATGCCTCTGACGTAACCAACACTCTCGGCGGCACGAGTAACTTGTGGGGCCGATCCAACTGGTCGGCCTCCGAGGTAAACAACACCAACTTCCGCCTGCGCCTCATGACCCTGGTGGCGAGTACTTCCCGCGATGCGTTTATCGACTATCTAGCCATCACCGTATCCTACAATTCACCGCCAAATCCACCAGGCATGTACAACCCAACAAACGGTGAAACCGATGTCTCGACTACCCCCGAGCTCCAATTTAGTGCCAGCGACCCCGACGGCGACAACCTCGGATACAAAGTGGTTATCTATTCCGACTCCGGCTGCTCATCCGCCCTACAAACATATGACCAGGCAGTAAGTAGCGCCGGTTGGATAGGGCAAAACGCTACATGCGTCAATAGCCCCACCAGCTGCTATGGTTCCAGCATCACCGCAGGTCTCACTCTACAATCGGCACTTAGCTCTGGAACCGAGTACTGGTGGCGAGCCTCGGCCTTTGACCCCGACGGGAGCGGAGTAGTTATCGACGCCACCTCGTGCAACAGCTTCACCACCCTCTCCCCCATTATCTCTGTCTCTTTGACCTCATCGGGGACTATCTCGTACGGCTTCCTCGGACCAGGAGCACAAAAAAATACAACCACAAATGGTATAAGCGCCACACAGACCGTGCAAAACGACGGCAACGTGCTAGAAGATCTAACCATTAAGACAACAAATGCTACGGGGGGTATACCGTGGTCTCTCGGAGAAAGCGCTGGCACAAATATGTTCGTCCACGAGTTCTCGACAAATAGCGGCGGAGCATGGACAAAATTTTCCGCTGCCGATACGTACCAATCATTGATTTCTAACCTGGGAGCGGGGAGCACACAAGACATTGATTTCCGTCTCACGGGTCCCACAGCAAGTACCGACCTCCTCGAGAAGACTATTACCGTCACCATCCTTGCCGCCCAGCACTAATTCTGCTTGACAATAGTAGTAAATTTGCCATACTAAAAAATAGTTTCATATACAAGTTAGTTTTAATAAAAAAGGAAACAATATATGAGCCGCAATATGAGCGCTATTGTCGTAAACTTGGGGCTCGCCGGCATTGTCGCGCTTGCATCTGCTGGGGTTGCCCTTGCAGGAACAACGGCCCAGATTTCCGCAACCGTGACCGCCCAAAACGTTTCCATCACCCTTACTTCGGACGGCTCCGTTGCCTACGGGACACAATCGTTGAGTAATACTCCGGACACGACAACGGGAACATATGGAGTAGACGACACTCAAACTGTCCAAAACAACGGTAACGTGGCCGAAGATTTTACCATCCAGGGTGCCAACTCAACCAACTGGTCCCTCGCGGCAACAGCTGGCGCCAATCAATACGGATACAAGTTCTGTACAACAACCTGCGACACGACTCCCAGCTGGACGAGTATGAACAACGCTACTGGCGTATCACTGTCAACATCGGTCGGCGCCGGGAGCAGCAAAGATGTAGACTTCCAACTCCTCATGCCCACCTCCGACTCATCGGGGTATGCAGAACAGTCGTTTAACGTGACCATAACCGCTGCTGCCTCGTAGGCGTAGAGAGATACGATGTACATAAAATGGACTAGCCTGCTTGTTGCGACCGCCATTGCGACCAGTGTCTCCCCCGCCCTTGCACGCCTCGGCGTCGGTGTAGCAACGGGAAAAATCGAGATAAAAGAGACCTTGCATCCAGGTAGTGTCTACCGCTTACCGCCCTTTACTGTGGTTAATACCGGTGACGAGCCGTCCGACTACACGGTTGGCATCTCACAACTCCAAGGACAGCGCGAGCTCTCCCCCAATCCGGCGTGGTTCTCCTACTCGCCAGCCACATTTTCCCTCGATCCCGGTGCAACCCGCGCGGTCACGGTTACCCTCGCCATTCCTGTTCGGGGCGTAACCCCAGGAACATACTTTGCCTACCTGAGCGCTCACCCCGCAACCAAAGTGCAGGGTGGCTCGTCGGTGGGTATCGCCGCCGCCGCCAAGCTGTACTTCAGCGTCGCCCCTGCCAATATATTCGCGAGTCTATACTACCGCATTCGTTCCCTGTGGCAGGATTATCTGCCATGGAGCAATGTTGTCGCTGCGGTCATGGTTGGCAGCCTCATACTCGTCTACCTGCGCCATACCTTTAGCTTTACCATCCGGAAAAAGCAGGAAAAGAATGAATGAACCTTCGCGCTCCCGCCGCCGCTGTCATCCTTGTTTTCCTCTGTACTAGTACGCTCGCTCATGCCGCGACTTCTCGCACCATACACACAACGGTGGGGGTAAACGTCTGCGGGAATGGCGCGGTCGAACGGCCAGCCGAAGATTGCGAAGGCAGCAACCTCCACGGTGGGACATGCCAAAATCAAGGATACGGTCCTGGCACCCTCACCTGCGATATAGCCTGCAGCTACGACACCTTCGGATGTGCCTCCCCCTCGCCGCATCCCTCGCCATCACCATCCTCATCTCCCACACCTACAGCTACCGCCACTACCACGACAAACAACTCGAGCGACAGCGAGGCCCCGCCGGTAGGCAGCGGCAGGGCCAGTACCGTACCCATCGAAGTAGTGGCACCACGCCTCCCCACACCCCTTGCCGCGCTTGACCCCAACGGCGACGGTACTATCTCAATAGCAGAGCTTTATACAACCGTCAAAAGCTGGGTAGGTAGTTGGCGAGCAAGCATTGGATCAGAAGGAAAAACTACGATAGCTTGCGATATCAACGGCGACAAATCGTGCGACATCATCGACTTGTCTTTATTGCTATACTATATTGAAAGATAAATACTTATCGGAGCGATGGTGATGTCGATCTGGGCTGTGTGTAAACAAGTTCTATTTATATGCATCGCTATACTCATCTCGTGGGTCGGTGTCCACGTGGTTGCCATATTCGGACTCTTTTTTGCAGCGGCTATCCCCATCCTCTATCTCTTCTTCACTCCAGCCATACCCTGCTTTTGGTGTCGCATAACCGGCGCTACGCACAAGGGTCACCATGGCCTGATAGACGCTGGACTCATGCTAGTCGCAACCGCAGTCGCGATCAGCTTGGTATACCTCGAAGCGCGCATACTCTCCTACGTAGGTTTCCCCCCAACCCCAAAAACGGTAAGTTTCGTGATCCCCGCCCATAATCAATATAAGCTCGGAGAAGTATTTCCCATGAAAATAGAAGTGTCGGGCGCCAAACAGCCGGTAAACGCCGTCCAAGCCGACCTAGGATTTGACCCCGGGAAACTCGAGGTTGTAAGCATAACAACCGACGAGTCGTTTGCCAAACTTTTTGTCCAGAAAGAATTTAGCAACACCCTAGGCTACGCACGACTAACCGGCGGATTGCCGAACCCCGGCTTCTCAGGAGAAGTTGGCACGTTTGGTACCGTCTACTTCCGCGGCAAGGTAGCTGGCCTCGCCGAAGTCACCTTCCTCCCGACATCTATGGTACTTGCCAACGATGGCCGCGGCACAAACGTCCTGAAAGATTTTGCGACCGCGAGCTACCTCATCACCCCAGAAAAAGTGAGCGCCGCCGAGCAACAAATGGAAGAGTCATTGGTAAACGCCAAGACGCCGGTCTTGGGAACCGAAACACAAGCGCAGATGACCTTTTATGACGACGCACCACCCGCTGCGTTTGCAGAGGATAAGGGCACCGTCCTTGGCACAACTACCACTACCGTCCCCTCCCAAGATGATCCGTTATCATGGCTCGGTTCCCTTGATCTTAGTATCGTCAAGTTTTGGCAAAGCGTAGGTAGTGCCCTCCTCTCACTTTTTTCTCCGCAGTAAGTAGCTGCTAGCTACTAGCTGTAGAGAAAAAATAGCTTATATAGTGTAATTTGGGCGCTATGGGTAAACCGCGAAAGCCGAATAAAGAGCTGCGCAAACACTTCGGACGCCGCGTCCGCGAGCTACGGAAAGCTCGTGGCTATTCGCAGGAAGAGCTCGGGTTTCGCACCAACATCCACCGCACCTACATCGGCTCCGTCGAGCGCGGAGAACAGAATATTTCTTTAGACAACATCGGCCGGTTGGCAAAAGCTCTCGGCGTCCCACTTCACGATCTATTCGAGAAGGTTTCGTAGATCGCTACGGCAACTCTGTCACCACATCACCCTCCTTATCGGTTCGCATAATCGTTGCCCCCACCATACCCAAGCGGTCGAGCACGTCCGGTGTGGGGTGTCCATACGCATTCCCCAGACCAACAGAGATGACGGCTACGGTTGGTTGCAATATCCCCAAAAACTCCAGGGAAGAAGAATATTTTGACCCATGGTGACCTACTTTGAGGTAGTCTATTTTACCCAGCACACCCTCCGCCAGCATATCTTTTTCCTCTGGTACTCCAGAGTCGCCGGTAAAAAGCGCCCTATAACTATCGCTCGTAAGGAGAAGTACGACTGATCTGGTATTAGTTTCTACCTTTTTGGCACTCGCTCCCAGTATCTGCTCACGCGCGGAGGAATCGATATTACCCGCGACAGCCGCAACATATCGCATGTCGGTATCTGGCGGCCATAGCACGCGGAAGGTGAAAGCAGCCACACCCCCGCGATCGTGTACAGCGATAGTATTACCAGCGGCAACAGCCGCGACCGGTACCCGCCTCTCACGCAAAATTGCCGTCAGGTGGATAAGTGTACTGCTCTCCTGTACTCCATCTGCCATAGCAAACTGCAGCGTACTATATCGCTCCAGTACAGCCACCACCCCAGTCATGTGGTCGTAGTCCGTATTGGTGAGGACTATAAGCTCCACCTTTCTATCCCAAAACGGCATATGGCGCGACAGACAGGTAAGCACCTTTTGCGAGCTCGGCCCGCCATCGATAAGAACTTGCACGCTGCCGCGGATGAGGAGTATGGCGTCCCCCTGCCCCACATCGCAAGCGATGATCCTGGTTTTCCCATCCGGCAGTTGCGACGCCACGAGTATTGCTAACCCCAAAACCAGACCTACAGCGTAGTAAACTAGCTTTTTTGCTTTCCTCTGGTCCCACATATAAGTCCTATCTGCCTCCCCCAAATAATGCGATCACGCTAACCATCCACCACAGTGGTACGTACGCCAAGAGCGCCCCAGGGACAGGTACCAGCACGGCGACTGCCGCGAGCGCCATCGAGAGCGGTACTATCGGAAGTACGAGCATGTTGGCGAGCAAGCTCACCGCGCTCACCCGTCCGAACCACCAGAGAATGACTGGCAATGTAGCGACTGTAGCTGCTAGCGTCGGATAAAAATAGTCTGCCAAAATACTCTGGAAGCTCTTTAAGAATTGATTATTTGAAAATTGATTGAAAATTAAAAATTGGTTATTGAAAATTCTCTGAATCATCGGCTCCAAGTATAGTAGCCCCCACGTCGCCGCCACCGACAACTGGAAACCCGGGTCTACGAGATACAAAGGGTTTGCAAACAGCATAATGACAATAGTCACCCACAAGAGGCGCTTTGCCTCTGTGGGCCGCCCCCACGCGTAGGCGAGGACGGTGAGACCACCCATGACACCCGCCCGTATGACGGACGCCCCTGCCCCGGCCACGAGTATATAAAGGAATACTCCCACGAGTCCGAGAGCCGTCGCCCACCCACGGGATACCATGTATAGCAGCGCTTTAGAAATTACTCCCAGCACTACGCTCACGTTGTATCCGCTGGCGGCAATGATATGGGTGGTACCGGTACTGGCCAATGCTTGGTAAAAATCCGCCGGGAGCTGTGCTTTGACTCCCAGAAGTATTCCCGCAGCTAGGGACGCCATCGGCTCAGGTAGCGATTTTTCCAGAACAGCAACACAATGTTCGCGCAATCGCGACAACCAAACCGCGACACACCCGGTGTGAAAGGCTCCCACACACCGGGTGTGTGACATACCCTCAAATGTCGGATCCATCATGACAATCTTTGTTACCTTCCCCGCTATCACTGTGGGTTCCGGAGTGCCGGAGAAGCGCACACGATCGCCAGGCGTAATTACCGCATAACCCGGAAGTTGCAACTCCCATATCCCCGCACGTATGATGGTTTTTGTATCGGTGTGTTCCGGCTCCTCCATGATCGGTGCGGTAATTGTCACTGGCGTCCCCCGAACCCAACCGGTAGGGAGCGGAGACGGAAGCGTTACCCAACGAAGGATAAACACGACCGCCAAAAACAAAGTCATCATAAACTTAATAGACACTAATGGCGTCCTTGATTTTGTCGTACACACTCTGAGGTATTCCAGCTTTGGCTATGATCTCGTCCGTTGTGCCGTACGGTCGACCAGCAACAATCGCCGTCGCCCGCGACGGGCCTATCCCCCAAAGAGTATCGAGCTCTGCCTCGCTCGCCGTATTTATATTGACCTTTGCGGTTTTCTGACCTGCCGATGCACTGATCTGCTGATCCTGCTGGCTAGCAGACTCGCCGACTTGCTGATTTGCCGGAATGTATATCTTCTCCCCGTCTCTAACCGGCGTAGCCAGATTGAGCGTTGCAGATACCCAGGCATGATCAGCAGATGCAGCAAGTCCCCCAGCGGCAACAAGCACCTCTCCCACCCGCGAACCCTCTGGTAGCGTGTACACTCCAGGATTGACTACCGCCCCGGAAACATCGACCACAAGCTGTTTCGCAACACGGCTCTCGGCGTCCGTATCGTGAGAGATCTCCACCACAACAGGCGGCGGTGCAATCGCCTGCCAAAATCCGTACCCGAAGCAGGAGAGTCCAACGACTCCAACGAGCAAGGCTAAACCATATTCACGCAAAAACTCAAATATTTTACCCACAGTTAAAGGCTAGCAAAATCCTACACTGCAAGCAACATTGCAAGCACACCAAGACCAAGGGCCAAACTCACCCACTGCCCGCTGTTGATCCGCTTATGTTCGCCAAACACAAAGAGTCCGGCCAGCGTCGTCACCGTCACGATTGCCACCCGACGTACAATACTCGAAAGCGAAAGCGGGACAGTGACAAGTAGCGTTGCGTACCAAAAAACAGAAGCCGCAAAAAGTGTTCCTTGGACTATACCCCACACAACTTGCCTCCGCCCCACGTGCAAATCCTGTCCTCGCGCGTACACAAACACGATCCCACCAAAGAGTAGTCCCAGGTATTCCCAGAACATATAGCTTGCTGGCTTCACCCCCGCAACCGCCACCGCCCACTTCACGGCAAGATTCGCGACGACAACCATTAAAGCAGAGGCGAGAAGTTTCGCACTCCAATGAAACCGCTTCGTACGCGTCAGCGTGTCATCACGCTTTTGGTAAAAGAACACGAGAAAAAGTGTTAAACACAAGGCCAGGATGTTGAGAAGGCCACGTCCACTTCGTGGGTCAAAATACCCCCACTCTGAAAAGAGAAACCCCGAGGAGAGAACGATGAGGAGACTAGACAATGGATACGAGAAGACAACGGTCCCCGCCATCTCCTCACGGCTCGCCGAATAGTAGGCTGCCTGCATGACAGATTCGAGGATGCCAACACC
Source organism: bacterium (assembly GCA_021788365.1). Classification (GTDB taxonomy): domain Bacteria; phylum Patescibacteriota; class Microgenomatia; order UBA1400; family UBA12108; genus JAJYKS01. Next base: position 8,812 of record JAJYKS010000007.1, read on the forward strand.
GACAAACAGGAGGTATAGTGGGGAAAACCCGTAGAGGTGTTGTACAACGCTCACCACCGCAACAACGAGGAGTATTGTCCCGTCTCGTAGCACACCACTCTGGAACGCGCTCATGCGAGAAACTTGTCGTTTGCCGATAGATTGGGCAATCCCCGACAATATCCCGGTTGTGACGACTGCCACCTGCCACGTAATCATGAGACCATTATAAAGGAGTTAAACAACAAAGTTCACGAGCCGGCCTGCCACAAAAATAACCTTCTTTGGCGCGCCTGTTACCCACTTTGCGACCGACTGGTCCGCGAGCGCGAGTTTCGTGACCGCGTGCTCATCGCTTGCCACACTTTGTGCAACCCGCAGCGTCCCACGCAATTTCCCATTCACTTGGATGGCGATGGTAACTGGTACATCCTGAGCGAGCGCTAGCGAGTCGAAGGACGGCCACGGCGCCTCGTCCACGCGGTCAGTTGCATACCAGGTCTGTGGGCTCCCTTCAAACCTGGTATGCAACTGTGTCCAAATCTTTTGTGCCGTTTGTGGTGCAAACGGACACAATAATTGCGCAAACTTTCGTACGTCATCCGCCGAAAGTACCAGACTTTCTGCCTTCCATGCATTCACAAATTCCATCATGCCGGCGATGGCCGTGTTAAATCGTTGTTCAAGAATGCTTTTTTCTATACGCTCACCCAACTTCGATAGCTGTACCGCAAGAACGGGAGAGGTCTGTTCTCCCACTTTTTTCTCGCTCACATCTTTCACTTTTTCCAGAAACCGCACCTGTCCCGCAATAGCACCACTGTCCCACGCGATGGCCTGGTCCCACGGACCCATGAACATCTCGTAGAGGCGTGTCGCGTCCGAGCCGTACTTCGCGACCATGTCGTCAGGGTTGATAACATTGCCCCAGCTCTTACTCATCTTTCGCCCGTCTTCGGCGAGCACCATGCCAACAGATCGCAACCGCAAAAATGGCTCCGGAAAATCGACAAGGCCCAGGTCTTGGAATACTTTCACCCAGAACCGAGCATACAAAAGATGAAGGACCGCGTGCTCTGCACCACCAAGATACCAATCGGCAGGCAGCCACGCATCGATAGCCGGTTTAGCTACCTCTTTCCAAAACTCCGTAAACGGCGTCGGCGATTTCTCCCTGTATTCATCCAATATTTGTCTTGTTGGTTTGTTTTGAGCATTTGAATTTTGGATTTGTTTGGAATTTGGTGCTTGGTTATTGGTGATTTCGCTTCGCCAAAAGGCGAAAGCAAGGAAATACCAACAGCTTCCTGCCCAGTTGGGCATAGTATCCGTCTCGCGCTTTGCAGGACCACCGCACACGGGACACGTCGTATTCACCCAAGTTGTAACGCGCGACAGCGGACTCTCCCCCGTGTCAGTCGGCTCGTAGCTCTCAAGGGTCGGCAGCGTGAGCGGCAAGTCTTTCTCGAACAGTGGCACTACCCCATTTTTGTCCCCACATTTGTCGCAGTACACGAGCGGGATCGGTTCTCCCCAGTATCGCTGCCGCGAGAATACCCAGTCGCGGAGATGATAGGTAACCTCGCGTCTCCCAATCTTTTGATCGACAATCCACCGCACCATTTCCCCAATCAACTCCGGCGAAATCGCCTTCCCGGTAAAGGGGCCACTATCTCTCAAAGTTCCTTCATTCAGGTGGGCGTTGACCGGCATGTGTGGGTCGGTACGATCCACTACCTCGTTCATGGGTATCTTGTATTTGGTCGCAAACTCGTAGTCGCGTACGTCGTGCGCCGAACAACGAATGATACCGGTACCAAAATCCATCATGGCAAAGTTGGCCACCCATATCGGCATCTCACGGTTGCTATTAAAGGGGTCCAAGGCGTATCGGCCGGTAAATACCCCCTTCTTCTCAAACTTATCCTCGACCCGCTGCTGATTGGTAATTGTCGCGGACTCCTCGACAAAGGCTCGAACATCTTTCTCATATTTCGTCCCCGCCGTTAGCCTCTTCACCAAAGGATGCTCCGGAGCGATCACGATAAAGGTATCGGCGAATAGCCACGCTGGGTACGCAGAAAAGGTATCGAGCAAAAGATCCATGTCTTTCACCTGGTGGTGAATAACCACCCCCTCCTTCTTTCCTATCCAATTCCGCTGCATCTCCAATATTCCCCGGGGCCAGTCAAGCGACTTTGTCGCCTGACTGTCCTGAGCTTGCCGAAGGACAGTCAAGTTGCTCTTACCAAACCATTTCGATAGGTCCTCATCCAATCCCCCAAGTAGCCTGTCTGCATACTCCGTGATCCTCATGACCCACTGTGGCAGATTTTTCTTGGTGACCGGCGTGCCGCACCGCTCATGGGTACCGTCGCCCATCACCTCTTCATTCGCCAGTCCCGTCTTACATTTGGGGCACCAGTTAATAGCCACCTCTTCACGATATACGAGACCTTTCTCGTAGAGTTTGAGGAATAGCCACTGGGTGAGACCATAATAGGTAGGGTCAGTGGTCGCGAACTCGTGCTCCCAATCGAAGGATAAGGAGAGCGCTTGCATCTGCTTCTTAAAATTTGCGTAGTTATGGGGAACCATTTGTTGGGGGATTTTCTTGAACTTTATGGCAGCATTCTCAGCCGGCAGCCCAAATGCGTCCCACCCCATCGGAGAAAGCACCGCAGGTGCTTTCGGAGCCCCTGAGCGAGCGGAGCGAGTCGAAGGGTGGGCACTTTTCGCCCGAAAATACCGGGCCATGACATCGCACGCGGTAAAGATGCGCACGTGTCCTACATGGAGCCCCTCCCCTGACGGGTACGGGAACATGCCGAGTACGTAAGTCTTATCCTGAGCTTGCCGAAGGATTTTATTTTTTACCTGTTTCATGATTTTCCCATTTTATAACAAAAACTCCCCTTGCGGGGAGCGACACACGTCAATCTCCCCTACACCTAGGTGGTAAGAAGGAGAAGTGATAATCCGCGTGAGAACGTCATACAGAGATGATAGCAGATCGAATCAAGGTTTTGCAGTAGCATCTTCGTCCACATCAGCGAGTCGAGCGGTTGCCCGTTGCAAACCATTCTCTGCCGACAAGTACCCGAGTCCAGCAAGGATTGTCAGCCCGACAAATAATCCACCGAGTCCACTCGGATTTTCGAGATTAGTAAGAGCTCCGATTCCCAAAGCTGTCCCTACCCACGGCAACACCTTTGTCCAAAACCGCGCAGCCTTAATGTAGCCCCTGAGTTCTTCCCCCGACATTTCCTCCGGTTGCCAATGAATTTGATCTTTCATGCCACGTATTCTACCACTACTTTAGTGTAAACTTGTAGATCAAAGTGATCTATCAGCTTTGATTGATCTGTCCAAGGTAAGCCCCCGTTGTACACGTCATACAATCTGCGGTAAGCTAGTACCAATGCCCATACGCTTTCTCTCTCATACATTCCTGCTCGTGGTCGCCGTCGGCGGGGTGTACTTGTGGCTCTCTTCACCCCTCCTCTTCCCCTACACGCTTCAGCTGGTCGCGCTCCTCGTACTCCTCTATCTGGCTACCCACTGGCTGCGTGCCCACAAACCGAAACTCTTCCACAAAAACACGGTCACGATGGATGTAACACTCCTTACAGCCATGATCCTGCTCCTCGTCTCCGAAACCGGAGCCCTCACCTCTCCCCTCTTCTTCCTCCTATATTTCCTCATGTTCGGCGTGGCCATGCTGTACGATATCGAGGCTACGCTAGTTTTGACCGGCGTGCTCATCCTTTACTTCCTCCTCTTGCCCACGACCAATCTTTCCGACCTCGCCCATCTCTCCGAGCTGCTCGCCCTCGTCATGGTTACCCCGCTCGCCATTTTGACCGGTCACATTTATGAAACAGATCTGGAGGACCGCCGCGCCCGCGCCCTGCTGTCCCAGCACATTTCCAGGGAAGAAACCGATACACTCATGTTCCTCTCGCTAAACCTCAAAGATACCCTGCTCTCCGCGCTCGACAATCTCTCTGTGGTGATCCCCCAAACAAAGATCCGTTCTTTGCATACCGACCTGGAAACGCTCTACCAAGACCTCAAAACCCTCTACCGCTCCGCGGATGAGCTACAACAGACACTAGATCACGATAGTGATTCCCAAAATAGCAGACCATCCTGAGCTTGTCGAAGGATGAGCTTGAGCAAACGCTAGACAAAAAATCATAAAAATCACTATAATGGTGCCATGAAGTCGGTGTTGCCATTCCTATTCAGAACGCCATCCACAAATAGCACCCCAACATCTCTCAACTCGTTTGCAAGCAAGATCACCCTCGTCACTATGCTCATCATTGGCATTTCCCTGTATGTACGCAGCTCGGTTGGCACCACACCGATGATCGCGGACATTAATGGTGTTGGTTGGCTGGTGGGTGCGCTTGCCACCATTTACACCTTCGTCGCTGCCTTCACAATTGTCGAGGTTTGGAGCCAATACAATAGCGCCAGCAGCCTCATCGCTCGCGAGGGAAAGGCGGTGACAGCTATCTGGAATTACGTCGATTATCTCGATGACAAGAACGTCGACAAAGCGATGAAAACAGCTCTCCTCATCTATCTTAAAAAAGCCGTATCCGAGATGAGAGATGCCGCGAAAGGTATTCGTGCCATCCATCCCAGCCCAGAGCTAAAAACTATTCAACACGTAGTGGACGGAATAACGTTCAACGATCACCGCGACGCTGCCGTATTTCCACCCCTCATGAATGCCTATGAAGAACTTTCAAGTATCCGAAGCGAGCGTATCGAAAGCAGCATCACGCGCCTCCCCGCATTGCTCAAAAGTTTCGTCCTCCTCCTATCCACCATGCTCGTCATAGGTTTTGCTTTTCTCGGATTCGTAAATACGTGGTTCTACGCCATAGCCATCGGTTTTGTGAGTATTATCGTCGTTTATGTCTATACACTCATGAACGATCTGGATAATCCCTACGAAGGCATATGGAATGTCTCATTCGAGGCGTTTGAGCAAGCAGAAAAATATATCACCGGCACCAAGCACCAGTCGTAGCTGCCTGCTATACTGGATTCATGCCCACAAAAACTAGGAGAGAGATTCTAGATCCTGGAAGAGAGAAGTTAGGGACCCTTCTTTTACCCGTCCTCCTAGTATCTAGCATCTACCTTCTAGCATCTCGTCCCGCCCACGCCCAGTCCATGCGCTCCTCCGATTACACCATCCGTCTTGGCAACTTCAACATGACGAGCGGTCTCAAAAGCTCCACAAGCTACTCGCTGACCGACACGGTTGGTCAGATAGTGGCGGACTACTTCAGCAGTACCGGCTACCATGTTAAAGCAGGTTTTCAATACCTCTATACACTGTACCCGTTTAGCTTTTCGGTAAGCTCTCTAACCGCCGACCTAGGCGCCCTATCACCAGGGAGTTTTAGCACGGCAGCAACCACCCTCACCGTCACCGCGCCGGGACAGGGATACAGCGTCACTGCTATGGAAAGTAGCAAGCTCACGAGTGCAAATAGCAATACCATCCCCGACACCATCTGTGACACCAGCTGTACAACAACAACCGCAGGCGTCTGGAATAGTACCTCTGCCTACGGCTTCGGCTACAACGTGAGTGGTTCTGATGTACCAGCCGACTTTGTGGGGAGTACATACTTCCGCCCATTCCCCGACATATCGCTCGGCGGTACCCCGGCAACGGTGATGACAAGTACCGCGGCCGGCAAAAATCGCACAGCAACAGTCACTTACAAAGCCGCGATTAGCGGCACCCAAGCCGAAGGATCCTACAGTACGCAAATCGTCTATATAGCGACACCGGTATACTAAAAAACATATGAAAAAAACACTAAACGCTGCAGTCATCACATGTCTCACACTACTTATTTCTCCCCTCGTTCCACGAGCTCACGCGCAGTCTATTGGGCTATCGATATCACCCCCGACGGTGGAAATTTTGCTCTCTCCGAACAAAAAGGTTATACAGACATTTCAACTCACAAACCAGGGAGAAAATACCGAAATAGTGCCAGAAATACACGCCGTTGTGCCAAGTGATTCTGCCGGTCACGTCGTGGTCGATCCCGCCCCCCTTTCGCCCACAAAAATCCCGCTCATCATAAGTTGTGATCATACCTTAGGTACGCCGTTTTCAATTGCGGGTGGCGCGACAGTTCCCGTCACATTGAGTGTGGAGGGAGCAAGTAGCGACACTGTTACCGATACCTATTTTGCACTCGTACTCAAAGTGGTCCCATCCACACCGTCCCAAACACACACACTTTCTCCCACGCTTCCCGCCATCTCAACCCTGGTATTTGTCACCCTGACGCAAACGGGTACCCTGCCCATAAATCTCGAAATTGGTAACTTCGACCCGCCCCTAGTCCAAGATTCGTGGGGAGTGCTCACCATCACACCCACCATTAAAAACACCGCACCGGTCATGATCCGCCCCAAAGGGACATACACCATCCTCTCTCCCCAGGGGAAAACGATCCTCTCGCTCCCCTTTTTCCCTAATCTGATATTAAAGACATCAGAACGGATCATTTTAGGTGAGAAAATGGCTGATGACGGCAAAACACCAGAGGCAATATCGCTCTCCTGGTCGCCACATTGGTACGACGTAGGCCCCTATCGGCTCCATCTAGCAGTCACAACCGAGGGTGGCACCAAAGTCACCGAAATCGAAAAAGTAGTCTGGCTCCTCCCTATACGAGCAACTATATTCACTGCACTGCTAGCACTATCAGCAATGACACTGCTTATATACTTCAAGAAGCGTCAAATATCTTCTACACATCCATGACATAATTATCAAAACATAATACATAGTATTGTATTGACAGACTACTCGAAAGTTGGTTAAGTAAAGGTGTATGTCTCAGAAAGCCCTGATAGCTATCGGCGTCATTCTTGTCGCAACCGGAGTAGTTCTCTACAAACCAGGAAAACTGGATTCTGCGAACTTGACCAGCGTCAAAGATACACTCCAATCCTCCCGCCTCTCGGTCGCCGCCCGCGTGAACGCAACCGGCACTGCCGTGGGTGGTAGTAACGTACAGATTTACACTGTTGCTTCCTCCCCCTACTACACCATCAGTACCGCCAATCTGAGGGCAGGTGATACTGTCACCATCGGCTCGCACGCCTACTCGGTTGTAGGTATCGTCGACTCTGCCAACTTCACTGTCTCCCCTGTCTTAATTACCGGCGACACTACCGACGGCACCGCCATATATCTAAAAGAGAAGCCCCAGCACGTCGTCACCTTTACGACTGCAACCGCCGTCCCCAACGGTTTCTTCCAAATCCTTCTCCCCAGTAACGCCACAACCGGCAACGACGGCAACCCAGATTTCAACGGCTACGATTTCAACACCACCGTGGACGTCGTAGGAACCAACGCCACCAACTACACTTTTGTCACTGGGGTCGCGACCGCCTCCGGCGGAACAGGTTGCACTGCCCCAGCCAACTACCATTGTTTCGAGGTGCACTACTCCGGCTCGGGCGGCGTGAGCACCGCGATCACCATTAAGATCGGCAACACCAATGGCACCAACACTCCCATAGCCCCGGCGACAGGCAGCAGCCACACGGAGGGGACCGCCGACACCTATCCCTTCATCGTCAAAAACTTCGCAGCCAGCGCCAACCCCAACACCGCCACCCCGGTAGACCAAACTACGGGTAGGATCGCCCAAATAGAATCCGTCCGCGTGACCGCGACCGTCTCGCCGACCATCAGTTTTGCAATCGCCGGCCACGCCGCTTCCGGTACCGTCTGCGGCGTCACCCCCGACATCGACACAACTACGGGTTCAAACGCTCCCCTCGCCGTCCCCTTTGGTACCATGACCTTAAACACCTTTAAAACCGCCGTGCAATCCCTTACCGTCTCCACCAACGCCGCCTCGGGCTACGTGGTGACGGCCAGCGAGAACCAGCCGCTCGGGAAAAATGGCGCAACGAGCCCCACGATCGCCGACACTACCTGCGACGCTGGCACCTGCTCCCAGACTACGGCCGGCGAATGGGCAACCGCCACCCACAACGGCTTCGGCTATTCTCTCCAGAACACTTCGGCTACCACTATTGCCTTTCAATATAACGACTCCGCCGGCACATTCCACGCCAAGCAGTTCGCCGACATTTCCGCCGCCGAGACACCCCAGACACTCTTCAGTAGTACAACGGTCGCGAACGCCGAAGCCGCCTACGTCTGCTACCGTCTCTCCGTAGGCGCCACTCAGGCCGCCGGCGACTACGAGAACCAGATTACTTATACCGCAACCGGAACATTTTAAAAGGAGTTTATGCTTCGCCTGCCCCACCCAACCCAAGTTGCAATTCGACGTATAAGACATATAGGACTTATATGTCTTATAGGACTTATAACATCAGTGCTACCGCCGAAGGCGTTAGCAGCTGATGTATCGTTGGTCGTCTCCCCACCCCGCTTCGACGTCGCCGGCAATCCCGGCGAGACGATCCAAAAGATCATCAAAGTCACAAACAATAGCGCCACCCAAACATTAAACCTCAAGGCATTTGTCAAAGATTTCATCGTCCAGGACGATATGGGCACCCCCGTCCCGGTGTCGGTCACCGCCTCCGGCCGCTACTTCGCTTCACCCTGGTTTACCCTCGACCGTAGCTCCCTCACCATCCCCCCCAAAAGTGAAGACCAGCTCATCGTACTCATCCAGGTACCTAGAGATGCCTTGCCCGGCGGCCACTACGCCGGGGTCTTCTTCCAGCCCGTACCTGAGGGAGGGCTCAAGACCACCGTTTCTTACACGGCCTCACAGGTAGGTTCCCTTTTTGGCATCACGGTCGCCGGCAACGTCAAATACAACGCCATCATTAAAGACTTCTCCGTCGGCAAAAACTTGTACGAATTTGGGCCGGTCGACTTTCAGGCAACTATCGAAAACCAATCGGACACCCACATCAGCCCCAAAGCCGACGTCAAGGTTTACGACATGCTGGGGCGCCAACTCACCGATCTTTCCCTCGACTCCGTCAACATCTTCCCCTTTACCAGTCGCACGATTGCGGGTAGGTGGGAAACGGTCTGGGGGCTAGGCCGCTATACTGCTACCTTGACCGCCGCCTACGGCCCAAATGGCGCCGTTGCCACCCGCACGATCCTATTCTGGATCCTTCCCTACAAACTCATGACCGCGCTCGGCGTAATTCTCCTGGTCCTCATCGCCGTCTTTATCCTGATCCGCCGTCACATCTTGCATCGCGAAGACAAGCGGGACGATGAGATCGACGAGCTGAAGCGCAAGATTGTAGAGCTAGAGAATAAGAACCGGTAAAGCTATACTGGTAGCATGCCCATCCCTGTCCCCAACCCACCATGTTCCCAGCATATAACTCCTATACGTCTTATAAGACTTATAAGTCTTATCGGACTTATAGTGGCGGCCATGCCGCCACATGCATTAGCAACTCCACCTCCCGCCACGAGTAGCGCACAGGTCTCCACCACCATCCCCACTTTCTTCACGCCAAACGACACAACCGCCCCCACCGCCCCCCTTCTCCTTCGCCCCGCCGACGGCACCTACACCAGCGAAAAGACACTGGAGTTTGCCTGGCATCAAAGCACCGACATCGACTCCAATAAAATTATATATACATTATATCTGAATAACGTCGCCACCTACCTGGGCATAAGCAACGACGGAAACGCCGAAGGCGCAGGCTATACCTCGCGGATCGAAGGCGGAGAAGTTCGCCTCATCCCCAATCCCCCGCTCCCCGACGGCACCTACGACTGGTACGTCACCGCCGAGGACCTGTCCGGCAACAAAAGCTACTCGGCGTCGTGGCACCTCACAGTTGACACCGTCCCGCCCACAATTCTCGTGACGGATATCGACACCTACCATCACCTCGCGCTCGATTCTACTAACCCCGCTTCCGTCCCGCCAGGAACGAGCTTTGATGTAAATGGGCCAAAAGACGTGTACTTTACCGTTGTTACGGAACCGTTTGCGACCATCTCACTCCAGTATCGGACCTATCTGTCCTATACGTCGTATCAAACCTATCCGTTTCCCACCGGCTCCGGTGGTCACGTCAACTCCTACGCCCACTTTGACCCCGGTACCTACGAGGTGCTCATTTCAGCGGTGGACCGTGCCGGCCAGCCGGCCGCGCTGCCGCCACTGCTGCTTCGCGTCACCGCAGCAGCGGTGACTATCGGGCCTATCGGTCCTATTGGACGTATCGGCCCTATCAGCTTCCCCGCTCCGCTCACCTCTCTGCCTTCCACCATCTCGTACGTTGCCACTCGGGTAGGTATGGCAGGATATGTAGCCATTTCGCTAGCAGTATTAGTACTGATACTGCTCATATTCCTCTGGAACAGGCGGGACAACCTTATCTTGGTGGACGAGCATGGAAACCCCCTTGCCGCGAGTGTTTGGCACTCGCGGCAATATACGTCATATATGATATATAAGTCGTATAAGACGTATACAGGTAGGCTACGCGTCCCTCACCTAGGTCGCTACTCCACCCTCACGATCCGCACAAGCCGCATCACGCTCGTCCTCTCCCTCTGCCAAAATGCGCGCGTCTACACGGTCATAGTACCCCAATAAGTCCTATTTGACATATTCCTCCAATACGTCATATTTATTACTATGCCATATAAAGAACTGTTATCCTACCAGATGACAACGATCATCTACGATCTAACCGATATTTTTGTAAGAAAATATATTGACAAACGCTCCCGTACCAGTGACCAAATGGTACAAGCCGCCAGGTCTAGTAAGCAAAACATTGTTGAAGGCTGCAGCGAACGCACATCAAAAAAAAGCGAGCTCAAGCTCCTAGGCGTAGCCCGTGCCTCACTCAAAGAACTCCTGGAAGATTACGAAGATTACCTCAGGCAGCGCGGGCTCAGACAATGGGAAAAGTCCTCGCCAGAGTCCCTGGTAGTCCGTAATCTCTCATATAGGTCATATAAGACCTATCAGACCTATACGTCCTATATGACAACCCCCAACAAAGCCGCCAATTGTCTTATCTGCCTCATAAATCAAGCCGGATATCTGCTCGACAAACAAATTACGAAAGCGGAACAAGATTTTCTGCAACATGGTGGGTACACAGAAAATTTGTTTCGACAGCGGCTTCAAAACCGAAAATAACACATTCCCCCTGCATGTAAACGCGTGAAACTATTACCGCAATCATTTGCGGTATTATTTCTGGTCCCAGACTATTGACACGCCTTGTACAACGCTTTTATAGTAGACCTATGGTCCTGAGTTTATCGAAGGATAACAGTGTATAACGAAATATAACTACAAGATATGAAACCAAATACTGCCCACCCTACATTCGACACCATTCTCGCCACCTGCAAGCAGTTTCTTGCAAGCACCCACCTGAGTCTCACCAGCCGCAAGCTGTATCTCGCCGACATCAAGCGGTTTTTGCACTGGCTGCAAGCCAGTAAAACCCTGAGTGAATCGAAGGGCTCGCCGCTAGATATACTCACCCAACCAAGTAACTACACCTCGTATATGGAGTCCTTGAGGAACAATGGCGCTGACAAGTCTGTGCTACTTCGCGCCCTCGCCTCGCTCAAGCAGCTCGGCACTGTGCTTTCCGCAACCTACAGCATCGCAAACCCCACCGACGGGTTCACCTTGAAGCAAAGATCCGATCTTTCCGAAGATCGGATCTTTGCTGAGAACTACATCAAACCATTCACCAACCAGCTCGAAAGCGAGCACCTCTCCCCTTTGACCGTTAGGTCCTATAAATCTGACGTCACCCGCTACCTGCATTGGGCAAGCTCCAACACTCCTAGCACTCAGATGGATGCAGTGCTAGGCACAAAAAATCGCGAAAAATACTTGGATCATCTGCGCCAAATTGATGGAATGTCTTCGGCGACCATAGAGCGAAAAGGTAAGTCCATCGCCCGTTTTGCAACGTGGTATGCCGGTGCCTACCCGCACGCCGTACTACCCGATAGTTCTTCCGCCCACCTAGCGAGCGGTATAGGACCTATACGTCCAATACGTCCTATTGGACCTATACGTATTGGCTCCTCTGTTCCAGAGGAACCAATAGATTCCGTGAAAAAAAATAATTCCCGCAAACGGTTCTTTCTCCCGATTCCGCGCCTGTTCGGCCCAGGTTCCGAACTTCTGGGAGTTCGGAACCTTCTTCCCTTTGCCATCCTCCTCCTCTTCACGATTACCCTTGGCGTCTTCTCCTACCGTCAGTTCTCCCGCGATCGGGTTGTCTTGACCGAAGCCTATCCCAGCACACCGGTTACCCCGAACCGGCAGATCTCCTTCCAGGGCAGGCTCGAGAACGCCGGTGGCACACCCATAACCAGCGCCACCAACTTTGTCTTTAAGTTGTTCGATGCCGCCTCCGCCGGCACGCAGCTCTATAGTAGTGGCACGTGTTCCGTGACCCCCGACTCCGACGGCGTCTTCAATACTCAGATCGGCAGTACCTGTGGCTCGGCGATTACCTCCGATGTCTTTACCCAAAACGCCAACGTCTATCTTGAAGTCACGGTGGGCGCCGAGACCCTCACCCCCCGCCAGCAAATCGCCACCGTCGCCTATGCCCTAAACTCCGAGACTCTGCAGGGATTCCCCATCTCCGCAACGGTCTCTGCAGTGCGGAACACCGTCGTCCCCATGAATCAGTGGGGTGAAATCTTGGTCGGCGAGCAAAATCCGCGCATGACCGGCGTCTCAGGGACGTTTCAAATCTCCGCCCCCGCCCTCTCGCTCGCGACGACCACGGGCAGTAGTGGCAACATCACGATTGCCCCCGACGGCACCGGCCAGGTCAACGTGAACGGCAACACCACGACCACCAATTTCTTCAACGTGGCCGACGCCCAGCTCAGTACCGGCACTTTGATTACCGGCACCGTGGGGAACAACACCACCGGCTTCAAACTCCTCGACCTCCTTTCAGGAACCAGCCCCACCAGCAAATTCTCGGTAGACGCCTCCGGCAACACCACCCTCGCCGGCACGCTTAGCCTCCCCAATAGCAATACCTTAACCGGAGTGACCAATTATATTGAAGCCAGCGGCGGCCTCGCGGTAGGTAGCGGCACCACCTATAAACTGACGAGTACCGGCGATCTCTACGCTAATAACATCTACACAGGTGGTACGCAAAGGTTGGACTCCGCCGGAAATTTAACAAACATTGGCACCACCCAGCTCCACGGGGTCACCTACACCTGGCCAAGTGCCGACGCCGGCTCCTCCGGCTACGTCCTGTCTAGTAACGCAGGCGGCACCCTCTCGTGGGTGGCCCAGACCGGCGGGGGTGGTAGCACTTATTGGCGGCTCGCCACCGGCGCACTCTCCCCGGTAAACGACACCCTCGACCTTTTGCTCGGAGGCAACGCCACCGGCTCCGCCAAAATCGGACTAATCAACGTGAATAGCGGCACTCCCACCGCGACCATTGCCGGCACCACCGCCAATGTAGCAACCTACCTGAATGGCAACGGCACGCTAGGGACGACCAACGCGCAAACCTTGACCCTCGGCAGTATTTCGACCGGCAACGTCATCCTCGCTCCCGGCGGCACGACAGCGTTGACCGCGGCAGGCGCCAATCTGACCGCTGCCGGCACGCTCACCCTGCCAAGCACAAACACCTTGACCGGGGTGACCAACTATCTGCAGCTTTCCCAGGGCTTGTCCGTCGGCGGCGGCACCACCTACTACATTGCCGGCAACGGTAACGGCAATCTCAACGGCCTCACGCTGGGTGCCGCCCTCGCTCTACCAAATACCAACAGCCTAACCGGGGTGTCGGGTTATGTACAATTTAACAACGGGATATCCGTGGGGGCGGCAACCGCCTATCACTTCGACAATACCGGCAACCTCGTCGCCCAAGGCGTCTCCGGCACGTCCCTCACCGATTCTGGGCTCACCCCCGGCTCCATCGTCTTTGCCGGCATGGCTGGTCTCCTTTCCCAAAACAACGGCAATTTTTACTGGGACAACACGAACAAGCACCTGGGCGTGGGCGCCAGCGGGACGAATCTTTTGGGTACCCTTGACCTTCGCTCCACGCTCGGCACCCTGCCGGTCGCAACCATTTCCGGAGCGACATCCATGGCCTCCCTCATGGTCGACCAATCTGGTGTCGGCGACCTTCTTACGGCGAGCAAGTCCGGCGCCACCAAATTCGTGGTAGCCAATAATGGCAATGTGGGGATTGGCACCGCCAACCCCAGCTATCTTCTGGACGTGAACGGCAACGCCCGGATCGTGGGCGCCACCTTTACCAACAACGTCTATTTTGCCAACAGCTCGGACACGACCGGCTACTATGTGGACGTGAACGGCAACGCCAAATTTCTGGATTTAATCGCCTCCGACACCGGCAACCCCGGATTAACCGTGGGCAACGGCAGCATCGGTTTTGCCAAAATCGGCGGCAGCACCATCTCCGACAACGCCGGCAACCTGACCCTCGCCTCCGACACCGGTACGACGGACATTACCGGGAACGCTACGACCACCGGCTATGTGACGGTGGGGAACGGCATCATCAATTCGGGAGTTGCCGACGGCACCTCGGCTCTCGGCTTCACCCTCAACACCAACAACACTCTGACCGGCGCCGACGCCAAGCTCCTCTCCATTAAAAACAACGGCACCGAAAAAATGTACCTGGATGCCAGCGGCAACCTCTACGTCTCCGGCACGATTACCTCCGGTGCCGGCTTCTCCGTCACCGCGGTCAACAAGAGCGGCGGCACCGTCGCCAAGAAGGCACTAGTCGTCCTCGACCCCACGAACGCCAACGCCTTCACCACCACGACTACCCCCTACTCCAAGGCCGTCTTTGGTGTAGTGCAGGGGGTAGAGGTCAACAGCGACACCAACAACAACGGCGCCTGCGACGCGAACGAGACCTGTCTCATCGCCGTTGCTGGCGAGGTCGACGTTACTATTAAAAATACAACCACGGTCGCCAAAGGCGATTATCTCTTCACCTCCGACACGGCAGGTAGCGCCTTCTCCTCCGCCAAGCAGTACGACGGCCTGGTCGGCGTCGTCTCCGATACTACGAATGCCGGCTCCGGCTACGTCAAGATGATTTTCAAAGTTCAGCCCCAGGTCACGGCCAGCGCCGCCATAGACAAGACCAGCAAACACAACGAGTATTGGCTCTACGCGAACGACTACACCGCTGTCAATGAGGGTACGAATACTAATGCTAACCTCCTGGCTCGGGGGCTTACCTTTGACAATTTCTACGACAACACCAAAACGGATAGCGCCAACACCACGGTGAGCGGCCCCGCCCCCGTTGGCGGCGCCGCCGCTCCCTATCGGGCAGGCCTCATGGGTGGCCAAACCATGAGTGCAGCAACCACCGACAATGCCGGGAATACCTATCTAGGGAGTAGTACGGTCAACAAGGTCTTCTACTACGACCGTACCAAGGACAGTATCCCCCAGGTCCAGGTAGAGCTAGGGATCGATCCTAACTGGTACAACGGGGTAACCTTGTCGGTGGCAACAACCAGTGCTCAGTTTAGCCAGAACAGTACCACTCCCCAGAAGAATCCGAACTTAAGTACCTCGTACAACGGCTCCCTGATTAAAGCCACGGGGACATATAGCAGTAACGCCAAGACTATCTATATCACCATCAAGTCCCCCACCACCTTTGACTGGACGGACTACAACGGCCAGGCTGCGACCGGCGTCACCATGACTCCCGGGACAGCCCAGGCGCTAGGGGCAACCGGTGTCTCCGCGACCTTCACCTCCGCCTCCTACAATGTCGGTGATGTCTTCAAGATCGCCTCCTGGTTCACCGAACCATCCTCTTCCACCCGTGGGGCAAAGGCCCAGTTCCCGGAACGCTCCAATATCGTGGCGACCGCCTCCTCCGTGGACGTGATCGACGCCGATACCCAGAAACTCTGGATGAGGTTTAGCACTGGCGGAACTACGATAAATAATTCTAATATGATCGGTGCTACCGCCGATCCACTAAATTCGACAACAGCGCTAAATGGAGAAATAATAACCGCTAATACTGGAACTGTTTCTAACTCAACAACATTCATTAGATTTTTTAGCGACGAAGCACGTATCGCGAATGCAACCGGTGGCAATGGACATAAATACAACGGTGGTATCTCTCAAAGAAATTCTGGACTAGGAATAATTACTAGTATATATGCTAACTTTAATATAGTGGCACCTCAAGCCAACGACGTCGCCGCTGCCGTCATCCCCAACCAACCCACCGGTCAAGTGACCGTGAGTGGGTGGGGGTATATCCAAGGTGCTGCCGCAACCAACGTAAGTGAAGCCGTCAATCTGCCGTACAAATTTAATAATATTCCAAAAGTAAACATTAGCTATACCGGCGCCAAACCAACAACAGCCCCAACCTCACTTTCAGATTGTAACGCTGCTTATAATCGTTACACCGTTTGGACTGGACCAGTAACAACTACAGGTTTCTCTGCATTTATAGGGCTTACAGATGCAGCAGATGGAAACATGAGTTCAAGCTACTATTTCTGTTACACCTGGACCGCAACCGGCGTCGTCTCCCCCAAACAGTTTGTGGCGGTAGCGACAGGTAGTAGCAGCTCAAACGGCGGTACCACCGTCATCAATGAAACCGATGGCACCAGTATCAACATCTCCATCGGCAGCCAAAGCGGCGGCACGGTCTGGCAAGACAAGGTTGCCTTTGCCAACAACACCTTATATCTAGGTGGTGGTGGTACCCCCACCCCGACCTACTTGGCAGTATATTATGGGGTTCACGGCCTATCAGCCAGCGAAACATCTTGGGCTCAATATCGGAATGGATACTACTTTGTCGGACAACAATCTAGTGGTTGGTCGGCAACCGGACCTGTAATTTTAGGTGCAAATGGTGCTCGTTTTACCTCCCTTGTCGCGACTCCAAACACCTCAACCATAAATAGCCACAGCAACACCATCTATGCCGGGACTGCCAGTGGTCTTTCTGTCATCCAAGAAAACCAGGGAGGGGGCAATGTTGCGGACGGTTCCGTGGAATCCTCCGGTTCTGTTAAATACTACACCAAAGACTACGTCTCCGAAGAAATGGTTGGGGATGTCCGCGGCATGTGGCCCTTGTCCGCCAGTGGTGCCCTTTCCTTGTCCGACGTCTCCGTTAAGGGTAATACATTAACAAACACAGGATCCGTTACTGCAGTGAGCGGCGTTCGTGGCATGGGGGCAACGTTTAATGGGTCAAACTACCTATCTATTGCAGATAATTCATCGCTTAACCTCAGTGGCGGATCAACAATGTCAGTCGGGGCCTGGTTTAAAACAACATCGTCAGGTACCGTGATTGCCAAAACACAGGGAGGAGTATCGTATCCAGACTTTTATCTTGTCGTCGGAGCCATATCGTCCGGAAAGATAACATTTACTATGTCTGTCACCGCAGGTACTTCTCAGGTGGCAGTCACCTCTAACACGACAGTTAATGACGGTAATTGGCACTATGCAATTGGTTCATATGATGGTGCGAACATGAATCTTTACATTGATGGAAAATTAGACAATACAGCTGCAAGAACGGGAGCAGTTTATCACAATGCATCGGCATCTTTAGCAATTGGCGCGGTCTTGGGCACACCGAATTCCAGTTTTCTTACAGGATCAGTCGACGAGCCATTCGTGACGGCGACAGCCCTCTCCGCCTCTCAGGTTAAACACATGTACGAGGTAGGTGCTCGTGCTCTCCAGTCCCACGCTACTACCCTGGGTGGTGGTGGAGCCGACTTGAATCAAGAGTTAGGTGGCTCGGTCAATACGGTGGGAGACGCAAGACCGGACTACAACAACCAGTTTATGTATGTCGGTACCAACGATGCGACGAATGGCAGGGTATCTAAGATTAGCTTAAACAGTGATACCAACGTCAAGACCTATGACAAAACCACCAATACCCCGACAGGAGGTACCCTTCTGGCCAATGACAACACCAACACTCTCGCCGTCGGCTACAACCTGGAGACCGTGGGGAGCGCCACCAGTGGGGTAAAAACCATAGGGATCGATTCCTACGCGACCGCCACCTCCGGCAACTTTATCGGCAAAACAGTCACCACTGCCGAATCTTTCAACCAAGCCTACGTCTGGAGCCAGTACACCCTGGACAGCTCCGACGCGAGCAACACCGTTGCCGTCTGGGCCAGCAACGACGGCGGCAGCAACTACTACCAATGCAATCTCACCAACACCGATTCCAGCCAGTCCCCTCCCGAGTACGAATACTTCTGCCAGTTCAACACTCCCGGCACTTCGCTCAAAACCAAGTTCGTTATGGCCCGCGGCTCCACCAAAACGAACACCTATATTACTCGTTACGGCGTAGCGTGGGTGAGCGGCGACGCCGTCGCGAGCGCCCCCGGCGGCAACGGACTTTACACCAACACCAATACCGCGGTCGCGAGCGGCAGCTACATCGACGTCGCCCACAACCAGGGGACGAACGATCTTTTGACAAACGCCTGGATCAATTCCCAATCCGTCTGGAAATCCCTGGATGCCAGCTACCAGCCGGCTATAGCCTGGGCAGGCAAAGATACGGAAAAAGGCGTCTACCACAACGCCGTCAATTCGTACGTACCAACCGCCGAGACTACCGACACCACCACCAATCTCGCAAGCGGCCTCCTCTTTGACACGTTCGAAGACCAGACAAAAACCGACTCCGGCAGCACCACCGCCTCCATTACTACTCAGAAGCCGGACGACGGCGCCGCCAACTATATGACCCTGCAAAATAGGGTCCAATCCGGCCGCGTCGGCCTCATGGGTGGCCAAACCATGAGTGCAGCAACCACCGACAATGCCGGGAATACCTATCTAGGGAGTAGTACGGTCAACAAGGTCTTCTACTACGACCGTACCAAGGACAGTATCCCCCAGGTCCAGGTAGAGCTAGGGATCGATCCTAACTGGTACAACGGGGTAACCTTGTCGGTGGCAACAACCAGTGCCCAGTTTAGCCAAAACAGTACCACTCCCCAGAAGAACCCGAACTTAAGTACCTCGTATAACGGCTCCCTGATTAAAGCCACGGGGACATATAGCAGTAACGCCAAGACTATCTATATCACCATCAAATCCCCCACCACCTTTGACTGGACGGACTACAACGGCCAGGCTGCGACCGGTGTCACCATGACTCCCGGGACAGCCCAGGCCCTTGGCACGACCGGTGTCTCCGCTACCTTTACCTCCGCCTCCTACAACGTGGGCGATGTCTTCCGTATTGCTTCATGGTTTGTCGAGCCGGCTTCCGCGACCCGTGGCAGCAAAGCTCAGTTCCCGGAGAGGAGTAATGTAATTACTCAAAATAACTACACTGATATTATTGACGCCGATACGCAAAAATTATGGATGCGTTTTAATGTGGTCGCCTGGAAGACATCGTACGTCGCTCTAAGCGCCAACATGCTCAACGGTATTCTCTATATCGCCAACAATAATAGTGCCGGTAGCGACGGCAACCTCAGGCGTCTCAATTTTGCAATCGATAACGACAATTATCTCTATGAAGGGAGTACTTTCAAAGCCATTGGAGCCCAGACAACTATTGCTGCTAGAAATATTGCCGGTACCAGCAACGTCATTATCGCTCCCATTGGACTAGTTTCGCGCTACGCTAACGACGTCTCCGCCGCCGTCATCCCCAACCAGCCGACGGGACAGGTGACGGTAAGCGGGTGGGGATATGTGGCCGGAGATGGGGTTAGCACAGTTCTGACAGAAGCCGTCAACTTCCCATACAAATTTAATACGACTCCAACTGTCCAAGTCTCTTGGGCTGGACAAGTAGCATCAACTCCCACTTCCTTATCAAGTTGTGCCACATCTGGCGGAAGCGGAGCAGGGCTAGGATCAACAACTGCAGCTGCAGTTGGCACAAATACATTTAACGTTAGTATGGCAAAAAACACAAACGTTTTTGCGAGTGGTGTTTACTTCTGTTACACCTGGACCGCCACCGGCGTCGTCTCCCCCAAACAGTTTGTGGCAGTAGCAGAAGGAACGAGTATCGCCGGCGGCGCCACAGACGTAATCAATGAAACGGATGGCACGGTTGCTCATATAATGTCTGCAAACGGAGCAGTAAACACCCTTAACTATCAATCAAAAGTCGCCATCGCCGGAAATAATCTCTATATGGGAGATGGATACCTCCCCTCTACTGGTATATCATCAGTGGATATCTACCATGGTATTCACGGACTCACCTCAGAGGCAGGAGTTGCCCAATACAGACGCGGATATTATGAAGTAGGGGCTATTGGTGCCTCATTTATTCCAAGCATTTTAGGTACAGCCACCGGTGCCAACCAGATTACCTCGCTTGCCGCCACCGCCGGAACTTCAACTGTCGACGGCAAATCAAACACGCTCTACATCGGTACCACCTCTGGCCTTACGGTATTACAAGAGAATCAAGGATCGGGGAACATCACAGACGGCTCGGAAGAATCCTCCGGTTCCGTCAAATACTACACCAAAGACTACGTCTCCGAAGAAATGGTCGGCGACATCCGCGGCATGTGGCCGCTCTCCAGTAATGGCGCATTATCTTTAACCGACGCCTCTATAAAAGGAGATACTCTCACCAATAACGGTAGTGTCACCGCTATTTCCGGCGTGCGTGGTATGGCGGCCAGCTTCAATGGAAGTAATTACTTATCCTGTACCGACGCGGCCTGTGGAGGAACGACCAAATTAGACTCCGGCGGCACTACTTGGAGCTATGGTGCTTGGTATAAAACAACAATGACAGGGTCAGGGGGAACGGCTGGAAGAATTATTGGTAAATGGGGTAATGGAACTGCTGGAATAGCATCGTATTTATTATCCATGGGAGATTCTGGCACCGGAAAATTGAGAGGCGTTATACAAAACAGCTCTGCAACACAAGGTATTGTTGACGACACAACGACAAGTAATGATGGCAGCTGGCACTACGCCGTAGTAACGTATGATGGAGCTAGCCTTAAACTATATCGAGATGGACAACTAGTTAACCAAACCGCCACTACTGTCACAATCGCTGATGGAACGGCTGGTTTTGCGGTTGGAGCGGCTGACACACCAGGCTATTATTTTACCGGCTCCATCGACGAGCCCTTCGTGACCGCCACGGCTCTTTCTGCTGGTCAGGTTAAACACATGTACGAGGTAGGTGCTCGTGCCCTCCAGTCTCACGCCACAACCCTGGGTGGTGGTGGAGCCGATCTCAATCAAGAGTTAGGTGGCTCGGTCAATACGGTAGGAGACGCTCGCCCCGACTACAACAACCAGTTTATGTATGTCGGTACCAATGACGCGACGAATGGCAGGGTATCTAAGATTAGCTTAAACAGTGATACCAACGTCAAGACGTATGACAAAACCACCAATACCCCCACGGGAGGGACACTCCTAGCCAACGACGATACCAACACTCTCGCCGTCGGCTACAACCTAGAGACCGTGGGGAGTGCCACCAGTGGAGTCAAGACTATGGGGGTAGATGACTATGCAACGGCCACGAGCGGCAGCTACTACAGCAAGACCTACACCCTCCCCCAGAATATTGGCTCGGCTGTGCTCTGGGCATCCCCAATCCTGGATAGTGCAGACGCCGGCAACACGCTAACGGTCAAGGCCTCGGTCGACGGTGGTAGCACCTACACTACCTGTACCCTGGCCAGCACCGATTCCGCTCCCACCGTCCCCGAAAAAGAATATGCCTGCACCTTCCCCGCCTCCGGCTCTTCCCTCAAGATCCGCTTCGACTTTGCCCGCGGTTCTACGAAAACCAACACCTATCTCGTCCAGTACGGCATCTCCTGGCTCGGCCAGAGTGGCTTTAAAATCGAGCAAACTGACAACAACACCGTCCGCCTCTACAACTACTCCGGAGAAACCCAAAACCTCCGCCTCGACGTCGTGACCGGCGGCCTCGGCAGGAACTCCGGCACCATCAGCCTGGCCCCCTCCGTGGCCGACGTCAACGCCAACTCCAACACCAACAGTATCTGGGTGAATAATACCGGCACCGGCGGCAATCTTCTCAAATTACAGTCAGGGGGAACCGATGTCCTTTCGCTCACACCCACGGGCAATCTGACCCTGACCGGCGACTTGCATTTGACGGGTAAGCTCTACGATTCAAATGTCACATCGGGCATCAGTCTCGGCGATGCGAGCAACTCCTCCCTGGTCGGCTTTGGCGCCTCCTCCTTGGTCGGCGCCCTCAACGAACTTAAAAATAGCAACGCCAACATCTCCCACAACGACTATCTCGATTGGGCCAATTACTATACCGCTAAAGCCGAAGGATCAAACTCCAACGTCAACAGTGCTCTGAACGGCCTCTTCTTCGACACCTTCGCCGATAGTACCAAACTGGACAGCGCCAACTCCACGAGTAGCGGCGCCATTCAAATCTCGGATCCATCCGCCGCTGTCAAACCTTCGGCGCCCTTCCGTGTCGGTCTCATGGGTGGCCAAACCATGAGTGCGGGGACAACCGACAATGCGGGGAATACCTATCTTGGGAGTAGTACAGTCAACAAGGTCTTCTACTACGACCGTACCAAAGATAGTATCCCCCAGGTCCAGGTGGAGCTAGGGATCGATCCTAACTGGTACAACGGAGTAACCTTGTCGGTGGCAACAACCAGTGCCCAGTTTAGCCAGAACAGTACCACTCCCCAGAAGAATCCGAACCTAAGTACCACCTACAACGGCTCCCTGATCAAAGCCACGGGGACATATAGCAGTAACGCCAAGACTATCTATATCACCATCAAATCCCCCACCACCTTTGACTGGACCGACTACAACGGCCAGGCTGCTACCGGTGTCACCATGACTCCCGGGACAGCCCAGGCACTCGGGACAACCGGTGTCTCCGCAACCTTTACCTCCGCCTCCTACAACGTGGGCGATGTCTTCCGTATTGCTTCATGGTTTGTCGAGCCCGCTTCCGCCACTCGCGGTAGCAAAGCTCAATTCCCGGAGAGGAGTAATATTATTGGCACTTTAGCCAATAATACCAGTATTATTGATGCCGATACTCAAAAATTGTGGATGTCATTTACTGGAGGAAATAACAATACCGCGGCCACAATGACCATGCTGGGGTATGAATCTAATTCGATAAATGCTCTCAACGGAGTTATTTATTCCGGAACTCCAAATAGCAACAATGTAGGTTTAACAATGATCCGCTTCAATGTAGACTCTGCTTCTCATGCTGACGGTGGAGGGAATAATTATATGACCTGGAAAGGATCGGGGATTGCTGGCCGTAATGTTGCCTCAGGATATTCAACTACTAATTCCTCCATATCTATTGTTAGTTCAGTTGTTAACGACGTCTCCGCCGCCGTCATCCCCAACCAACCCACCCAAACTGTGACGGTGAGTGGGTGGGGGTATATCCAAGGGAGCGGCCTTGGAACGATGGCTGAAACAGTTAGATTACCATATAAATTCAACGACATTCCAAATATAGTAACCAACATAGGGGGCGCGACAAACAGTGGCGCGCCTACAAATCTTTCAAGTTGTACAACTGGCGCATTCGGTTACGGTACGATTGCTGCTTCCGCCTCTTCTGTAGGAAATTCTTCATTTACGGTAAACATGACCATGCCTAGTGGTACTTTTAGCTCCTCATATTATTATTGCTACACCTGGACCGCAACCGGCACCGTCTCTCCTAAGCAGTTTGTGGCCGTGGCAACCCAAGTTGGCAATACGGTCATTAATGAAACTAACCAATCATCTATCAATGTTTATAATAACGGATCTGGTTATCCAAATAAAAAGATCTTCCTTACTTCAAAAGGCGAACTCTATTACACGGAAGATCTCACTCTTGCCAGAGCAGAAGACCAGCTTTTGGTAAAACGGAACGTTGCAGGACTCACTACAAATCAAACTGGCGCCAATGGGTTTGATTATTATTACAATCATCAGTCCACCTCTATCCCCTCATTGGGAAGTCTGGCCTATGTCCATAGCTTGTATGTAACCGAAAATACATCAACCTATATAAACGGTGGAAACACTGTCTATTTTGGTGATGATGGGGGTCTAAAACTAATTCAAGAAAATAGTAACTACGGAAATGCGAGCGACGCGGGTGGTGGAACACCTGGTGGTTCCGTCAAATACTACACCAAAGACTACATTTCCGAGGAAATGGTCGGGGATGTCCGCTTAATGACACCATTTGCCGGAACTTCTGCATTATCTACCAACACCACTC
>JAJYKS010000004.1 GCA_021788365.1 bacterium
ACGTGGCTTGGGCGACGTACTGGATGGAAGCCGTCCCCACAGGCAGCAAACATCCCGCCGAAGCTTGGGATTTTATTAAATACTTAAGCTCTGCCGACTCCCTACAAAAGTTGTATACAGCCGAGTCTCAAATACGCCCGATAGGCGAACCCTATCCCTTAACGAGCATGAATAGCGTTTTAGCAAATGACCCTCTAGCAGGGCCCTTTGTCTCCCAGGGGCCGTCGTACACCTCGTGGTATATGAATAGTCGGACCTACGACAGCGGCCTCAACGATCAAATTGTAAAATATTACGAAGATGCAGTTAATAGTATAGATAATGGTAGTACCGTCGCTGCGTCAATCCAGGCACTGGGAAGTGGCGTTTCGCAAGTTCTCTCCCAATTCCCCGGGGCAAAATGAAACGTCGGGAGAATGACAAGATAGGCGGACTCCGACGATCGATTCTCGCCACGATTACATATAGCGATTACTTTAATTTCCCCCTGACAAGGAGGGAGCTACATACTCGCCTAATAGGCATCTCCACAAGCCAAATCGACCTAATACATGAGCTTCACCAAATGCTCAAATCCAGCGTAATTGGGCATACAGGCAATTTCTACTACCTCCCCAGTCGTAGGTTACTTATTCGACGTCGTCTAAAACTTAAAGCCGTCGCCGCGTCGCAAATAATCAGAGCTCGCTCGCTTGCCACGCGCCTCGGGAAGCTCCCAGGAGTTCGTGCCGTGTACCTCACCGGCTCACTTGCAGTGGAGAACGCACCGATTGGTTCGGACATTGACTTCATGATAGTGACGGAAAATGGTCGTGTTTGGACAACTAGACTACTCCTAACAGCATATAGTCAGCTATTTGGATTACGCCGAACACCTCATTCGCAAAACAATGCCGGAAAATTATGCCTAAATCTGTTTCTCTCCCCAGTCTCCTACGCGCTACCCATCCCACGCAGATCTCTCTACACCGCCTACGAGCTTTTACAAGCAGTACCTCTCTATGATCCCCAAAACACTCGCTCCGACCTTCTAGACGCAAATTCGTGGATTCATGATTATCTCCCCAACTGGAAGGGGACAGTCCTTGCATCCAAGAGGACTCTTCTCGACAGGAGACGTGGCCAGCGGCCAAGTCGGGACACCGAAGGTAGGAGGAGAGTTCTCAACGTATGCGCCCGCACGCTCGAATCCCTCCTATACAATCTCCAGCTCGCCTACATGCGTCCAAAAATAACGCGCGAATATATTACAGGGACCGCCGCCTTCTTCCACCCTCGCGACCCCAGCAAGGCAGTGTTTAAGCGTTTGGAAATTGGAGAATTGTATAATTCACTGAAAATTGAAAATTGAAAATTGGGATTTACAAAAATGTCTCATTCAATCACATCTATTGAGCCCATCTGTGCCTCACTCCGCGATGAAGGTAAGCGTATTGTCCTAGCAACGGGCTTTTTTGATCTCTTCCATGCTGAACACGAGAATTTTCTAAAAAAAGCCAAAGGAGAGGGTGACGTACTTGTCGTCGCAGTCGAAAGTGACGAACGTGCAAGGATGTTAAAAGGCGAGGATCGCCCGGTAGAAACACAATCTTTACGCTGCCAGCACATCCTCGATTTTGCCGCAAAGCAGGAGAGCTGGAGTGCTGCAAAACTGGAGTGCTGCAAAACCGGAGTATTGGTAGTTGCCCTCCCACCAGATTTTGATCACTTCGAGGCGTATGATTCACTCATGGCTGCTGTGCAACCCTCAGTATATGCGGTCAGCAGCCACACAGAGCATATAAAAAGCAAGACCTTCTTAGTCGAGAAATACGGGGGTAGGCTAGCGGTAGTTCACGACTGGAATCCCGAGATCTCCACCACCAAATTAATTAACAAAATTAACAAAATAGATAAATAGTCTACAATCTACAACCTATCATCTATAATCGAGCGTATGTTCATCCACTACATCTACCAGCCATTTTTCAACATCCTCGTCGGCATTTACTGGCTCCTGGGCCGTATTTCGCCCGGGCTAGAAGACATGGGAATAGCCGTCATAATCTTTTCCATCGTTATTCGTGTTATCCTTTTTCCTCTCACGATTGCAAGCGAGCGCTCCGCTGAAGAGCGTCGCAAAATAGCCGAAAAAGTCGAAGAGCTAAAACGTTCACTGTCTCATGACCCCGTAAAACAAAAAGAAGAGATTAAAAAGGTTATGCGCGCCAACGCTCGTATGGTTTTTTCGACAACAGTCGACCTCACAATTCAACTCATCATTATCCTTATGTTGTACCGTATATTTACGACCGGCTTCGAGGGGAGTGATTTTTATTTACTCTACCCGTGGATGCCAACAGTCAGCCACATTAACCTCATGTTTTTGGGTAAATATGACCTTTCCCACACCAACGCCACCCTTAACCTCATACAGTCAATAATGATTTTTGTCGTCGAATTTTTAGTCGCGTTGCGCTCTCCGGTTCCTGTTCCTCGGCGAGATGTCATTCTCATGCAAGTTGTGCTTCCCCTAGGGTCATACGTGATCTTTATGTTCCTCCCTGCAGGAAAAAAAGTCTTTATCATCACATCACTCGTATTTTCGGCAGCCTACCAGGTTATTCGTTTGATCCAAGAGACAATCAACAAGATTCTAACAAGAGCGACACCCCCACCAGTGATGGTACAGTCCACGCTCGACAATGGCTCTGTAGCTCCTCCTACACCTCCATCTGGCCCACCGACAAACTGACAAACTGGTCGCTGACAAGCCGATCTACTTCCCGTGCCGATACCGTGAAAGTGTTACAATACTCCATGTATGTTCGACAATCTAGTTGTTTCTTTCTTGGCGGATGAGGTTGTTGGAGGATTTTTTATTTCCGTTCCCCCCGGTCACGTGGCCTGTATTTACGATCGCGGGCGCGGAGTACTAAAACACGTATACGGCCCCGGCCTACATCTCAAAATCCCTTTCTGGCAGATTGCCAAACTATTTAACGCGCAGGTCCTGGAATATACAATTCACAAGGGCTTCGACCTGGGAAGTAAAGAAGCCTTAGGCGACGAACCGATAAAAACCACAACCAGAGATGGTCACGACGTGACCATAGAAGGTTCAATACTATTTCGCGTTGACAAGCACAACGCCCCTGAGCTCTGGGAGAATATTGGTGAGCATTTTGTGAGCAAAGTTGTGCGTCCTTTTAGTAGATCCAAGATCTCTGCAGTCATGACCACGGTCAACGCCGCCGATGTTAAAAACGCCCGTGGCGACCTCGAGGCAAAATTAAAAGAAGATCTAAACCGAGAATTCCAAAACCGCGGCCTTCTATGTGAGGGTGTCTTACTATCCGAAATTACAGTGGGGTAGAGATGAGCCGCGTCAAATTGTACGAAGTTGACGCCAAACGACTGCTTTTCCCCGCACTGAACATCCCTTTTCACGCATATAGCGCTACGTCAGCAACCAAAGCCGCAGAACTCGCCAAAGCATTTCCCGAAGAGAATCTTGTTGTCAAAATAGACCAAGGAGTAAAAAAGCGGGGGAAACAGGGATTGGTAAAAGTAAACGTGACGCCAAGGGAAGTGGTCTCCGCAATTAGCGAGTGGAGTAAAGCAGGCTGGAAGCACTTTATAGTAGAGCCAGTCGTAGAACACGCGACAGTTGCGGAACACTACCTCGCGCTAGAACGAACGCGAGACAACTGGCGCGTTTCTTACTCAGAGCATGGCGGGGTAGAAATAGAATCTGCATGGGATACAGTTGCCGATAAAATCCCCGATGACTTACGATCGGCAATCTACGATCGTCTTATTCCTGCGCTTGAAAAGTACCACATAGTTTTCCTGGAAATGAATCCAGTAGTCATCCGGGGCAGTAATCTTTTCCCACTCGACATGGCGGCAGAAATAGACAGCGCTGCCCTGGGTCTCGCAGAGCTTATGCCGTACAACATAATCCCCGTTCAAGATCATGCTCACGAACCATCAGAGGTTGCTGTCGCCGCGCTAGACGCCTCTACTCCCGCGAGCCTCAAATTCCGCCTGATAAACCCCAATGGGCGCATCTGGATGTTTCTCTCTGGCGGCGGCGCTAGTCTC
This sequence comes from bacterium, assembly GCA_021788365.1. Lineage (GTDB taxonomy): Bacteria > Patescibacteriota > Microgenomatia > UBA1400 > UBA12108 > JAJYKS01. Next base: position 4,087 of record JAJYKS010000004.1, read on the forward strand.
GTCCTCGCCGACGAGGTTGCCGATCAGGGAATGGGGGACGAGCTTGCCAACTATGGTGAATATAGCGGAGCACCAACTGACGACGACGTTTATGCATACACAAAAGTCATTCTATTTCAGATTCTTAAATCAAAAATCGTGAATCATAAATCAATTGCGATTATTGTAGCCGGCGGTGTTGCCAACTTCACCGACGTAAAAAAAACCTTTAGCGGCTTGATACGCGCGCTGGATGAAATGAAAGAAAATCTGACCGTCGCGAAGGTTAAGATATTTGTTCGTCGCGGCGGCCCAAACGAGGCAGCAGGCCTCGCTGCCATGGAAAAGTTCTTGAAAGAGAGCGACCTCTATGGCTCCGTTCACGGTCACGAAATCCCACTGACTAAAGTTGTTACTGAAGTTAAGGAATATTTAGGGAGGAGCCTTTCCCAGGGAGACTCCTCTACAGGAGACCCGAGTAACGCTCGAGTCGGGACAGCGAAGCTGGGAGGTGTCTCCCCCAAGGAGTTCAAATGATTCAGATACAACAAATTCGCGAAAACCCCAACAAAATCATCGTACTCGGCGACCACGAGCCGCTTATTGAGTCCATGCTGGACTTCGACTATCTTTCGGGGAAACCTGAGGGCAGCGTTGTTGGCATTGTCACTGGTCGTCGCGGGTACGCCAAGTACTTCTGGGGTCGTGGAGAGGTGCTGATCCCAACATATGAATCACTACAATCTATAACCCATGATCCACGATCTAAATATTGGTTTTTAAATCTCTTGTCCGGTCGCCGCGTACTTTCTTCCACACTTGAAGCGCAGAGCACAAATTTTGTAGGAGGTGCTGTCTTTGGTGAAAACACTCCCGAGCTCCACGCGCTCGAGATTATAAAAAAGAACACAACCTCCTCAAAACTCATTGTTGGCCCCGCCTCAGTAGGTCTACTGGTGCCGGGCGCACTCAAACTCGGTCCCATTGGCGGCATCACGCCTGCACAAATAGAAGAAAGTGGGATTACCAAAGCCGGCCACGTTGCCGTTATGTCAGCCTCCGGCGGCATGACCAATGAACTGATAAACATCGCCACTACTGCTGGTCACAAGCTCTCATTTGCGCTTTCGTTTGGTGGCGATCGGTTCCCCATTTTGTCTCCGCGCGAGGCATTCCTTCTTGCAGAGGGCGATCCGGAAACCCACACAGTACTCTACTACGGCGAGCTCGGTGGGGAGGATGAGTACGAACTGGTGAAGTTAAAAGAAGAAGGAAAGTTTACGAAGCAAGTTGTCGCCCACATCGCCGGCACCGTCGCCGACCTGTTTGCCGACAGTCCCCAGTTTGGCCACGCCAAAGCCAAGGCGGACAAAGCCCATGTCACAGCTGTTGCCAAGCGCGACGCGTTGCAGGCAGCTGGCTTCCAAGTCTCTCATTCCTTCGCCGAATTCATAGAGTTGGTAAATAAGCTAAAATAAATCTATGTCCGACCTCTCAAACCGCACTCACTCGCTCTTCACCTCGACGATTTCGGGGGACGTTGGTGGCGAGCCCACGATCCTTGGCGAGAATCTTACCGCTGTCGCCCAGTCGCACTCTTTTGCCTGGATCGTTGGTTCCCTTTGGCTTGGTCGCTCGCTAAAGTCAGTAAAAACCGAGGCCGCAATAGACCTCGCGCTTCGCCTCCTGGTCGACCACGGTCCCTACGTATCGGGAGCGGTCAATACTATGATCACTGCCCGCGCCGGCAAAGATATGGTGAGTTCCCTAGTTGCCGGCCTCCTCACAATTGGTCCGCGCTTCGGCGGCGCCGTCAACGGTGCGGCTGCGATTTGGTTTTCTTCTGTACTTAATGCGATTTCACCCGAACGCGTAGTCGAAGACTACGCGATTCGGAAAATGTATATCCCCGGCATCGGTCATCGCAAATATCGGATAGACGCGCCCGACCCACGCGTAAAACTCCTAAAAGATTTAGTAAAAGGGGTTGACCACCCCCATCTCGACTTTGCGCTCGGAGTAGAAAAGGTGACGACAGCTAAAAAACCAAACCTCATCCTAAATGTCGACGGAACGCTCGCCGCAATCATGCTTGACCTCCTACTAGGAGAAGAAAAGCTAAGCAAAGACGAAGCACAGACGCTGATAGACGCGGAATTTTTCAATGGCCTCTTTGTGCTCTCTCGGTCGGTGGGCTTTATTGCCCACTACCTCGACCAAAAACGCTTAGGCGAACCCCTCTTCCGCCTCCCAGATAAAGAAGTTCTGACGAAATAACAGAGTTTGACCTATTGACACTTCTGCAAGCAATTTTTACAATAGCACTCGGTGAGTGTGAGTGATAATTAAATATTTTTAGGAGGTATTTATGCAGCTAGATCCCAAAAAACTAACCCCCATGCCCGGCTACGTGCTCGTAGAACCGGTTGAAAAACAAACGAAAACTGCGGGAGGCATCTACCTTCCCGATAGTTCAGATGAAAAGCCCCAGGCAGGCACCGTCCTTTCGGTAGGCGCAGACTGGAGCACTGAACATGGCGCCACCATTAAGAGCCCCGTAAAAGTTGGTGACAAAGTTGTCTATAAGAAATGGGGCGGCAACGACGTAAAGATCGAGGGTGTCGAATATCAATTCTTAAAATTCGAAGATATTTTAGCAATCATAAAATAAAATGAAAGTTGAGCACATTAAATAAAAAGTATTTTAAAGATTACGCGAAATCCTGAGCGTAGTCGAAGGAGAGGATTATATGGCAGCAAAACAAATTATCTATAACGCAGACGCCCGCGCGAAGTTAGTCGCAGGCGTCAATCAACTGGCCTCGGCCGTCGCCGTTACCCTTGGTCCGAAAGGCCGAAATGTAGCTCTGGATAAGAAATGGGGCGCCCCAAATATTATTCACGACGGCGTCTCCGTTGCCAAAGAAGTCGAGCTCAAGGATCCATTTGAGAATATGGGTGCCCAACTCGTCAAAGAAGCGGCGGTAAAGACGGCTGACGTCGCCGGAGACGGCACCACTACCTCAACAGTGCTCGCCCAAGCGATCGTCAACGAAGGGGTAAAAAACATTACCGCCGGCGCCAACCCCATGGTCATGCGCCGCGGACTTCTAAAAGCCTCTGACTACGTGGTTGCCGAGCTCAAGAAAAAAGCCAAAGCGATTAAAATCGACGATGCCGCCTCTGTTGCAACGATTTCCGCCGGAGACGAAGGATTGGGCAAAACCATCGCCGACGCCCTCAAAGCCGTAGGCGGCAAAAACGGTGTGGTGACGGTCGAGGAAGGCAAAGGATTCGAGACCACGGTGGAACACAAAGAGGGCATGAGCTTCGACAAGGGCTATGCGTCAGCCTACTTTGTGACGAACCCCGACACCATGGAAGCAGAGCTAGAGAATCCATATATCCTCGTGACGGATCAAAAAGTGAGCTCCATTCAAGAAATGGTGCCATTCCTCGAGAGTTTTGTAAAAGTCAGCAAGGATCTCGTCATTATCGCCGACGACGTGGAGGGAGAAGCCCTAGCCACGCTCGCCTTGAATAAAATGCGTGGTACGTTCAACGTACTAGCGGTAAAAGCCCCAGGCTTCGGCGATCGCCGTAAAGCGATGCTCGAGGATATCGCCATCCTAACGGGTGCAACAGTCATCTCCTCCGATGTTGGGCGCAAGCTAGATTCGGTAAAGGTAGAGGATCTAGGGGCCGCAGACCGCGTTGTTGCCAGCAAAGACGAAACAAAGATAGTCGGTGGCAAGGGTGACAAGGCCGCGCTCTCCGCCCGTATTGTGGCGCTGCAAAAGGAGATGGAGAAGTCGTCCTCGGACTTTGACAAAGAGAAGTTGCAGGAACGTCTTGCCAAGCTTTCCGGTGGTGTTGCCGTCATCAACGTCGGCGCGCCAAGCGAGGTAGAGCTAAAAGACAAGAAAGAGCGTGCCATAGATGCCGTCGCCGCAACCAAAGCCGCACTCGAGGAGGGGATCGTTCCCGGCGGCTCGGTAGCACTTTTGGACATCGCACAAAAGATGGACAAAAAAGACCTGGAATCAGCAGGAGCGGCTCCCGACGAAGTAACAGGCTTCATGCTCGTAAAAAAGGCACTTGAGGCACCCTTTACCAAGCTCATGGAAAATGCTGGTTTGCCAGGCGATCAGCTAATCGCCAAAGCTCGCGAAGCATCTGCCTCTGGTATGGGCTTCAATGTGCTAACAACCGAGTCGGTTGAGAGTGCCGTTGCCATAGACATGATCAAAGTGGGGATAATCGATCCTCTCAAAGTTGTCCGTACCGCGGTGCAAAACGCCATCTCGGTAGCAACCATGATCTTGACGACCGAGGCACTAGTCACCGAAATCCCGGAGAAAGAAAAAGCGGCACCCGCTGCTCCCGATATGGGTGGGATGATGTGATCCAAGCCGCGTTAGCGGCATGCGTAGTAAGCGCAGTCGAACCATACGTCGAATCAGAGTAAAAACGAAAACCCCGCCACCAGGCGGGGTTTTCATAGGTTAAAACAGGTGTTGACAATTAAGTATTTTTCAGCGATTCTTAATAAAGAGATTATGCCCAAGAAAAAAACTGCTCCTTCCAAATCATTACACACAAACAATAGAACGTTGTTTATTGTCGTAGGCCTAGTCGTACTAGGAGAGATATTCTTTTTTGGGTACAAGAGTCTGACACAAGCAGTTCCTCGGCTACCACAAGTGTTTGTGGTGACCGATTCGCCGCTTCCCTCTGGAGAGACCACCATAACCGGCACCGTGCGCAAGGACGCTCAGGTTGGCAAGCCGGGTAATTTTTATCTGATTCTTTCCTCGGGGCAGCCCATTCAGCTTGATATACAAGGCTTGGATGGGTATCTCGGCAAAACACTCACGGTTAAAGGAGTACTCTACCCATCAGATACGCCCGAAATCCCCGATGCACTAAAAGTTGAGTCATATACCGTCGTTCCAGGAGCAAAATAATCATGAAAAAAACTGCTACACCCAAACACCACATGAAATTGCTAAACTGGATCGCTGTAGGCGTTATCGTAGTTGCGGCTGTTGCCGTCCTCGCCTATCAGCGCATGGCCCAGTCTGCCTCCATAGACATGGTGGCTTCCTTCCTGGGGACTTCAGGTCAAAGCATAGGCACGATCACCAGGCCAACGTCTACTTTAGGCACCGCCGGTGGCAGCGCGGGGACGTCAACTGCTGGCAGAACAATTTCTGGCGGGGCACGTTCTGCGATTGACGCAGGCGTAAGCTCCGACTTTACACTACAACATGACACAACTGGCGGTTCAACAACTCCCGTGACAAATACAAACACCTCGGGAAACACAGCAGGGAGAACTACAACACAAGGCGGTGGCCGCTGTATGGGAGACAACTGCGGTGGCACCGTACTCTGGTCTGGCGATGCCATAGCTGCGAGCAATGGTACGCTTGTCGACGACACAGGCAAGGTGGTGCATGTCATAGGGCAAAATGATTCGGGTAAAAACACCAACAGTGGTGCAAGTACAGATGCAACCGGGATCCCCGCCATTGGTTTCGTTCAGGGAGGTACCTGTGCTGGTGGTGCAAACGGCGTTACCATTCCCGCTGGCAAGTGGGTCTCCACCGGTAAGCAATTTGGTACAAGCGGACGCGAATGCACATTCTGCACAGGCAACTCTGACAGGCCCTATTCGGGAAGTGTAGCCTGTGATGTTGCCTACAAAGCCGATCCAGCAAGTGTTATTCTTCCTCCTGATCCTGGTACTGAGTATACTCAAGGGACACCAACCGGTAACAAGCAGAGCGATACGGTAAAGTGTACCGATAGCTCAGGCTGCTTTGACAGCACCGCCAAGGCAAACTGCTACTCAGGTAGTGTCATCCATACCACCGGTGATCAGACAACCGATGCCTCCGGGAACACTCAATTCTGCTCCAACGGAGCCTGGGTTGCCCCAGACAAGTACTGTGCAACCAAGAGTGGTTACACCTGGACTGGCAGTCAGTGTGTGAACAATAGTCAACAGGCAAACACTCAATCAGGGACAGCCCAAAGTTTGGAACAGGCCCACCCAGGTATTGCTGATCTCCTAAATAAGACCGCAGGGACACCATCAACCAGTGGTCTCGCCGGTGGAGTAACAGGAAGCGTCCACTCGAACGTACAGCCATCTACGCAGAATTTCTCAACCTCTGGTGATTGCCAAGCGGCAATCGAAGCTGGTAATCAGCAAGCTAACGCCACAAGAAATCTTGGTTGCCGGCTCAACAACAACGGTAAATGGGAGCAGTACGCCCCAACTCAATTTGAGAACGAAAAAGCAGGTAGAACACTTACAGCCACGCAATTGCAAACCACCGGAACTGGTGTCGGTAGCAACAATGTCTCCCAAGCAGCTGGCGCTGCAGTGAGTGACGCTGGTACCGTTACAGGCTCTATCGCAGGTGGTGTAGCTTCTCTTGCCTGCGGTCCGTTTACAGCGCTATGTGCTCCAATCGCTATGGGGGTTGGAGGAGCACTCGGTCATAACGCTGCCTCTGGACTTGCCGCCCAGGCAGCAGACCCCAACAACCTCGCACCTGCAACCGTGACCATCGCCGGAGCTGGAGTTGGTAGTGGGATTGGGTGTGCAGTTGGGGGAGCTATCGGTGGAGTTGCTAGTCTAGGCCTAGGCGGCCTCGGTGCAATACCCGGATGTGGCATTGGCACCGCAGTCGGCACCGCAGTCGGCGGGTATGTAGGAAATAGAATTGGAACAGCCAATCGAGATACACTTACTCCAGCCATAGTAAATGGTGCAAATCTTGTCTCCAGAACAACCGTCGGATGTACCACTGGGCTTATAGCTGGTTCAATCTTTACTCCCATTGGCGCAGCCGTTGGTTGTGTTGGTGGTGCTGTAATCGGTGCAGCTGCCCCCTACGTTGGGAACATCATCAACAACCTAACAGCACCAAGCTCCACCGCAGGTGTAAAGGGAGGCGCTGATGTGAATGCAAAATCTCCAGAACAAACGGCCTGTGAGCTCAAGGGGTCAAAATTTATCTACGATCCCGCAACGGGTGCCTGCAACTCCACACAATAAAAATCTCAAAAACGTGCTATTCTAGTAGAGACAAAAGTACTGGAGGATTTTTATGGCAGCAGTACCCTATAAACGTGTACTTCTCAAACTTGGGGGTGAGTCGTTACTAGGCGAGCGCGAATATGGCATCGACCCCAAGGCAGCCATGAACGTTGCCGAGGAAATAAAATCCGTCCACGAGACGAAGGTGCAGGTGGCTGTAGTCATAGGTGCCGGCAACATCTTCCGTGGCCTCGCCGGAGCAGCAGCCGGTATAGAGCGGGCGACAGCCGACTACATGGGCATGCTCGCAACCGTGATGAACTCCCTTGCTCTTCAAGACGCTTTGGAAAAATTGGGTGTCGATACGCGCCTCCAAACCAGCCTAGAAATGCCCGCCGTCGCCGAGCCATTTGTACGCCGCCGCGCTCTCCGCCACATGGAAAAGGGGCGGGTGGTTATTCTCGCCGCGGGCACTGGCGATCCCTACTTCACAACCGACACAGGAGCTTCGCTTCGCGCCCTCGAACTCCACTGCGATGTCATCTTAAAAGCCACCAAAGTCGACGGGATCTACGACAAAGATCCGGTAAAATACCCCGAAGCCAAAAAGTATCCGGAATTAACCTATATGGACGCCCTCAAAGAACGTTTAGAAGTCATGGATACGTCTGCCTTTGCACTCTGTATGGACAATCACTTACCCATTATGGTCTTTAATTTCTTCGAAAAGGGTAATGCCAGGAGAGCGGTCTTGGGAGAAAAAATCGGCACGATAGTCAAGTAGCGCTTCTGATCAACCGACAAACTGGATCGCCGATTCGCCGACTAACTGATTTGCTGATTTGCCGAATTACGGACTAAACGGTACGTTCCCAATATAAGTCAAGGGATTTACTGCCTGGTCCCCCTCATGCACCTCAAAGTGGAGATGGGGGCCAGTACTCCAACCGGTTACACCAACTGCTCCGATTTGTTGCCCACGGGTAACGTGTTCCCCAGGCTTCACGAGCGTTTTCGATAGGTGAGCATACAACGTCCAAACAGCTCCGTCATGGGCAATGCGCACATAGTGACCATAGCCAAACGAAGTGTACTCAACTTCTATGACCGTACCATCATCCATAGATAGGACAGGAGTTCCAATAGGTGCCTTGAGGTCGACACCAGGGTGAAGGGCGTGGAATGGCTGCGACATGCCGGTAGTCAAGGCAAGGGGAAAGTGATATGCCGACTGTGTCGTTACCACGATCGGAGTCTCAGGAACCGACGAAGCATTGGTAGGCATGCCGTAGTCGAACGCATGGGTGGGAATCGCAACCACAGACAAAGCAACGCTCGCCAGGGCTAGGTTTACGCCAAAAATGCGTGGAACCGCTGTGCGGCTAAATATGGGCAACTTCAGGTGTTTAGACACCTTCGGTAGGGTAATACGTGGTAGTTGTATCATGTGTGGGGTTAAATTAGCCCCTGAAAGCCGTGATCCTACCAAAAGACAGATAAATGTCAAGCAAATTTACCTCTGGATTCCAGAGGAGAATGATAAGTATATATAAATATATCAAAAAGCATCTTAAATCTGGTTAACTGGCTAACCGATCTGCCGACTCGTCCTGAGCTTGCCGAAGGATTCGCTGACTTGCCGACTTGCTGATATACTTAAAAACATGCCTCATACATTTGCCATTAACGGTTTCGGACGTATCGGTCGGTTGGCCACCAGAGTCTGGTGGGAGCATCACAAAGACGAGCTGACGCTATCAGCCATTAACACCTCGGGCTCCATGGACATAGATGGCTGGGCGCACCTCCTAAAACACGACACTACCTATCGTCAGTTCAAGGGCGAGGTCTCGTTTGAAAAATACCAGAGCGCCAAAGACGTGAGCGACGAAGACCCACTCATTGGCTATCTTATTCTCGATGCGGTCAAAATCCCGGCGTTTGCCCAGCGTGACCCCGCCAAAATTCCCTGGGGCAAATACGGCGTGGAGATAGTCATCGAGTCGACCGGTGCATTCACAACCGAAGAAAAAGCCAAAGCCCATCTCGCGGCTGGTGCCAAGCAGGTGGTCATTTCCGCGCCCGCCAAAGGCGGCAATGTTCCAACATCGGTCATCGGGGTCAACGAAGCAGACATCTTGAGCCAGGACAAAACCAGCACCATTGGCGTCTTAAACAACGCCTCCTGCACCACCAACTGCATCGCTCCTGTAGCGGCGGTCTTGGTGGCGCGCCTCGGCATAGCCAAGGCAGCCATGACTACGGTCCACAGCTACACCGACGATCAAAAGTTACAAGACGGCTCTCACAAAGACCTGCGCCGTGCCCGCGCCGGCGCCGCCAACATTATCCCGACAAGTACCGGCGCAGCCATTGCGACAACCGAGACTATCCCCGAGCTGAAAGGCTTGTTCGACGGCGTCGCGCTCCGCGTGCCTACGATTACCGGCTCGCTTACCGACTTTGCCTTTGTGGTCAAGCGCCCCACAACTGTCGAAGAGGTAAATACCATCTTCCGTCAGGCAGCACTCGAGTCCAGGTGGGCGGGCATACTGGCGGTTACCGACGAGCCCTTGGTCTCTTCCGACATCATTGGTCGTCGCGAGTCTGCAATCGTCGACCTCGGTCTTACCAAAGTGGTGGGCGGGGATCTGGTAAAAGTGTATGCCTGGTACGACAACGAATGGGGCTATAGCAACCGCTTGGTCGAGACCGTCCGCGATATCGCAAATGCATGAAATTAGAGCTATTCGTCGTTGGTCCCTTGCAAACAAATTGTTACCTTTTATGGGACGAAGATTCGGGCGAAGCGATAGTAATAGACCCCGGTGATGAGGGCGATTTCCTAAGCGAAAATATTGTGCGCCGCAACCTTCATCTCGAGAGTATTCTTCTTACCCATGGCCATTTTGACCACGTGGTAGGTTTACTTCCGCTTACGCTGAACTTTCCCGAAGCAAAAATGTACCTTCATCCTGCCGATCATTTTCTCTACGCCCGCGCTGCCTCTTCAGCTCGGCACTTCGTCCCCAACTACGCCCCAGATCCCCTGCCGCTCATAGAAAGTCTGACCTTAAAGGATCCAAGTGCGAAGCACCTGGAAAGACCCCAAAAAGGTCAGACCTTACGGGGCGAAATTGAAGTAATCCTGACCCCCGGTCATACCCCTGGTTCTATGTGTTTCTATCTGCCAAAAAAGGGCTGGCTTTTCACCGGAGACACGTTACTTAAAGGCACAATCGGCGAGACACATCACAAATACTCGCGGCCACTCGACCTCTCCCGCTCCCTGGAAAAACTTTTCACATTACCCCCAGAAACTGTTGTCTATCCCGGTCACGGCGAACCAACGACGCTCGCAGCCGAGGTCCCATCAAATCATCCTTGAAATGTAAGTATTTTTCGTACTTATATTTCAAAAAGGGAGCTTTGTTTTCGTGTAAATAGATAAAGTCCAATATAGTAAGAGCGCCAAGTCCACGAAAAACCAGATTATATGCGCCGCGAGTCACGTACGCACGAACCGAATATATGCCTAGACGAGTGCCGAGAGTGGCGGATAAATCGTTAAGAAAGGCAATGCTACCACTGGTGAAAGCAACACGAAGTGCATAAACGTGCCTAGTGGGCCCTAGATAAAAACTAACGCACCCATCACCGTCAAAGTATCCGCGTAAGAAAAAAGAAAAATAATCACTCGGGACATTTGGAAAATTCATGGTATTAGATTTCCTGTGCCCCAACCCAAGCATAATCAAATCGTTATACATTTCCTTATTGCCGATCCGTAATACATATCCCCGTTTTGAAACATATTTACAGTTTTTATGAAACATGACACGAGGCGTCCTTGTGTATATTTTGTGATTTGAAGATAGGGCATCTTTTATTTGTGTTAGTAAGTCAAGGTCATTATTTGTAAAACTAAGGTAGTACGTCCTACTCGAAGCGTTGCTATCAACAAGTGAACCGTCGGCAAACATGAAGCCTAAAACATAAGCCATTTGAGGTGTCCACGCTTTGAAAAAGTCTTCATTTACCGATCCACGATTATGTCCACCGCGAGGGTCTCTTATCACAGATTTAGATTGACACAAATATTACCCGAAGTCAAGGGAAAAAATAGAGGCCCAGGTGGGATTCGCACCCACGCATATTCGTTTTGCAGACGAACGCGTTACTTCTTCGCCACTGGGCCGATATCGGCATTATACCTCATGGATCTGTGGTACGATTACGATATGAAAAAGCTCCTCCTGGTCTTCACCACAAGCCTCATCCTAGGCGGCTGTACCGTGCAGAGCCTTTTCAATAAGAGCCCTGCCGGCCTCGACATTAGCACAACTCCCGTCTCAACAGTTTTCCTAAACGGCAAGAACGTCGGGAACACTCCCTATTCGGATAAATCGCTAGCTGCAGGTTCATATACGGTGAAACTCGTCCCCGAGGCAGGGGTAGCCGGGTTAGAGCCGTACGAAACAAAGGTTACCCTAGCAGGAGCAGTCTCAACCGTAATTAGTCACACATTTGCCGTGGCAGACACAGACACACAAGGATATACCCTCTCGCTACAACAAGACCCAACCGGCAAGACCGCCCTCTCGGTGATCTCCGATCCCGACACGGTCACCGTCACCATAGATGGTACACCGCACGGGTTCACCCCGCTCTCGAGCGTGGAGATAGCCCCTGGGGCCCACCAAGTAAACGTTGTCTCCCCTGGCTATGTCGCAGAGGATGTGAGTGTTAATGCGGTCAAGGGCTATAACCTAGTTATAAATATCAAATTAGCCAGTCAAACAATCTCACTTGCCCCCGCAACCACCGCTACCGTATCTGCCGAGCCCTCTCCAGTTCCGAGCCCCACAATCGCAGCCAGGGCGAGCAGCAGTCCATCCCCAAGTCCAACCCCAGAGGTAACAAAACCGTATGTAGTGGTCAACCAAACAGGTACAGGCTGGCTCCGGGTCAGGAAAGACGCTTCAGCCACATCGGACGAGCTTGGTAAAGCCAATGTTGGAGAGAAGCTACCCTATCTTGGTGTTACCACCGACACAGGCTGGTTCAAGGTACAATTTGAGGGACAACCAGGCTACGTGTCTGGTCAATACATCACGCTGGTAAAGTAAAACTACGAGTACAATATCGTGACAACCATGACCCCCCACACAAGCACAGTGGTGAGAAGTGGCCAATCGGTCATGAGAACTTTGTGCGGGCTCTCGCCTACATTCCGTTCGTAAATAAGTTGCATATACCGCATAACACCGTAAATAACAACTGGCACAGTTGCCATAAGCCATTTTGAAGCCGTAAGGGTTCGGGGAAGAAGAGTAAATAGGGTAAGTACTCGTCCTTCTGGGGTAAACGGTGGATGCTGGAATGAAAAGAGTGCGTAGGTCAGCCACGTGGTATTGGCAAACATCGAAGTATACGCATCAAGCAGGTCCGGTGTGTAGTGGACAAGCGTGCTCCGGAGCTTTTGAGGGTCAATGCCGGCGCCGGAGAGTAGGGTCATCTCAGATCGACGTTTCCCAACAGCAAGGAACAAAGATGCCGACACGACGGTCAGGAGGAACCAGACGTCCATGTGCACATCTATGACAACAGCACCCGCATACACTCGGAGTACGAAACCGGCGGCAATGGAAAACACGTCGAGGATAGGTACGCGCTTCCACCAAAGAGAATAAATAATGTTGAGAATAAAATAGGAAGAAGCGGCAAAGAAAAAAAACGTAGAGGTAGTGAGAGCAAAAAAAAGTGATGTCACAGCAAGAACAAGAAATAGGAATATCCCCACCTCAAGCGGTATGGCACCGCTTGCCAGTGGCCTATTTTTTTTAAATGGATGTACTCGGTCACTTTTTATATCGACAAGATCATTAAAAATATAGATCGCAGAAGAAAGGAGACAAAAGAGAATAAACGCCCACACAACTTTATTAAAGTAGCCAGGAGCAAACAAAAATCCGGAGAAAACAATCGCGGCAAATAGTGTAATGTTTTTTATCCACTGCGCTGGTCGCGCGACTTTTGCGATAAGAATAAGTTGATCCATAACAACACCCCCCCAACCACAACACCTAGTAAGAAGATTGTATAGATCTTCATCCTGCTATTCAATTGCAAAGCCGCACAGCCCAAGCCTGCCGTGACCAGCCAATAAAATGCAGCAACAGCTCGTTTACTCCATCCGAGCTTGAGGAGTTGGTGATGGAGGTGCTGCGCGTCTCCCCATACCGGCGATCTCCCAGCGTGTATCCGACGAATAATAGCATACACGACGTCCATCAGAGGTACCCCGAGCACAATGAGCGCAGTCGCAAGTTTAGCTCCCGACAAGATAGACAAGATTGCAAGGAAATAGCCAGCTAGACTACCACCGCCCCACCCCGGCATAATCCGCTGAGGATACAGGTTAAAAAGAAGGAATCCACCATACGCTCCGGCGAGGGCAAACGACAGCTGGGCACTCGGCCAACTTGTCACATCGTTGACAAATCGAAAACTGAGGATGCCCATTACAATCGCAGCGATAACGACAACACCAGGCAGCTGCCCATCAAGTCCCTTTGCACCCATGTTTACAAAATTCATAGCCCAGGTGATCCACAAAATAGTCAGCAAGTCACCGATAATGTTAAACGTACGCACTTCACCAAGAACCTTTGCCACGACGGTTGGTCCAGAAAAATGGAGTACACTCCCACCAAAGGGGTTGCTAACAAATGCAATACCAATTCCAGAGAACACTACCAAAGCCGCAGCGACAATACCAAGTATGAGACGAATATAAGGGGAAAGATCCATAATATCGTCCAAAACACCAAGCATCATAAGAATAAACGCTCCGACAAATATCCCAGCCATATGAGCGTCAAAAGTGCCAAACAACATGGTGGTAAAAAAGAGCGAAAAGAAAATTGGGAGCCCACCACCTCGGGGAACAGGGGTGGTATGAATATGTTTAGGATGCTCTTTGTTGGTTGATCGATCAACAATACCGAGTCCTCGATATACAAGGATAGTAAGGTAGGTGATCGCAGTTGAGATCACAAATGCAAAAATAAATGGAACATAGACAAGTTGTGCGATCATAGAAAAAGTGATTGTACAATCCCCGCGAGTGCAAAAAGAAACATGAATGAAAGTATGGCAGCAGCGATAGAAAGAATACGAGGAACAATAGGAGAAACTCCGGCAAACAAGCGAGAAACAGCAATGTTAACGGCAGTCACAGTAAGCGATAGTCCGGGAAGAAGAAAAAGGAGCGGTTTTGGTGCAAGCTCAGCCTCGCCCCACGGTTCAGTAAAATAGAGGGGAACAATATGAGGTAGGCGCGGAAGAAGCCACCAAAGTAAGCCAGCTGCAAGTGATGTCACAAAAATCGCCAAAAGATATGCAAAACGATTGGTAAAATCTGGTATTAACTCTTCCGCCGTCTTTCCCAAATCAAATCGCCGGATAGGAATGGATTTTTGTACTACCATATTAGTGTCGAGATCCAATTTCAAGATAAACGTTAGATCCAAGTATGCTATGTACCAAGACGTAATCAGTAGAGAGGAGCGACGATAGCTCGGGAAAACTCCCACCAGAAGGAAGTATCACAATATAGCGCGGCTCATGTGCACGCAAGTCTTGTATAACTTCGTCATACGCATGCATATCTGCAACATGAAAGCTTACCGTATAACGCCCAGCAGCAGGTAAACGGTCCGTTATATTGTAAAGAGTTGCGTCAGCACCCCATACATAAAGGCGATCCTCGGGTAGCATATGTGCCAAAAGGTACGCGCCAATATCATAATTTCGTGGAGCATTAGTGTAACGGGATAGGTAGGTGGAATAAGAAATTTGTTTGGTCACGAGCTGATACTCATCGGTATAAATTGTCCATAACGGATAGGTACCAAAACCAAGTGATTTCCCTGCAACAATACCGATAAAAAGAAGAAGAGCTGCAAGCATCCACCCCACAACGGTATCAAGGACAAACACAAATGGTAGCAAAAGTGAGAACGGAACGATAGGCTGCAACAAATAGTGGGGATAGGGTCTCCCAGAAAGGAGAGCTGCGTAAAACGAGAAAGAAAACCACAATGTCGCAAAAACAAACTCGGTAGGCAATCTTTTTCGGAGAAGATAGAGAAGAAAGACAACCGCCACAAGAATTCCAGTTCTCGCCACAAGTCCATTCTTTAATGTATCTATGAGCGAAAAAGTATGGAGACTACCACTAGAAATATAGCCAAAATTATCGGTAAACACCGCCGAAAGATAGCTATGACCAATACCACGAGTAAAGTAGTAGACCAACGTCAATCCGAGAGGAAGTATGAATCCACCAAGGTACAAAAATGTCTGCCAGGAGAAAAAACCGCGAATAGATCCCCAAAACGATGTTTTACGAAAGGCAAAAAGGTACAGCGCAATCGCGAGTATGTCTGCCGCAACAGGGATCTTAAAGAGAAGTCCAATTCCCGCAACAATTCCTCCCACAAAATATTTTAATAAAACATGTCCAGCATTTTTGCTCCGGGTGGAATCGAGACGCCAGACCATAAGGAGACTTGCCACGACCGGTATCATCATAAAAAGCTCCGCATTGACAACAAGACCCTCAAACCACTGCAAAGTGGTAAGAAGGGTAAAGACAAGTGAGGATATATAGGCAAGCTTGGGTCGTGCCTCCCAGAACCGCCTGGCAAATAACCAAAACAAAACTGTTTGCCCAAGCATGGCCACGGTAAGCGCGGCGTGGAAAGCAAAAAGGTTGTTGAATACCCCCGCGACCACGTAAATTCCCGGTGGTTTATGGTCAAAGACCACCCTGTAGAGAGATAACCCCTCGCGCCACGCCCGCCCCATGACGAGGTATATTTCTTCATCACCATAAAAATGAGGGACAAACAGGGATGGAGCGCGCAAAACAAGAACGACAAGAAGGAGAAAGAGGATCCATTCGTTCCGGTTTGCCCATCGATGTAGTCTTGCAAGCCACGTCATGCGTCTAGAATAGCACAATTATGTCTCCTCTGGAGCCACCTTTTCCGTAACCCGGTACTCTATATACTTGCCAAGCATAAGACGCGTATGTGCATCTATACCGGGCAGAGCGGTAAAAAGAAGTCCAACAAGTGGTGTCGTCACAAACTCGAATATCTCCCACAAAGGCGTGATAATCGGAATATGCCGCCCTTCGCGTCGCGGTCTTAGGCGGAAGTTAAGAATGACCATAACCAAAAGCGCCAACAAACACACGGTAAGGATTGCACTTGTTACTTGGGGCAAGGTTTTACCGATCATGGTACGGGCGAAGTTCTGGTTAAGGAGTGGTGGCAGGAGAGCCCCGAGGGTTATGGCAAACCAGTTAACCGGCCATAGGAAATGGTCTTCGAGAACTCGGAAGACTCGAATAGTTTTATCCCAAAACGGAACCTCATTCCCACTCATAATCCACCGAGAGACAATATACGGGGTATCCGATACGCCCCATGCCCATCGTTTTACCTGTTCGTACTGATTAAGGTAGGTTTTAACAACCCCCTCCGCCTCAGCAGCATCCGCCATAATAGGAAGATACAGCGGCTCAACCGTAACCTTGCCATTCAAGGAAAAGAAGGCCTTGAAGAAAAGTCGCCAATCTTCAGGTATAACATCTACATCCCAATAACCGATGGCATCGATCATCTTAAGGCTTGCGGTATACGTCGAAAAATTAATAAGCCGATCCTTGCGCGCAATGGTTGCAAGTAACATGACTGATGCACTCGAAGAAAAAACGCGCACAAAAAGCGGCACACGCCAAATATTGTTGTAAAACATGAGGATTGCTTGCCAGATAGTTGTGTATCGGTTCGGGTCATCGAGAAAGTGGTAGGTAAGGCAGGCAAAATACGAGGGATGAAGCATGGCATCAGCATCCTCGCTGGTTATAGTTATATAGTCAATATTCCTACCTTCAGTGTCCACCAATATTCGTTTAGCTTCCTTGGCTCCCCACGAAGTATTGGACGATTTTCCTTTTACTTCGCCAGGAAGGTCAGGATGATAGGTAACCCAAAGATGTCCAAACATTTTTCGATAAACTTTTATGAGTTCAGCAGCTTTCTCACGTGCTGGTTTCCCTTCACGATCCTCAAAACTTAGCATGACGTGAATGTGCTTCACCGGATATGTCTGTTCAGCCAGCTTGTCCAACGTACGCTTGAGAGTAGGGAGCGGTTCTTTGTAGGTAGGTATCACAACAATATGGTGAACACGCTTCCAATCCGGGAAGAGCTTTACGTCGCCCATCCAATCGTAAACCTGATATGACCGCAACTTAAAATAGCCAAGCACGCTCATCGCGGCGGTAGTCATCGATCGGTAAAACCAGTACACGGAAAACGCAATGATATAGTAGGCGACTATTTGCGGAATCACAATAGATCCCCACACGGGGAAAAGAATAAGAAACCACGACACAAAGCCCGGGAGTATCTCGAGTGCTCGCTTGGTTTTCACCGGATGTCGCCGCATCCACGTACGTAAATTATTCATATATGAAACAAACGCTGTGCATTCTCCGTTGTAATCGCACCAATGTCCTGCAAGGAGACTCCTCGTAGGTCGGCGATGATCTGGGCGAGTATTCTAACATTTGCTGGTTCGTTACGTAAAGACAGGTCGATAGGATCGCCCTTTTTGTCTCTCGGCATCATGAGTGGACTGTCTGTTTCCAACAGGAGGCGCTCAACCGGCACTGTTGGGAGAATGCTTTGGAGCCGCTTACTCCAGCTTATATTTCCGCAAAATGACACATAAAACCCGCGCCCTAGTATCTCCGACAGCCCTGCCTCGTCATAGGAAAAACAGTGAAATTGCCCCGGCGGCATGGCAGGTAAAGTATCCAATACTTCCAGTGTCTCCGGCAAGCTTTCTCGTGTATGCACAATGATTGGTAAATCATACTCCAGCGCTAGCAGGCATTGCTCCCGAAACAGGTGCATTTGTTCTTTTATGCTATTTTTCAGTTGTTCATTGTTCTTGTCCGTTCCTATTTCTCCAACAGCGACAATATGCTCTCGGTTATTCGTAATAAGCTGGCGCAACTCCAGGATTCTCCTGCTAAGTAAATCTCGGCTACTGGCCGAGATGTTTAGTCGAGCGTCAGCGAGACCAGGAGAATCCTGCAAGGATGGGATTTCTTCTGGGTGTATTCCCGCAGCCGCATAAATAGTTTTCGGATGTTTTTTTGCAAGCACCACCGCCCGCCTACTGGTTTCCAAATCTGTTCCCGGAGCAATAATCTTCTCAACGCCAGCCATTTTTGCTCTCTCAAGTACTGCGTCAAAATCTTCGGAGAAACTATCCCACCACACATGGGCGTGACAATCGAAAAGCATGAGTCTATCTTACCGCGAGTCGCGGGAATAATGGGGCTGTCTTCTCTATCCTCGCTGCCGAGAACTGTTTTTGTATCTTCTCAGCTGTCTCCGGTAAAAACGGCGAAAGGTCAACCGCGATCTGCCATATTGCCTCCACCAATCCTTCGATCGCCCGTTGCTTATCATCTCCCTTCATCTCCCATACCCGCTTCTCAGAAATCATTTGGTCTGCCTGGGAAATACGGCTCCAGATGTCAGTCATTGCCTCATCAAACTTATAAGCCCCAAGTTTCTCTCCAACAATCTCACTTATTCTTGAATCTTGAATATTAAATCTTGAATCAATACTTGCTGCCATAGCAGCAACTCGTGCAACCAAATTCCCGAGTCCATTTGCGAGATCCGCCTGGTAAGCCTGCTCAAATTTTTCTTGCGTCATATCGCTATCCTCAAAGGGACTAATCTTAGCCAGAAGGTAGTACCGTAATGCGTCGGTTCCATAGTGATGAACGTACTCGATAGGGTCAATAACATTGCCAAGCGATTTACTCATCTTCTGTCCGCCGCTGGTAATAAAACCTCCGACAAATATCTGTCTACTTGGAGGAAGACCTGCTGCCAAAAGCATAGCTTGCCACATTGCCGTTTGCTGGCGCAAATTATCTTTGCCGCACACCTGGACGGCATTGGGACGGTCAATTGTTCCCCAGAATTCCTCAAATTTATTAGGCTTGCCCGCCATAGCTTCAGCAAAGGTGGGCCAACCGAGTGCGGATATATAGTAGGTTAGCGCATCAAACCACACATACATGACATGTTTTGGGTCATCTGGCACGGGCACCCCCCACGGCATCTTCTCGGCAAGCCGTGAGATACTAAAATCAGATAAGCCTGATGCGACAAAATTTCGTATTTCCTTTTGTCGATTCGAGGGAATGACAAAGTCAGGATAGCGATCGTAGTGGGCAAGGAGTTTGTCTGCGAGTTTGGAGAATTGGAAAAAGTAATTTTCTTCCTCTATATACTCAAGATCTTTGTTTGGGTGAAGTGGACATCGCCCGTCAACAAGTTCAGAATCTTGCTTCTCCAATTCACACCCAACACAGTACTTAGCTTTATAAATACCTTTTCGTATGTATCCGGCCGCAGCTACCCGCCGCCACATCTCCTGTGCTGCCGAAAGGTGATCAGGATTGGTTGAACGCTGAAAACTGTTATACGAAAGATGAAGAGCTTTTTTTAGGCTGTCGAACTTTGCCGCGTATTCATTCACATATATCTGTGGGTCTTTGTTTTCTCCGAGTGCCTTCTCGTATATTTTTTTTCCATGTTCGTCGGTGCCGGTGTTAAAAAAGACTTCGTCGCCAAGCGCGCGGTGATATCGCGCGAGGGTATCGGCTCGGATGATTTCTGCCGCAAACCCGACATGGGGTTTCGCGTTCACATAAGGTGCCGTCGTTGTAATGTAATACTTCGCCATTGACGCTAGTATACAACTCGAGGGGTCATTTCGTCTTCATGATCTTCTCGAGTGCATGGGAAATGCGGATACTCCACACGTCCGCCCACTCCTCAGCCTTTACGCGGGCAAGTGCCATCTGCATGCCTTTTTTGTTCATAGAGCTGGCAACGCTTGCGACAGTTGCGGTAGATACTTTAAGCGTGTCGTGAATGTGCTCATACGACTGGCCCTTATCTAGGAACACACCTATCGCCAGTCGCTTAGCAAGACTAAGTATCTCGGCTTCCGACATAAGCGATTGGAGAATAAGTTCCACATC
This sequence comes from bacterium, assembly GCA_021788365.1. GTDB lineage: Bacteria > Patescibacteriota > Microgenomatia > UBA1400 > UBA12108 > JAJYKS01. Next base: position 24,276 of record JAJYKS010000004.1, read on the forward strand.
TACATCGCTCTTGGCATCTGCAAGAACTTGGAAAAGTATCTTGCGTACTTGATCTTGAATATTTTTGTTGAGTTGATCTTTAGATCGTTGCATACACCTCGATGATAGCAGATCGCTTTAGTGGATGAAAGTGAGATATGCGATAAATAGTGCCAAAAAAACAATTACTAATCCAAGAATAGGATACATAAGATGAAGGAAAGTGAGGACAAAAAATCCCATGACAAGGAATGCCAGTGCAAACGCACCCCACCCACGTCTCGCAAAAAGTGCAAATGTATACCACGCTGCCGCTCCGACAGCCAAGACAAAAGGTAAATACAATCCTGGCAACCACACGTTCTTTAGAAGACTTGGGTCAATAAAAAAGATAATATACGCGACAACACCCCACAAAAGTAGTACACCAAAAAGTTTCGGCAAGATATGCATACAGGCATTATAATAGAAACATGGATGCCGCTCCGCTGTTAATACTCTTAATCGCAATCGGGATTGGGTTTGGTGTACTATATCTGCTGATTTCACGCCTGCAAGAGAATAAAACAAAAGCCATCGTCAATCAAGTATTCGGTGAGATCACAAACAAAGTAGGAGAACAGACAAAAAACATCCTCGAGAATGACAAAGACACAATCACCGAACTGGTAAAAAACCTACAACTGGAACTTAAAGAGCGACAAAAAGACCTGCGCGCCATGGAGAGCGAGCGTGATAAACAATTTGGCGAAGTCAAACGTGCCATAGAAGAACATCAAAAAACCACGGCCGAGCTAAAAACCACCACCGACGCACTAAAAAACGTTCTCTCGAACAATCAAACGCGAGGTGCTTGGGGGGAACGAATAATAGAAGATATCCTGCGCTCCGCAGGCCTCATCGAAGGAGTTCATTATAGTCGTCAGGAGAAACTGGGAGATGGTGACGTACGCCCAGACATAACGCTACTCCTACCAAATGGTCGTAAGGTTGCGGTAGACGTGAAATTCCCGTACGCCGCGATCCAAGAGGCATCGCTGGCAAACGGCAAAGCAGAGAAGGAGACACTTCTGAAAAAATTCGAGAGTGACGTTCGCACCAAACTGAAACAAATCGTGGAGCGAGGATATATAAATAGCGAAAAGGGAACACTCGACTACGCAATCATGTTTGTACCAAACGAACTACTCTTTTCCTTTATAAACCAGCAATTTCCCGGGATTGTTGATGAAGCTATGAGCAAAAAGGTCATGATTGTTTCACCGTTTACATTCCTCATAGTTGCCCGCACCGTTATGGAGAGTTATCGCAACTTCATGGTGGAGAACAACCTCCGCAAAATCGTAAAACATATCACTGAATTTGTTGAGGAATGGGGAAAATTTACGGTAGAGTTTAATAAATTCGACGATACAATTGAGAAACTTCGTGACTCATTTGATCACATACACACAACTCGTTACAAGATGATGGAAAGCAAGATTAAGAAGATAGAGTCATATCGCCAGGGTAATACCCTAAAATCCGGCGAATCCGAGCAGTAGTTTAGCATGATCACAACAACAAATTTTACCAAAGCCTACAAAGCGCTAAACCCTGAACAGCGGACAGCCGTGGATACACTAGACGGGCCCGTGATGGTCGTCGCCGGCCCCGGTACGGGAAAAACACAAACCATCGCCCTCCGTATCGCCAACATACTAAAGAAAACCGACACCGATCCCGATGCCATACTAGCCCTTACATTCACCGAGTCAGGGGCCCGTGCCATGCGGGAACGGCTTATTGGCCTCATCGGCACTGCCGCCTACTATTGCAACATAAGTACCTTCCATAGTTTCTGTTTGGACGTCATAAAAGACAATCCCGATTCATTCACGATAGATCCATCCGCGGAGCCACTCTCTGATCTAGAAAAACTCAAGCTCATCTACAAACTTCTTGATAGCACCGCGCCCAAAGAGCTGTACCCGGTAGGCGCCCCACACCACTACGCGCGCGCAATCCTAGGGGCCGTGAGCGATCTAAAACGAGAAGGGGTCTCTCCTACCGCGCTCCGCGAGATCTTAACGAAAGAACAATCATTTCTCGACTCGGAAGAAGCGGCCGAATTAAAAAAAGTAGAAATGGCGAAACGCAGCCGCAGTCTTAAAAAGAACAACGAACTGGTCAAGTTATATGAGGCCTACCAAGAAGAATTACAGCGCACCAGCAGGTTTGACTTCGATGACATGATTACCGCCGTTAGTGTATCACTCACAAAGAATCGCGAGCTTTTAGCCTCACTGCAAGAACGTTTTCAGTATTTTTTAATAGACGAATACCAGGATACGAATAGTGCTCAAAACATACTACTCATGACACTGGCTTCGTATTGGGGAGAACACGCCAACGTCTTTGTTGTAGGTGATCCTGATCAATCCATTTATCGCTTCCAAGGTGCATCTATTGAAAATCAACTCTCATTTATGAAGGTCTTCCCTCACGCAACCGTAATTACACTCAAAGAAAACTACCGTTCCACACAAACCATTCTTAACGCCGCAGAAGGAGTAATCGCCCACAACAATCTACGGATAGGCGACGTAGTACCCGGGATGGATTCGCACCTCTCATCGGTATCAGGAATAGGGAAAAGAATAAATATCGCTGCGGTGAGTAGTAGCACCGCCGAAGTTATCTACCTAGCGGAAGACATTCGCAAAAAAATAAAAGCAGGGGCGAGTCCGGCAGATATCGCCGTTATCTACCGCACTAACATAGAATCTCGGCTAATAGCTGATACGCTAGTACGCTATGGATTAGACTACGCAGTGCAAGGTGGAGCCAACGTGCTAGAAGACGCGACAGTGCGCAACCTCTTAAAAATTTTCCGCGTCATTTACGAAATGCGAATAAAAGAAGATGATGAGGATCTCTTCACCATTCTTCACTATGATATTTTTGGAGTAGATCCGCTAGATGTCCTCGTACTCTCTCGTGCTGCTGCGGAAAAACGTCTATCTCTTTTTGACGTCATGGCCGACCCCAAGCTGCTTTCCTCGCTTCACTTGCGAGGTGTAGACAAGCTAGAACACGTACTTTCACTGCTTACCACTTGGCAGCAGCTAGACGCCAATGTTGTATTTACCGAATTCTTTGAAACGGTCCTCAATAAATCCGGGTATCTCAAATGGGTGCTAAATCAACAGGATAGCCACCACCGCCTGTCGCGTCTAAATACACTGTTCGATGAAGTAAAGCGTATGAATCGCTTTGACAAAACCATGGACCTTAAAGAGTTCCTCGCCAACCTCGATCTAATGGAGGAAAACCATCTGCGGCTAGACGAATCTAATTTTGGTAAAAGCAAAGAAGCAATAGCACTGACGACGGCGCACTCTGCCAAGGGGTTAGAGTGGGAACACGTTTATATTTTTCATGCCGCCGACGGAGTCTGGGGGAATAATAAAAATAGGGAACTTATTACGCTCCCCGAAGAACTGGTAAAGAACACCAAGCTCTCGGAAAAAGAAAAAAATGAAGACGAACGCCGCCTTTTTTATGTGGCCATGACACGAGCGAAACACTCGCTCACCATAACACGCGCAGATTACTACACAAGCTATGGCAAATCTCGCCCATCGGCACCCACGATGTTCCTCACCGAAATAGGCGACGGACGGATGACGGAGGTAAACGTTACCGATGTTGAAGAAGAAGCACACGCACACATGGAAAAGCTCTTATCGTCGGCTCCACCGCTCAACATGCCAAAAGATGAAATAGCTTTTCTCTCTCCGTTGGTAGATGACTTTTCACTCTCCGTGACGGCCCTGAACACCTATCTTTCGTGCGCCTATTTATTTAAGCTAGACAAGCTACTAAAAGTACCACACGCCAAAAAGCCCCACCTTGCTTTTGGGACAGCCGTGCACAAAGCCCTAGAACTCTTTTACAAAAAGCTAAAGGAAGACAGTGCCCGTCCTACCAAAGACTTTTTATTAGAAACATTTCGTACTGCACTAAAAAAAGAGGTTATCGGTAAAAAAGATCTTGAGAATCGCCTCGCACAAGGAGACAAGATTCTCTCAGCCTACTATGACTTTCATTTGGACGATGTACGTCCACCGCTATTTCTAGAGCGCTTCTCACGTGTGCATATGGCAGATGGCTTACGCGACATCACACTCACGGGCAAAATCGATCGCATGGAATGGTCCGACGAATCTGATCGTCTCATCCGGGTCATAGATTACAAAACCGGGAAGGGAAAGACGGTAGGACAAATCGAAGGGACGACGGCTGACAGTCGTGGAGATCTCAAGCGTCAGCTGATCTTTTACAAGTTGTTAATCGACTTAGATACTCGGTTAAAAGTACATTTTGGCGAAGCAGAATTAGACTTCGTCGAAGAGCCTGCAGTAAGTAATAAAGATGGAATACGACGTTTTAAGATCGCCGATGAAGAGGTGGTTGAGCTTAAAAAAGTAATTTTAGATGCCATGAAAGAAATTCGCGCGCTGCATTTCCCCCGCACCAAAAACTATAAAACATGTGAAACGTGTGTATTTCGAGACCATTGTTGGCCCGAAGGCATCCCCACTACCTAAAAACTCCTCGCCGCCGTCACCAAGGCAGGTATAATGCTACTAGCATAAGAAAAACAAAAAGGAATTTATGCCATTATGGTTTATTCTCACTATCGTATCAGTTACCATTCTTGCCTTCGCTGAAATAGCCCAAAAAGTCGCTCTCAATCGAAAAGATGATATTAGTGCTGAAGCAAACAATTTCGGAGTTTGGATATTTCAGGGAACTCTCGCGCTAATCTATGTATTTTTGTTCACGAAGCCCATATTTCCAACTTTAACGATTAACCTACTAGTAAAAATGTTTGCTTTAGGTAGCATCTATTTCTGGGCGGGAACACTGTACTACACAAGCTATAAAGGTGGTGCAGCAAGTGTAAATAGTATCTTGGTAAGCTCATCAATTATTGTATCAACCGCGCTAGGCATAATATTCTTCCACGAATCAGTAACACTTCTAAAATTCGTCGGGTCTGTCATTATATTACTGGCAATTGTTTATCTTAACTATGACAAAAAATTAAAGTGGAACAAATCAAACAATTATGCACTTGCTGGCGCCGCACTGTATGGCATTGCGTTTACATTAGACAAAGGTTTTTCACTCGAATTTACTCCTCACATATATCAAGTTCTTTTTGCCTTTAGTATAGGAATCGTTGGCTTGTTATATCGAGGGAAAATAATAGTTAAAGATCTAAGAAGAATAGAACCGAACACAATTAAAGTTGTATTTATATCTGCTCTCACATTCTTCATTTGGAACAAGCTGAACTTTGTGGCATATACAGTAGGAGGCGAAGTTGGTCGCATCGACTCAATCAACAACGCTGTTGTATTCATAATAATTCTACTGGAAGTGTTTCTACTCAAAGATAAATCTAACCTGCACAAAAAAATTATCTCAGCAGCAATAGCACTAGCCGGGATTTCAATACTCGGTATTGTGAAATGATATACTTACGCAGTAGCTCATAAAAGGAGGTATCATGCCAAAAGCAAAACCAGCACCAAAGAAGAAACCAGTGGTTAGTAAAAAAATGAAAGAAGAATTCAAGGTTGAGGGCAAGAAGGTCGTCACCAAAATCAAACAGCTTATCAAAGAAGGCAACGTCCGCCGCATCACGGTAAAAGACAATAAAGGGAAAACCATCCTTTCCCTGCCAGTTACCGCTGGAGTCATTGGTGCGGTGCTAATTCCTGCGCTTGCCGTGATTGGCACGCTTGCCGCCCTCGTTACCGAGTGTACGGTCAGTGTCGAACGCACGAAATAATTAGCGTAACGCGTGAAGTAGCTTCCAGCGGACTTCTTCCACTGTTCGGATGAGCGGGTAAAGAAAGGGATTCGCTACATAATCCCAGGTTCCCATGTACTCGGCGTGCCGTGCGCCGTACCCAAGCTTAAATGTATGGAATCCGTACCACGGGTCGTGAGGGTCGGCATCTACCCCCAGCGCTCCCCACATGTCGAGATATTGCAGCCCCCACAGTTTGGCCAACCGTATTGCCTCCCACATGACGAGATTGTTAGCCATTACCTCGCGATGTTCTCGTGTGCTCGCACCATAGGGATAGTAGAGGGTATTGCCAAACCGGAAGAGTATCCAGGCGGTAATGATCTCCCCTTCGTATTTTGCCGTTAAAATATGAGCAATACCCGCATCGTGCAAGGTCTCCCACATCTTTCGGTGGTAGGCTGGTGTATGTGCATAAAAACCTTGCCTCTTTGTCGTCTCGGTGGTGAGCTCTAGGTATCGCTCAAATGCGAGGGGGGAATCGTCTATTGCCACAGTTACCCCTCGCTTCTCCGCAACCCGTATGTTGTACCGGGTCTTCTGCTTCATATTTTTGAGGAGATCTTCTTCGCTCGGAGTCACATCCAACACAAAGTTATATTTGGTAAACAATGGTCGCCCCGGCACGAAGCCAACGCCTCTTAAATCTTGAATCTTAAATCTTGAATCTTGCACCTCAATCTTTGGCTCGCACTTTATGTACACGCAGGCATATTGCTTCGCAATTTTTTGCAGCACCTCAGCGGTCTGAGCGTTTAGTGGCATACTACCTTTTGGGTAGTAGCCAATAGTCCAGGGCGTGTGAGGAATAGGGTGAATGGTGACTTGTGCAGGTAGGGTAAATTTGTTTCGCGTAAATACGCCGTATCGTGCCACACGCACACCGGTCTTCTCTCGGAACTCACCCCACTCCCAGGATTGCATGGGGTGCCGGACAAGCTTGTCCCACTGTGCCTTGTATTTCCCATCAGTAACTTCCAGAATAGACATGAGACAATTGTAGCATCGCTATCGGTTCAAGAGTTCGTCAACCGACAAATTACCAGAAAGAAAATCATCAAGCGTGGTATCCGACAATGAGTCTATCCGAATACCCGACTTCTTCGTTTTTAGTTGCGCCCCGTGCTCCCGCCAAAAATCTGCATCACTTTTTGTAATCTTCTGAAACTCCGACTTACCCGCCGAAGCCTTGGCGAAGGAGGGTTCACCGACTGACTGAATTAACTGAGGATTAATCTCATCGATGAATCGACTCTTGGTTTGCATACCCTGGCTACCCCATAGCACTCGACTCCTTGCCCAAGACAAGTAAAGTGTTTGTTTTGCTCGGGTTATACCGACATACGCGAGCCGTCGCTCCTCTTCCATCTCCTCGTTGTCAGTGAGACTACGAGAGTGGGGGAAGAGTCCTTCTTCCATTCCCACAATAAACACAATAGGAAACTCGAGCCCCTTTGCCGCATGGAGAGTCATGAGCATAACAGTATCTTTAGATTTTTTTGATTTTTCATCCGCATAATACTCGCTCTGCACGAGCGCAACATTTTCAAGGAAAGTGGGCAAATCGGCAAACTCAGTTGCAACGCTTTGCAGCTCGCGTATATTTTCTATGCGAGACAAGTCCTCATCTACTTCTTCATCAAATTGTTTAAGGAATTGGGAGGCAGTCAAAACTTCCTCAAGTAGGACGGCAGGGGATACCGTCTTAATAGGCATAGTCTCGAGAAGTCGCATCACATCCGCCAGTCGCCGCTTACCATTTTTTTCTGCTCGAGCCATAGAAACTCCATCATCCGGATTGAGGAGGATACGTAGGTATGCCAAAAGATCTTTTATCTCCTTGCGCTCATAAAACTTTGTCCCACCCACCAAGACGTAAGGCACCCCCGAGCGTATAAATGCCTCCTCAATCCCGCGACTTTGGGCATTGGTGCGATACAGGATCGCGATGTCGCTCCACGAATGGTCTGTGTGGAGCCGTACAATTTCGTCAGTTACCCGCCGTGCCTCCTCACTACCGCTATAATTCTCGAGAAGTCGTATCTTCTCTCCGTCTCCTGCATCGGTCCAGAGATTTAGAACGGGGTGCCCATGGTTGTTGTCAATGACGTTCGTAGCAGCAGTAAGGATATTTTGCGTCGAGCGATAGTTGCGTTCCAATCGGATCTCGGTCAGCGTAGGATAGTCCTTTTTCAATCGTTCGATATTGCGGTAGTCTGCTCCACGCCAGCGGTAAATTGACTGAGACGCATCTCCAACAACAGTAAGTCGCTTATCCCGATCAGCTAAAAGTTTTGTTAGGGTGTACTGTGCAGTATTTGTATCTTGATATTCGTCAACAAAAATATAACGAAACTGGTCCTGATAATATGATAATACAGTCGGATTACGCTGAAACATACGAACAACTAGAGAGAGGAGATCGTCAAAGTCCACCGCCGAATATGTTTTGAGATTTTTTTCATACTGCTGATATACGTCAGCAACAACCTCTTGGAACGGTCCGCGAGCCAGAGTGGCATAAGTTGAGGCGTCCACCAGCTCTTGTTTTGCTCCCGATATGGCCCCCATAATGGCTCGGGGTCGATAACGCTTGGGGTCAAGATTAAGAGTTGCAGAGATTTGTTTCACGAGATCCTCTTGGTCACCATCATCATAAATAACAAAATCCGGAGACAGTCCAGCGGCAGTGGCATTTCGTCGTATAAGTCGTGCCGCCATCGAATGAAAGGTTCCCACATTGGGGAGTCGAGCGCCGGTTACCCGTGTAACGCGCTCCCGCATTTCACCGGCAGCCTTGTTGGTAAAAGTGACAAGGAGTATTTCTTCGGGCTGTGCCTCGCCACTATGGACAAGATGTGCAGCTTTGTAGGTTAGAGTCTTGGTCTTACCGCTCCCGGCTCCGGCGAGTATAAGAAGCGGTGAGCCAGTATGGAGTGCGGCACTACGTTGCTCTTCGTTTAGTTCGTTCAGGTACTCTTCCGCCATGTGCTCCATAATATCCTAAAAGCCGCTCCTGCGGTATACTCAGGTTACTGCCACACGACACATATAAGCATGCTATGACATTCTTAATACTCGCCAACTTCAAGTCTCACAAACTCGCCTCCGAGGCGAAAAAATGGCTCGAAATTGTCTCAGCTCACCCATTCTTGAGTGAAGTTGAAGTATCGGTAGCACCAAGTCACATACATCTCGAACTGTTTTCCGACAAACTAGCTCACCGACAACCTGACGTACAGACTCGCCGATCCACCGATTCGCCGGATATCTCCCTTGCCGCCCAGGACGTCTCTCCCTTTCCCGTGGGTTCGTACACCGGGGCGGTAAACGCCTCGCAGCTAGTCGATCTTGATATAAAATATTGCCTCGTTGGTCACTCCGAGCGCCGCCGATATTTCCACGAAACTCCATCCGACGTAGCCGCTAAAGTACGCCAACTACTAGATGTAGGAATCACTCCCATAATCTGTCTGTCTACAGAGGACATTACGCCGCAATTTGCTGCACTCGACGATTCACTTCGCGCTCGCTGCCTCTTTTGTTACGAACCACCCGGAGATATTGGCGGCACGGAAAGCGCCGCGCCCGAGGATATAAAAAAGGTTACCGATCGCATCCACTCATACGCCCCCACTCACCCAGTGATGTATGGTGGCTCGGTCAACGAACAGAACGTTGCAGCGCTCCGCTTGCTTGGACTTGGTGGAGTACTTGTCGCAACAGCCTGTCTTGATCCAAAGCAGTTTATAGCAACAATAGAGGCATATATTCATGGAAAAGGTTAAGGGACTGCTGCATCATCCATGGCTACTTACCATGGTTGGTATACTCGTGGTGGGGCTAGCGGCGCTTGGTGTATGGTACGCCAAGAACCGCACCGCACAAAAAATCGTCACTGGTATAGTTGCGAGACCAGAAGAGACAATAAAAAGTGATGGCGGTCGTACCAACATACTACTTCTTGGCATTGGCGGCGCCGGCCACGAAGGTCCCGATTTAACCGACAGTATGATCCTTGTTTCCATAAATCAGACAACGCATAAAGTTTCCATGATCTCGATTCCTCGGGATATATGGGTTACGTCTATGCAGGCAAAAATCAACACGGCTTACTATTACGGGTCTCAAAAAAATGGGGTAACGGGTGGTCTTAATCTCGAAAAATCGGTGGTGACTGAAGTGACCGGTTTGCCGGTACACTACGTGGTTATGATTGATTTCAATGGTTTTGTAAAGGCAATCGATGCAGTCGGTGGTCTCGACATTACCGTCGATCGCACGTTCGACGACTACATGTATCCAATACCCGGGAAAGAAAATGCCGAGCCAGAGAGTGCACGCTACGAGCATATCCATTTTGACGCGGGTCCAGCACACATGGATGGCACAACAGCCTTAAAATTCGCCCGATCTCGCCACGCAGAAGGAATAGAAGGAACCGATTTTGCCCGGTCAGTTCGTCAACAAAAGATACTTGTCGCTTTCAAGAACAAACTACTATCAGGTGCGACATTGTTCAACTTCAATACACTACAAAAAGTAGAAAATAGCTTCCTAGGCTCGATCACTACCGACATCGATGCAGGGCAGTATGGCAGCTTCTTTAAGTTGTTTCTAGCGTTCGAGCAAAGCGGGCAAGTGGTTCAGCCAATAAACATCGACGATCTATTAACAAACCCGACAAATACAACTCCCTATCAAGGACAATGGGTATTAATTCCGGTCAAAGATTGGGCAGCGGTACACGACTATGTGGCAAAAAATCTTTCGCAATGAAAAAAAAGGTCTGACCTTTACGTGGTTGTGGATAGTCGTCTGGCTCCTCGCCATAGCCATCCGTCTATACGGTGCGACCACTCCAGCCCAGTACTATGATATGGGCACATTCCATTCGTGGGCGATAACAATGGATCGTGTAGGCCCAACTCATTTTTTTAGTTCCACTTGGTCCGACTACATGCCGCTTCCGCTGTACACGCTCGTTCCTGTTCTGTGGATTTCAACTGCCGCGCATCTTTCATTTGATCTCGTATTTAAACTTATGATGTCCACAATTGAGCTTACGCTCATTTACTTTATTGCTCGGTCGCTAAAGCACATCACACGATACAAGGGCATCATTGTACTTCTCTTGCTTTCCCCGGTTTTGATTGGCAATACAGCTTTCTGGGGTCAAGTAGATACGATCCCGGCACTCATGACTTTACTTTCCCTCCTGCTCATCACACCCGGTGTGAAAAAAGCGACCTCACACACAGGGTGTGTGATATTCTCCGCCACTCTTTTCGGTCTTTCTGTGGCCTACAAGCCCATCATGCTCGTCGCGCTACCGGTATTTCTAGTGATTATGCTCCGTCGGTCGTTTTTTCCGTCCATCCTTTATTTCCTAACATCTTTAGCTGCATTTTTGGTGACGGCAATGCCCATGAACGGATCGGGTAATCCCGCTACCGCGTTCATATTGTTGTTCTCTCGCGCCTTGTCTCAATCGGGAACATATCCGTACACAACCATAAACGCGTGGAATCTGTGGTCGGTAATTCCCCATCCCTCGTCATGGCCACCGGACAATCAAATAGTGCTTGGATTATCCGCGCACACGTTTGGTCTCATACTGTTCTCGCTTGCAGCTGTGTACACCTTGCTTGGATGGAGGAAAGCGAAATGGGATCGAAAATACGTCTTCCGTATCGTGGCAACGCTCCTCATTGCTTTTTATACCTTTACCACCCGCATGCACGAGCGTCATCTGTTGTTCGGCATTCCCGCGCTTGCAATTGCTGTGGCCTTTGACACGTGGCTCATTATTCCGTACACGATCTTGACAATTACCTATTCCATAAATCTCTGGGCAGCATTTTATTGGGTAAATAACAGCCAGACCTGGCCGGTTGCTCCGTGGGTTATGGGGGCGGTATCGTGGGTAAACGTACTGACGACGTTCGCCATGGTAATGATTTGGGATTGGCCCAAATACACGCAAAAAATCCGACTATGGTTATCTCGTAATAAGATGCTATTCCTCGTACTCTGTCTTGCAAGCTTTTTACGTATCTACAACCTGTCCTATCCCAAAGTGTATATTTTCGACGAAGTGTACCATGCCTTTACAGCACGGCAATATCTACACAACAATAAGGCCGCATGGGAGTGGTGGACGACACCGCCGAAGGGTGTGGCATACGAGTGGACACATCCACCAGTCGCAAAATATGGCATGGTTGCCGGCATGCTTCTATTTGGAGAGAATAGCTTTGGCTGGCGTATTGGTTCTGCCATAGCTGGAGTCTTAAGTGTTCTTGGCCTCTATAAATTAGTGCTAACACTAACAAAGAACCGGAGAGCGGCGCTTCTCTCAGCCTTCTTTGTTTCAATAGAGGGACTACACCTTTCACAATCACGAATTGGCATGAACGACATGTATATGCTTGTATTCTACGTGTGGTCGCTGTACCTAGCGGTAAAATCGCGGTGGAAATGGAGTGCAATCCTCTTTGGTCTCTCACTCGCGTCAAAATGGTCCGCGCTATACGGTATTATTCCCCTGGGTATCGTGTATCTCCACGAGAAGTGGTCACTCCTCCGGGCTCCCATTAACATCCTCCGCGCAATACTTCACACCCTACGGTTGCTGCTTATCGTAATAATTATCTATATCCTTGCCTTTACCCCATTTTTTGTAATTGGTCACACTTGGGGACAGTGGTGGGAACTGCAGCGGCAGATGTGGTACTACCACACCCACCTGAAAGCCACGCACGCGTACCAATCAATACCGCTACAGTGGATATTCGACATTCGTCCAGTATGGTATTACGTAGACTATGGCAAAAGCGTGATCAGCAACATCTACGCGCAGGGCAATCCTCTTGTCCTCTGGTTGGGCCTCGTTTCTTTTGTCATGCTACTGCCAAAAATACGAAAATATCCATACCTACTTCTTAGCGCCAGCTACCTTATTTTTACCGTTCCCTGGGCGTTCTCCCCGCGCATTATGTTTTTCTATCACTACCTCCCGAGCGCTTTTTTTCTCTGTAGTCTTCTCGCGCTGTGGCTGTCAGAGATACCCAGAAAAGTATGGATAGCGTGTATCGCACTTTGTGTTGTGTGCTTTATATTTTTGATTCCGGTGTACTACGGCACGCCCATGCCCCACTGGTACTGGAACTCGCTGTTCTCGATTATGCCATCCTGGAAATAGGGCGGAGAGACCTGAAACTCTCAAATAAGTAAACCGAAGTAGGGTGAGAAGGTCTGACTTGTATGGAAGTGCCCAACCCGAAGGGCAGGTCAGACCTTATTGGTTCTATGTAATTAGAGCAATAGCAGTCCCAGTGCTCCCACGAGAAGGAGGAGGACACCAGCACCCATCGTACCAGCCGTCACCTCAAACACACCGGCAGTGGGGAGTGCCGAGGGAGCAGAGGATGGTGGCAAGCTAACCTGTCCGGTTGCGGTAATAGAAACACTGCAGGAACTTGTTTGACCATTGGTAGAAGCAACAGTCGCGGTATTGGCAACCGACTGCGTTCCAGCCGCAGTAACTTTCACACGAATAGACCGGGAAGCTTGCGAGCCGCCGGCGAGAGCACCGATGGTACAAGTGACAATACGCGAAGCAGAATCATACGTGCAGCCATTATCAGCATCCATAAAGGTGAGGTTGGTAGACAGGGGATCGGTAATAGTAGTGTCAGATGCCGCAGTACCACCGCTATTGCCAGCAACGATGTTATAAACAATCGCCTGACCACTTTGGATGGTAGAAGTATCGGTGATTTCGTTATTGAGGAAGTAGAACCCAGCAGTGTTGCGGGAGTCATCCTGATACATGCGTTTCACAACACAAGTGAGATTGGCACCGGTCGTTGTGGAGGGTGATGGTGAAGGGGATTCCGACGGCGAGGATGAGGGCGACGACGAAGGGGGTACAGAAGCAGTGACAGTAAAAGAAAGCGAGCAGGTAGCGGGGTTCACCTGCAGAACCGGTGCAGTAGTGGGTGTCGGGAGTGGTGTGGGAGTTGGTGTTGATGTAGGTGGCTGTACAACAGGTCGCCGTACCAGGAAAACAACGAGGACAGCGGCGACAATGGTGCCAAATACACCGAGGCCTATGAGAAGCGTCTTTTTAGCGTTAGTCGTCATGGCGTTGTTGCTCCTTGCCAATTAGGGTCACAGGTCTTCGTGCCGTTAATGGTTGCACAGGCCTGACACTCCACAGAATAGGTGCCGGCCTTGGCAACGGTAAGCTCTGCGGTTGTGGCGGTTTTGTTGGTGAGCGTTGTCCAGGAGCCAGTGTCTATGCTATAGCGAAAGTTATATGAGATAGTTGCTACGTCGGCGGGTGTTGTGGCTCCTGCACACGTAAGGGTGAGCGTCTTGCCGATGGTTATATCAGCATCGGCCGTATTCTTGGTGAGGCTACTGCAGGCGAGGGTGGGGGTAGAGCTATTGGTCGTGGTAGTGGTGGTAGTTTTGGTTGTATTGGTAACGCACCCCACACCTTGCACGCCCGTCGTCCCCGCCGCACACGTTGTCCAGTGAGGAATATTGCAGTCGACAGGACCGCTTTCGGGGCCGCTACCGCCGTTATATCCATCACTCCCGTTGTTCGTCCGACTCGGCATGTCGTTACACCCAATGCCACCGGGCACAAACGTAAAACCCTTGGCTATCATCGCAGCAATTTCTTCGGGAGTTTGAGTTGGCATGGTTGCAACGATACTAGGTGCAACGGCTCCAGGTTGCGAATTAGTTATATTATGGGTTGTTGCATTGTAGAGTGCAGCAGCATTTGCCGTATCAGGGTTCTGCACAAGATAGCGTTTCCCATTCGATATATAAGTCCCAGCAATATTAGCCGTTGAACTATTCCAATCACTCTGGCTAGCAGGTTGACCAGTATCGTAGTTATATCCAAACCCTCCAGCCACGTTCGACGTTGCTATACCCGTTCCGCTATACGTACTAGAGGTATTTCCGCTGGTATTACCCTGACTTCCACTACCAGAAGTAGATCCCCCAGAGGTATTTACATTAGTAGTTCCACCACCACGAGTAGGGACAGTATGGGTGCCCACCGTTCCACCAGTATTGTTGTTAACAATAGTACCGCCCACCGCTCTGAATGCACCATCAATGAGCACCACAGCGATAGATCCTGTTTTTGCCTGCGAATAGTAGTAAAGGCCTCCAACGCCGACAAGCCCCACCATAAAGAAGAGCACTCCAACTATTGTCAGGAGTACTTTCTTTCCTTTCCCCTTTTTCTTTCCCTTTTGACTCCCCACAAGCGGAGAAGGAGGGACTGGTGGAGTAGAGGAAGCAGCTAGAGGTGGCTCCGGTGGAAACGCAGGAGACGATACAGTGAGGGTGGTCGTACTCGTCGGTGTGGCAAAAGCCAAAGGTGGCTCCTCGGTTGCGGGTAGAGCTGGTGTCGGTTGCGGGGTTGGAGGTGTATTCGGAGTCATAGCGTCAGACACAGTAGGCGACTGTTCGGAAGGTATCTCGGCGACAGTTGGGGAAGTTAGTGGTTGTGTGGGAGAAAGTGGAGTTGCCGGCTCCGCAGGGGTAGGATCCACAATTGGCTTAGGCTCTTCGGGAGCTGATAGCGGTGCTGGCTCCGAGGGAGCACCGACAAGCTCAGGAGGAACAGTCTCAGGAGTGGGTTGTGGTGCAGGAGATAGTTCCGGCGGGATCGCCTCCACGGGTGTCGGGTCAGAAGTTGGTGACGAGGGTGTTTGTGGTACCGAAAGCACTTCGTCTACAACTTTTTGTGGATCAGGAAGTACCGGTAAACCGTTGGGTGCCACTGGTGTCTGTTGAGTATCATCTGTCATAAGTCCACCATAACTAGAGCGCAAGTAGAAAAGCGCCTGCTACCATAATCGCAAACCCTATGGCACCAGTCAATACAGTGGGTTCGACAATCCCCGTGACCGGCACCCCGCTGCCCGTTGCGGGCATCGCGACGCGACCTCCGGCAGTTGACTCGACAATGGGGCTACCCACGGGAGTAGGAGACGGATAAATGGCCGTTGTACTCGCCGACGGGGTCGATACAAATGCTGGGTCACCCGCCGCCGCCTCGACTTTCGACACGGTAAATGTCCGTTCCAAAGTCTGAGCAACTCCCTGTGCGTCAATATAATTGATGGTAACCGTATGCGAGCCAGGCGCAAGATTTGCCGGTGGTGTCCACGTCCACGTACCGTTATTCGCGACAGTAACAGTGCCACTATATGGCGTCACCGAGTGTACCGTAATAGAAAGTACCGCAGCCGAAGGGCCAGTACCGCGGAACTCCGGTTGGGTCGTTGCAATGGTTTCCCCATCGCTCGCCGGGTTAGAAAGGGTGACACTCCCGGCACTCGGAGGTGTGGACCCCAAAGGTTGTACGTTAAATATCCCAGGTACTTGCCCAGAACTCGTCGAAGCAGGCGTAGCAGACGGAGTTGCCGGCTCCACAACAGCTACATTGGGAATAGCAGCGGCCGCGCGAAAATCGGGATTCTGCCCCATGGTGATGACGGGGACTGGCGTCGAGTTGGCAAGCGAAACAGTAGCGGTAGACGTTTGACTACCAGTCTCGACGGTGACAGTAGCAATGGTAGCAGAAGGATCAAACGCCACGTAAGAAGAAAGATCAGTCGTACGAATAGTTGAGAGTGGTATGGTATATGAACCAGGTGCGTGAACGAGTACTGAAGCAACTTGCGCGTTGGGGAGAGCAAGATAAACGAGCGCGTCTCCAACGCTCCCTCCGCCAGGGTTCTGGACAGTCCCGTAAAAACTTTTTGCCAAAGGAGTAGTGGTAATAGTGGGACCGGTTGTAACGGTATAGGGAGAGCCGTTATTGTCGTACGTTGCAGAATTAGACGTAATACGAAAAGCATATTGAGTACTCGGCTGCAAACCAGTCACGGTTACTTGATGAGTGGTATATGAGTCTGGAGCGGTAGCCGAATCGCGCTCGTCGGCAACTTTTGTAGACAACGCATCTCCTACTTTACCCCACACCACGCTACCGGTCGCCTTTCCAGACGTTATCCACGACACAGAAAATTTATTATCTGCAGTATTACTTATTCGTACTTTCTGTGGAATAAATTCTGGGTTCACGGCAGACCGCTCTGAACGCAAAAACCACACCCCTCCGGCAATGCCCGCAAAGAGAAGCACCAACCCCAGCAAAGTAGGAAACCGTTGGGTGAGCAGGTTCATCTTATTTTCATAGTAGCACGTCTAGTAGTTATGGTGTAGGGCTCGGAGCCGAACTCGCCGAGGTGGTTGCAATTTGTGCCTGCACAATAGGCGATGGTGGGGGGGTTGCGCTACTCGTAGCCACAAGTGACTGTACGATCGTCGCCGCACTCTGTGACAGTTGGGTACGCGCCGAGAGTGATGCCACAGTCGCCTGGTCTATCGTGGGGCTCACGGGGGAAAGGGTAGACGCATCGACACCAATAGGAGCCGGTGTTGAGAGTGCACGGTACACGGAAATGGCAACCCAAAGAAATACAACAAAGAGCGTAATAAGAGCTATCTGATAATAATTACGGCTAATAAGAATAGTACTATGCTTGCTCATTTTGATGTCGCTCCCTTATCGCTAGGTAGTGATGTGGTTATTTGTTTTTGATCTGCCATATATGACACAGTACCAGAAATGGAAAGAGTAACAGTTGCGGTCGAGTCCTTAGTAATAGCTTGGTGAGAGAAAGTAACAGAGGTGATGGTTACTATTCGGTCAAGTGACAGGAGTGATGTGAGAAACGTAGAGGTTTGTCCGTACGACCCAGCCACTTGAATAGTGACCGGCATAGACACAACGGACTCGGTCTTAGCAAGGGTAAAAGGTGAAACAATCTGGGAAAAAAGAAGTGTTTCACCGATATTGTCGTTAACGAGAGTCGCCCCACTTTGCGCTGCAAGGATTTCGATTGAACTGGTAAATGGGATATACCCAGCATCCGTCGTTGGTATGCTGGCATCTATATAGGAGAGCGAAGGCTTGAGAGCGGTGAGTATGGTTGCCGCGCGCTGTAGCGAGGAGACTTTTGCGTCAAGTTGCTGCAGAGTTTGCCGCGAATCTTGGATGTCTTTTTGGAGTGAAATAATGGTTGTCAAAGTAGGGCGCAGCGCGAAGAATATAAAGAAAGCAATAATAAACATCGATAAAACCACCTGTAGCGATATTTGCACCGCAGGTAACCGGTAATAACGTCGCAAATCCAAGTCGTAATGGCGGGCTCTAACTTGGGAATATTTTGTGGCAGGGCTCATGTCGTTTTTTGCGCTCCAAGAGTCAAAGTAACATCAAATTGCATCTGCGCATCCTTTGCCCCACCATCCTGAATCTGGCTAATGGTAACCGCGGTAAAAAATGGGGTGTGTTGAAGTGTCGTGAGAAACTGCCCAAAACTACCAAGGGAAGACGCATAAGCGGTAAAGCTGAGCGTTTTTGGAGTGATGGTTATGTGGTCATACCATATTCCCGCAGGCGTTGCTTGGGTGAGGAGGGTAAAAGCCCGTGAGATGGTAGTCTGATCTACAAGTGCTGTTTTAGCAAAAGATATACGCTTCTGAGCTAGGATGAAATCGCGCTCTATTTGGTTATATGAGCCAATAATAGCAACATCCTTGGCAACCGCAGTGCGTAGATCGGTCATCTGCCGGTCAAGCGCAAAGCGCCACAAAAATGCAAACATGACAATGAGCTGAGTCAAAATAACCGCCCACTTACCAAACGCCAGAGCCCACTCGAGGACTATGCCAACAGTACTGGACTCGAACGCATCACGTGGAAGTAGATTGATCGACCTCTTATGGCCGAAAAAAGCGGGCAGCTGCATGTCTACCAGTATAAACAAATTTAGGAAAAGTAGGAAGCGGAGTTAAAGATTATTTCGCAAATGGACTAGTCGTGAGCTTCGCACGTGAACCCTTGACGAGGCGCGACTTCATACGAGCTGCTGCTCGTGGGGAAACAAGATGTTTTTTAACAGCACGATCAATAGCGGCATAGAAAGCAGAAATAGCCGTAGAGGACGGTGTGGTACGTGCAGCCTTGAGCGTGCTCTTCACGCGCCCGGATACGGGGACGTTAGAGGCTGCTCGTCGACGATCGACTCGCTGCTTTTTAATTGCTGATTTCAGAAGTGGCATGGTGCGTAGTATACCGTACCCCCTGTTCACTGTCCACTGTTCAGGGTAAACTAGTGCCATGTTTGAGCGACTTATGCGTGGCGGCCGAGAGCTTGTATCAAAAGAAAACTCTTCGATCCTATCCGCAGCTTTCATCATTATGGGTGCCACGTTTCTCTCTGCAATCCTCGGGTTTATCCGTACTCGTCTCCTCATTCAATACTTTTTCGGGAACAAGGCAGTGCTCGATGCCTTCTGGGCAGCTTTCCGTATTCCGGACACCATCTTTCAACTCTTGATTGTAGGAGCCCTCTCCTCGGCTTTTATTCCCATTTTCAGTAAGTACCTGGAAAAAGGGAGGGAAGAAGAGGCAAGTACCATTGCCGCGTCCATGATCAATGTTGTTGTGGGGGTAATGGTGCTCCTAAGCGTTGGTATTGTCGTATGGGCAGAGCCGCTGTCCCATCTCATTGCTGGTGGTTTTCCAGAGGGACAAATTAAGATAATGGTAAGCCTTACTCGGGTTATGGCCGTTGCCGACGTACTCTTTGGCTTCTCGTCATTTCTAACAGGAATTATCCAGTCTCACAAGCGCTTCATAGTACCCGCACTCGCCCCCTCACTCTACAACGTCGGCATTATCCTAGGCACAATATTTTTAAGCAAACCACTTGGCATCATGGGCCCAGCGATAGGCGTCATCGTAGGAGCGCTGCTCCATCTCGCCGTACAACTCCCCCTCGCTCGCATGCTAGGCTTCCGCTACCGCCCTATTGTGGCACGACATCCGGCGATATCCGAAATGGGGCGACTCATGCTCCCTCGCGTCCTAACGCTCTCACTCGCGCAAATCGAGCAAACAGTCGTTATTGCGTTCTCCTCATGGCTTTCGCTGGGGACAGTCACGGTCATGTCTATCGCTCAACAGCTGGCAAATCTACCAATTCGCATGATAGGCATCACCATAGGTCAAGCCTCACTACCGTTTTTTGCAAAAGAAATGGCACGCGGTAACAAAGCGGGACTGGCAGAAATGGTTAACAATGCCATTCTACAAATGCTATACCTGGCACTTCCCGCCTCGGCCATAGTCCTCATATTAAGAATTCCGCTCGTGCGCTTAGCGTATGGTGCCGGCTCCTTCCCCTGGGCCGATACAGTGACTACGGGTCGGGTTGTTGCCATGCTGGCGCTCGCGATAGCCGCAGGCTCCCTGACGAATATCGTCATCCGCGTCTTCTATGCCCTGCACGACACCAAGACACCATTTGTAATAAACCTTGTAGCAACCTCCATTAACGTTAGCCTAAGTTACTACCTGCTCTTCATAATAAAAACCGGCGTTATAGGCATGGCGTTCGCCATGACCCTTGCTGACACAGTCGAGAGCGTTATCCTCACCATCGTACTCTACAACGTCGCCTCGTTCTCACTGAAGAAACTAGGCGTGCCATTTCTAAAAATGCTTCTTGCCTCGGCAGTGACCGCGGTCATGTTGTGGTTGCCAATGCGTCTTCTCGATCAGTTCATTTTTGACACTACACACACCTTCCCCTTGCTCGTATTAACAGTTATGGTCACGGGCATTGGCTTGGCTGTATACATCATGTTGTCGTACCTCCTCCACATCCGCGAGCTTGAAGTATTTGTGACACTCCTCAAGAAATTAGGTGACTGGCGCAAATCACTCGTTGCTTCCCCCGAAGCCTTGGAGCCGGTAGATTCAACCGACCTCTCGGCGTAACCGGTATAATATCTCGACAATGGATAACATTCGCAATTTTTCGATAATCGCCCACATCGATCACGGCAAGACAACCTTGACCGATCGTCTCTTGGAGGCAACCGGCACCGTGGAAAAGGGGGGAGAGGAGCGTTTGATGGACAGTAATCCCATAGAGCGGGAGCGCGGCATCACCATCAAACTTGCCCCGGTACGGATGCTGTATCAGAAAAATACAAATAAAACTCCACAACTGAAAATTAAAAATAATGACTTGAAAAATGCAGATTCAGAACAGTATGTTCTGAATCTGATTGACACTCCCGGCCATGTCGACTTTGCCTACGAAGTGAGCCGCGCGCTCCACGCCTGTGAAGGTGCGGTTTTGGTTGTAGATGCAACTAAAGGTGTTCAGGCTCAGACTATAGCCAATCTCGATCACGCGCGGGCAGAGGGACTTGTCGTGATTCCAGTCATCAACAAAGTTGACCTTCCCGCCGCCGAGCCTGAGCGAGTGGCAAAAGAGCTAGTCGCCCTCGGGTTTGTAAAAGAAGAAATCTTGTCTG
Source organism: bacterium (assembly GCA_021788365.1). Lineage (GTDB taxonomy): Bacteria > Patescibacteriota > Microgenomatia > UBA1400 > UBA12108 > JAJYKS01. The sequence goes on from JAJYKS010000004.1 coordinate 45,559, forward strand.
TTTCCGCAAAGACTGGTCTCGGAGTTCCTGAGCTCCTCGAAGCGATTGTTACTCGCATCCCGGCTCCTACCCCCATCACACCCGGCGCGAAGGGCGCCCACACACCGGGTGTCTCAGAACCGCTTCGTGCCTTTATCTTCAACTCCACTTTTGATCCTCACCAGGGGGTTATCGCCTTTGTAAAAGTGGTTTCCGGCACGCTAACTCGCCGCAACCTTCACAACCTCTTTCTCTGGGAGACCAAGGAGAAGCTCTCTGCTCTCGATCTTGGCGTCTTTACACCAAAGATGACTTCTATCGATTCATTGGGAGAGGGGATGGTGGGATACGTGGCAACCGGCGCCAAAGACATTCACGACGTGACGGTCGGTGACACGGTAACGACAGTGGGAGAAACAATAACACCCATCCCGGGATATGCCCGCCCGCAACCCATGGTTTTTATGGATGTCTATCCCGTCGACGCGGACAACTATCGTGATCTGGCAGACGCGCTAGGCAAGCTAGCCTTGAATGACGCCGCCTTGACCGTTCGGCCCGCCGCATCCCCTGCCTTGGGTCACGGCTTCCGTGTGGGTTTCCTCGGTATTCTCCATGCCGAAATCGTGGTCGAGCGCCTATCGCGCGAGTTCGGAGTAGAAGTGGTAAATACCTCTCCCTCAGTACCGTACCACGTGACGACTCGTGACGGTAATCTCTTGGAGATCTCCTCTCCCGCCGACCTTCCTTCGCCAGAGACAATTACGGAAATAGAAGAACCTGTAGTCGCTCTCACCATCTTTACGCCAGAAAAATTCGTAGGCGGTATCATGGACTTGACCGTCAAAAAGCGCGCCACCTTTGTTGATATGCAATATGTCGCCGATCGGGTAAAACTTTCATATCTCATGCCACTCATTGAGATGATCACTAATTTTTATGATTCCTTAAAGTCAGTTTCTTCTGGTTATGCCTCAGTACAGTACGACCATGCCGGCTACGAGCCGGTGGATGCAGTAAAAGTAGATATTCTTCTCAATAACACTCCGGCCGACGCCTTGTCCTTTATTTCCCCACGCGAGTTTGCCGAGTCTCGCGCCCGCGCGATCGCGCTAAAACTCAAGGAAACTATTCCTCGCATGCAATTCGAGATTCCCATCCAGGCTGTAATTGGCGGAAAGATCATCGCTCGCGAGACCGTCAAGGCATTTAGAAAAGATGTAGAAGCCAAGCTGCACGGCGGCGACATGTCACGGAACCGCAAACTCCTAGAAAAACAAAAGAAGGGTAAGAAGCGCATGAAACAGTTCGGCACAGTCGCCGTCCCTCAAGAGGCATTCACCGCCATTCTGAAAATCTAAAGTTCAGCTCCCATTCAGCAGTATCCTCGATACTTCGATATACGTATACCAAGCAAGCTAAAGTTGGAGGGTTTTGTATGAACAAAAATATAGTTATGGTGGTTATTGGTATTCTCGCACTTGCAGTCGTTGTCGAGACGGGCTATATCGTCAAAACCAAACTAGGGAGTGACGAACGCGCCGAGTCGGCCGCCGCTACGCGCGAGCTAGCTGCAAGTCCTCGTGTTGCAGGCACGCATACGGCGCCGCCCCAACTCATGAAAGGCGACAAGCTCGCCGACAGCCCGCTCGCCAAATCCGCATACGAGGTATATCCCACCATGGATACCTCAGATGCAGCCAAAGCGGCACTCGTCAGCTGGACGGTCACCACCGCCAAAAACGCGGATGGCACAACCTCGGTCACGTTAACATCAAAAAATCCCGCCGATCCGGCAAGCACCTACAAAGTGAAAACGGGAGAGAAACTCTATTTTGTGGAGATGAGCGCCGGCGACGATCACGCCGATTCAGACACAGACCTCAACCTCCGCGATGACTTCGGTATAGTAGTTGATGCTTCCGGCATAGTGCAATAACCCGCTTGACACAACCTAGCACTCTAGCTAATATAGTGCTAAGTATTTATACTGAGTGTGTCGAAGTATGAAACCACTGTCACAGCGCCAAATAAACATTATCCGCGCCATTGTTGAGGAATATACCTCGACCGGCGAGGCTGTCGGCTCCGAGACCCTGGACAAAAAATATAATCTTGGCGTCTCCCCGGCAACTATTCGCAATGAAATGGTGCGCTTGACCGACCTCGGCTACCTGAAGCAACCCCATACGAGCGCCGGCCGTGTCCCTTCCCCCCAGGCCCTCAAACTCTATGTCTCCGAGCTCATGCGCGAGCAGGAGTTGCCGGTGACCGAAGAGGTTGCCGTCAAAGAACGTATCTGGGATCACCGCAAGCGTTTGAGCGAGCTCTTGCAAGAGACAACGCGCGTACTTTCTGAGAAAACCGGCACTATTAGCGTTGCCTCGACCGACGATGGGGAGGTATGGAGCAGCGGCTACGCCAACGTCCTTTCCCTCCCCGAGTTTTTTGATATCGATGTCACCCGCGAAGTCCTCTCCATGGTAGAGTCTCACCGCTTGCTCAATAATATTTTTGCCCGTGTCTCCGAACCCACAACCCTTCACCTCATCTTGGGTGACGAATTCGGTCTCGAACACCTCTATCCCTGTGCCATGGCATACGTGGATTTCCGCGCGGGTAGCACTGCCGGCCACATCGGCGTCATTGGTCCTGCACGCTTAAATTACCCCTACGTCTATCCCATGCTCCGCCACGTCTCGCATTTATTAGATGAAATTTCAGCTACCTGGAACTAGATATGACGACCGCCCACGCTAAAACCCAATCAGTAGTTCCTCCTGCCACGTCCACGCAGACGGACGGTGGCCGTGAACTCCTTGAATCTAAAATCTCTCTTCTAGAATCTAAATTGGCCCGCGCCCTTGCCGATTACGCCAATCTCGAGAAGAGGTTTGAGAAGGATAGTGCAAGTGTAGTGAAATTCGCGAATGCCAATTTGCTGGAGAAACTGCTCGACCTTCGCGATCACCTCGAATCCGCTTCCCTTCACCTCTCGGATAAAAGCCTCCCCATGCTCCTTTCGCTCTTCGACAAAATCTTGAGCGAAGAGGGGGTAGTCGAGGTAAAAACAGACGGAACCTTCGATCCCGCCGTCATGGAATGTCACGAAACGGTGTCGGGGGAAAAAGACAAAATTGTCTCAGTCGCTCGTCGTGGCTACATGCTCTTCGGCCGTCTCCTGCGTCCCGCCCGCGTTGTGGTTGGAAGCGGTGAGAAGGTTTCTCCCGCTAACAAGGCGAGCGAAGCGAGCGTTTAGTCGAACCTGAGCGTGTCGAAGGTGAGACCGGGAGAAACCTTAAAGTAAAAGTAAGTTGATATTTGAAAATTGACCAAAAGGAGGTCGTATGTCTAAAACCATCGGAATAGATTTGGGTACCACCAACTCGTGTGTTGCGGTCATGGAGGGCGGCAAGCCCAAAGTGATCCCGAGCGCCGAAGGATCAAACACCATTCCCAGTATTGTGGAACCCGTAAAGAACTTGGTTGGCCAAGTGGCCAAAAACCAAATGGTCCTAAATGCCAAGAACACCATCTACAGCGTAAAACGCTTGATGGGCCGCAAGATGAGCGACAAAATGGTGCAGGAAACCGTCAAAAAAGTACCGTACGAGGTGGTCGCCGGTTCTGCCGACATGGCCGCGGTGAAAGTAAACGGCAAAGTCTACACCCCACAAGAAATCTCCGCGAAGATCTTACAGAAATGCAAAGCCGACGCCGAGGCTTACCTTGGCGAGACGGTCACGGAGGCAGTCATCACCGTCCCCGCCTACTTCGACGACTCCCAGCGCCAGGCTACCAAACAGGCCGGTGAAATTGCCGGTCTCACGGTCAAGCGCATAGTAAACGAGCCCACAGCCGCAGCATTAGCTTACGGCCTGGACAAAAAGAAATCCGGCAAGATTGCGGTCTATGACCTCGGCGGCGGCACGTTCGACATCTCGGTATTGGAGATTGGCGACGGCGTCTTTGAGGTCAAAGCCACGAATGGCGATACATTCCTGGGTGGCGACGACTTCAACAACAAGATCATGGATTACATAGTCGCAGAATTTAAGAAAGATCAGGGCGTCGACCTATCGGGCGACAAGCAGGCGCTGCAACGTATTCGCGACGCCGCCGAGAAAGCCAAGATAGAGCTGTCGAGCAGCCAGTCTGCCGAGATCAACCAGCCATTTATTACCCAGGGCAAAGACGGTCCCCTCCACCTCACCATGACCTTGACTCGCGCCAAACTAGAGGAGCTCACGGACGACCTTATTCAAAGATCGATCGAGCCGGTCAAGAAATGCTTGGCAGATGCGAAGCTAAAACCCTCCGACATCGACGAAGTCGTGCTTGTGGGTGGCCAGACCCGCATGCCCAAAGTGCAACAAGTCGTGAAAGACTTCTTCGGCCGCGAGCCACACAAAGGCGTGAATCCTGACGAGGTAGTAGCGGTGGGCGCCGCAATTCAGGCCGGCATCTTGGGCGGCGAAGTCAACGACATCTTGCTCCTGGACGTGACGCCCCTTACGCTCGGCATCGAGACGATGGGTGCAGTGATGACGCCTCTGATAGATCGCAACACCACCGTACCTACGAGCAAGAGCCAGGTGTTCTCGACAGCCGCAGACAACCAGCCACAGGTCGAGGTAAACGTACTCCAGGGCGAGCGCCCCATGGCAACGGACAATAAGAGCTTGGGCCGCTTTGTCCTCGATGGTATCGCCCCCGCGCCTCGCGGCGTGCCGCAGATCGAGGTCACCTTTGACATCGATAGTAACGGTATCCTCCATGTTAGTGCCAAAGACAAGGGCACCGGCAAAGAGCAGAAGATCACCATAAAAAATGCTACGAACTTGTCGGACGAAGAAATCCAAAAGATGAAATCCGAGGCCGAGAAGCACGCCGAGGAAGACAAGGCCAAGAAGGCACTCGTAGAAAAGAAAAACGAAGCCGACAGCCTCATTTTCCAAACGGAAAAAACATTGAAGGACGCCGGTGACAAGATAACCGCCGATGAGAAAAAGGATATCGACGAAGCCGTAAAGGCGCTAAAAGAAGCGAAGGATAAAAGTGACGCCACGGTCGAGTCTATCGACGAAGCGTTCAAGAAAGCCTCTGACGCTCTATCGAAATACGGTGAGCGCCTATACAAGGCGAGTTCTAACGAGCCGCAGTCATCCGAAGCTTCAGCGCAGGATGGTAAAGCCGAGCCGCCCAAGGGCGACCAACCGGAAGAGGGTCAGGTCGTCGACGACCCCGGTGACAAGAAATAAAGTTTAGTTGATAAAAGCCCCCGCAAGGGGGCTTTTGCTTAATTAATATGAGCGCAGAATCAATAAATCTAAAAGATTGGATCGAAGAACTCGTTCACATTCAAAACGATGTCTATTTCCTATCGATAAATAATAAAGATTTTATTACCCTTTCAGAGGAATTTAATAGCAAAAGGCTGAATCCATTTGTATGGGAATTTATAAAACGTAATTACGTGACTTCAATGTCAGTGGCTATTAGGAGATTAATGGACAATCGTAAAGATTGCCACAGCCTGCTAAAACTACTATCAAACATAGAAAGACGTTCATCGGACATAAATACAAAATGGTTTCTCGAACAATGGCCTGGCGGATCAGTGGAAACAAAGTTTAAAGAGTTTTTCGGTAATAATAATCACGTAAAAAAGCAAGTCATACAAAATCATATTGAAGAGTTAAAACGAGTTACAAGGGCAATTTGTGAGAGAACCAACATTTATGAAGCGCACAATGCAAAGAAAAAGGATCTAAAAATAATACCCACATACAGAGATGTTGATGTCGCAGTTGACACAATCAAAGTAGTATATGCCAAATACTGGTATCTTCTGAAACAAGGGGATCTTTCGATTTAAACTGGACTGATTCTCATTACCTTTGTCTTGCAGGACTGCCACCTCATCCATAAACTTTTCGCCAAATAGTCTGATAGTTCGAATCATTAAACTTACGAAGTTACCACTATTGGCATAACATAGGTTAGAATAATACTATGAGTATGGAAGATTTTTTCGCAAGACTTAAGGAAAACGAAGAGCCGACGAAGGAAATTGAAGTTCCATCAAGAAAGGGTGTCCCTACCAATACGCTATTAGACGCATCGGACGAAAGCTCTTCACAGACAGCAGATATCGCTGAGGGTCTACGCTGGGGACATACTGAAGGAAATATGCACTCAGGTGGAGCGCTCATGCAACTAGTTAATTTTTGCGCACACGCCATAGGACTAGGAACAAGAGGAAAGCGCTCACACAACAATCGGGACGATTTTACGATTAGCTAACTTGAATGGAATCGTGTGTTAATGTGTCAGCAATTCATTCTCTCCACGGCGGTGGTCACCAAAGTAAGCTTGACCCATCTGGGATAATAACTCCATGTGTCCAGAACATGCAGGTGTTGTCATAATCGACGACGAAACCGAAAATCTAGCTGATATCAGCCAGTGTCTACAACAAGAAGGTCATCAAGTTATTGGAGAATATCAAAGTTTCGTTGCAGTAAAAGAGGCTCTTGAAAATAAGACCTTCCCCTTTGGTCTGGTCCAAGTGATTATCGCCGACGCCGCGGCGGGAAGAAATCCCCTAGGCGCACCTGCAATTCGTGAAATTAGGGCCGCAGCAGATGAGCTTGGCATTAAAATGGCTTACGTTATTGGCAATAGCTCGATGTATCCAGTCGAAGGAGCGAACATAAATAATATCGGAAAAGATTTAAGCGCGTTACCCAAGCTAGTTACCGCCGCACCCGACGTCTTAAAATAAGTCTTGTTACAATACCCTCATGCCAGGAATATTATTTCTCCACGGCGGCGGCCACTCGAGCCACACCCGCTACACGAAACTCGAAGAGAAATTTAACAAGCTTGGTATTTTCACTCGTGCTTTCGACCATCACGCCACTTCCCTCGCCGGCCGTCTCGCCGAAGCAGAGACCGAACTCGCGCAACTAAAAAAAGATCACCACCTTACCGACGCGGACGTTTTCATTTGGGGCTCCAGCATGGGCGGGCACGTGGCCTGCCGGCTCGCGGAGAGTCACCCCACACTCCGCGGTCTCATCCTCCAGTCGGCAGCCGCCTACTCCGAGGCAGCCGAGAATATCCCGTTTGGCCCAGCCTTCACCGCCGAGCTGCAGCGGGAGGGGAGCTGGCAAGATAGTCCCGCCTTCGCGGCAATAGATACGTTCGCCGGTCCCGTACTGGTCATGTACGGGGAGGGAGACGACGTGATCCCAGTGGGGGTAAAAGACAAATATCGAGCCCGCGCGGGCAAAAATGGGAACTACTTCACCCTCCCCGGTGCCGGCCACTCACTCCTCCGTCCCGGCACGCCGAGCGCGTTCACGGCCTGGGACACCATACTCTCCCACGCCATCGACTTTGTTAAACAAAATTAGATTGCATACCAGGTATGTGATCTGGTGATATTGGGATAATTCAAGAACTACTATTATTCGAATAATAGTAGTTTTAGAAATTGCTAGAATACTCCTATGTACTCGCACGTCCCCAAAGATTACATTTGTCCCATCTGTCTAGGAGTAAGCGGCGTGGAGGGCAAAGGCACACTTCTTCTCCAGCAAGACGTCATATATCAGGGCAAAATCGTTACGGCATTTATTAATTCGTTCTGGATTAAAAATAACCCCGGCCACGTCATTGTGGTACCCAATGAGCATGTAGAAAACGTATATGATCTGTCTCCCGACCTGGCTACCCACATTTTTGTAATTGCCCAGAAAATCTCCCTCGCGATGAAGGTGGCATACAAATGCGACGGCATCACGCTCCTCCAAAACAACGAACCAGCGGGTGGCCAACACGCCTTCCACTATCATCTCCACATTTTTCCTCGCTACGACGGCGACGAGCTACACAAACATATGGACAACAAACAGCTCGCTGATCCTGCCTCTCGCGCCACATACGCTGCAAAAATCCGTCGCTACTTCAACACGAAATAATGGCGAGATAGTATCTTATCTTGCTACAATATTCATATGCAACATCCTCGTCTGTTTCTCATTCACGGTTGGGGTGGCAGTCCCCAAAAGGATTGGATGCCGTGGGCAAAGAAAGCATGGGAAGAAAAAGGGTTCGACGTCTACCTTCCCCCAATGCCGGACACTGACATGCCCAAAATAGACGCATGGGTTGGCTATCTTACTACGCTCGTAGGAGAACTGCGGCCCAGCGACGTATTTGTCGGCCACAGTATTGGTTGCCAAACCATCCTTCGCTATCTCGAAAAACAGCAAGGGAAGGTGGACAAGGTTGTGCTTGTTGCGCCGTGGTTCACGCTCACCAATCTCGAAAACGCTGCAGCATGGACGATCGCCGATCCATGGTTAAAGTCTACAATGAACTTCGCACAAATTATCCCAAAAGCCAATACATTCGTAACAATTTTTTCCGATAATGATCCTTGGGTGCCGTACGGCGAAAACAAAACACTTTTTGAGCAAAAGTTGCATCCCAAAATAGTGACGCTTCACGCCAAAGGTCACATGACGGATGAAGAAGGTGTGTCAGAGCTTCCCGAGCTTCTACTCGAGTTATAATACGTGCATGCAACTATCGGAGGCACAAGAATTAGTCAAACAGGGCGAAGCACGGCGGGAAGCAGCAGATTTCGAGGGTGCGATTAAATTCCTCACCGAAGCTATAAAGCTGCTCACAAAAGAGAAATCGTACGCCGACCTGGTCGTCGCCTACAAAGATCTCTCCCTCACCTACGTCCACAAATATAACTATGGTGAGGGTAGTAGCAACTTAGACAAGGCCAAACAATACGCCGAGGGAATGCTCACAGTTGCCAGGAAACACGCTCCAGATTCTATCGCCCTTGCCTACTTCACACTCGCCAAAGCTGTAGAGCTACAAGGCGATCTTACCGCAGCCCGCACAGCATATAAACAAGCGTTGGAGTTATATAAGGGCTCGCTCGCCGAGCGTGGTGACTATCGCTATCACTACGGCGAGGCGCTCTACATAACCGGCGATAAGAGCGAGGGGAAGCGGCAAATGGAGACGGGGCTCGCCGAGATTCGCGATGGGGTCGGGGAGGTGGACGACTTCCTCACCGCCGTGTGGGAAACACGCTGTCTCATACGACTGGCATACGTTCTAAATAGTGATGACCCGGCTGCAGCCACTAAATATCGGGGAGAAGCAAAAAACCATCTCGAGGCAGACCTCCGCCTCGTCATCCTAAAAAAACAATTCCTCGAGCTCTTTTTTTAGCATAACCCATAGGCAGATCTAATCACCAAAAAGACGCTAACCAGCACAAAACCGTAGCTGCGGAATCCTCACAGATATATGCTTGCAGGCTTTCCCACACCCAAATAATAGTCCATAATCAATACATCATGGTAATGGAAAATACTAAGGTAGAAATACTTGACAAGGGAGAGCCGGGCGGGCTCGTACCTAATAGATATCGTAGAATCTTACACAAGCAAATGCGCATAAGTCCCCGCTTAAGAAGTGCTCTTGCTGCGAGAGATGATTTATCAAATGATGATGCCAATCAGACAGTTATAGCCAAAGCCCCACCACGAAGGGAAATAGAGCAACCGGTGGCGCAGGAAAAAGTTGATTTTGTCGCTTACACGGAGGCTGCTCTTAATAAAGGAAACGTCCCCGCAGAAATACTAGCTCACATGCGTGCGGATAAAGCGGTAATTTTTGAGACAGCAAACACTCGAGAAATAGGTATAGGCGGAGGATTTGATGCAGTCGACCAAATGGTTATAGCAGACTATACACAACACGCAGCACGCGGACCATATGAAGTAGCACAAGGAATGATAGATAATGGATTTCTTGAATCTAAAAGCCCAGGATGGAAACGTCCATCAATTGAAATAGACAAACAAGACTCACAAGAGACCTTTACCGGCGAACAAACATTTGATGGTGCCAAGGCCATTGTTGGTCGGAACATGGGGGTCCTCCGCAAGAACTCACTAACGGTACTCCGAAGAGATACAGAGCTATATGCCAGAAAGGCCAATGGTCGCCCCAAAATGGGAGGATTCGGCCAAGGATTAAAAATCCACTTATGTACGGCAGTCTCTACGCCACAAGACCGTCGCAATGTGGTGAAAGTGTTTTTACGTGAAGCAAAGTGGAACGCATGGCAACGTGAAGATCTCGAAAGATATGTTGCGTCCCCAGCGCCATCGCCAGAACATGCCTCATTTGCCTATGTGCAGGCAAGAGACCCAGACACAAATACGTATTATCGCGCCTACGCGTATCGCGAACCTACCATGGCAAATGGTGTAGAAATCTGGAACTTAAAATACGTTTTTGTCGATATCGATGAAAATAATTTGCCCGAAGAAGATAAAGATATGGTTGTGTGTGCTCACGTTAATCCCGACACCGAACAAATAAGTGCGTGGAACGATGCTCCTTGGAACATATTACAAATGAACCCGTATTATCCCTCAGAAGAAAGTTTGGTGCGTACAGATAATGACGCGCGTCCAACAGCCGCTATCAGCCGATACTATGCAGCAGAGCTCGCAGAATTACCCGAAGCTCACGATTCCACATGGGATGTCGAAGAAATAGATTGGCCAGAGGGGGTAGTAATACCGCGGCGAATCTTCCCGGGGATTCATGTCGAGGGGCTAAGACTAAGGGTAAAAAATGACAACTGGGACGGATCGGCAATAAGAACTTGGAATATCAACCCACGCGGAGACACAACACTTCTTAAGAGAATTCATCGTGAAAGTGACTCTGTGCACGTAGATGGAGATACAAAGCCTATTTTCAGCGCCTGTGTTATGAGTCGGAAGGATCTTAACCAATGGAAAGACTTAATGGAGCGTGTGCTAAACGCTCAAAGTGAAACCCGCGTCTCACAACTCCTCGAAGTACAAGCATTGCGTGATTATTACCTTCTATCCTCAACGGCTCGGCAAGCGTTGATAGACGCATTTCATGAAGTGGCACCACAAGCAGAACAAAGTTTTTATTCCGACACTACACTCCTTGCAGTTTGGAGGGCAAAAACTGGTAAAGACAAAGTGGCACCTGCCAGAGTCGACCCAGCACTATCGAGTACTCTACGCAAAGCAGAGCTAACTGATTGTGATTCGATCGCACGAGCCTGCCTAACGGAAGGTACAGGACTATCAAATTGGCACGAATCACGCATAGAAGTACACGACATTTCAACAACCGCAGACAATGTAAAAAGGAATAATAAATCGCCAGGAAAACAGATTGTAGAAAATATCCTGGGAGAAAGAGGTGAGAGACTATTCCCTGGCGTTACCACATACGCCCGAATCAACGCCGACACGATAGAAATTGCTATTAGCGGTTTAGTCGACAGTCGAAACAGGCCATACACCACGTTCTTAGAACCAGAAAAAGAGGGAAATACCGAGTATGTGATTAAAAAAGACGCTTCAGAGCTGTTATCGTCTCTCGGAAAAGGAGGAGTTAATACAAACATATTCTTCCAATCCGACACTCCAAATTTTGGTGTTGGGGTGAAATGCCTAACTGTTAAAAGAGTTGGCGCCAAAACCTTTGGAGTAATAGGAGAATCCAATCAAAGCCTAGGGCAGGTGGTTCCCACAAGGGGGATTGTTATCCAATTCAAGGGTACGTCAGCCGCGATCGATGGACTCACTAAAGACTTGGATGGTTACTTTACCAAACTTAACCCAATGGTTATTAAACACACAGATGCAGCGCTAAAAATCGTTGACGAACAACTTCGATACCTAAAAGAACAGTGTGAGAGCACCAAAAATGAATTGGAAACAATTCGGCGTAATGCCCTAGGGAACCTAGCAGATGGTCAAACTCTTCGCCCCTCCGTACGAGCTCGCCATGCTGGGCGCCAAGGCGTGGGTGGTGGAGCACGCGGAGAATATTCCATAGAAGTTGCCGATACTAATCGTTCTATCTGGCTTCCGGGCGCTAGCGAGGAAACCATTATTTATACCCCTCACGATGCAACATCCTGGATAGAGGGATCGGAGACGCGAGACCACGCCCCTCGCATTCACTTTAGAGTGACAGAGGTCGGTGGCGACAGTGGACATAAACTTCCAAATAACATCTCTATTTCCACCAGTAGTAATATCAATTTCGACGAATGGGGTAATGCCACGGGCAAAAGAGAAGAATCGCTTTTTCGTTTTGTAGGAGAAGTGAATGGAGAATCGGTCTGGAGAACAAGCGGGGCAAGAGCAGATTATTTTAGGAACAGAACAGACGCGTTTGGCGCTCTCTATACCTCTGTTATTACGTTTGAAGAGCCATTAGAAATTGCCAATGGAGACGCACGCATACTTCCAATACCAGAAAACTGGGAAGTTACAATGATCCAACTACCAGAAGCAACCACGGAAATAGCAAAACTACGCGATGGACAGCTAACAGTACCATTACTTTTTCGCGATATGGTAAGCGGCCATACGGTCTTACAACGACGGAGTGAACTTGGGAAAACAGTTATTTCCACGTTGCCCGCTGGAACCAGAATATACATACGACCAATGGCAACCAAGGTCCGCAATCAAGACAAGAATTTTCTAGAACAAAACTTTCCGTTATATCTAGAAAAGTGTAAAGAACCAATAGCCAATTTCGATAAACTCGATCACGAAGCTCGACAGCTCATAACAATTATTAACGAATTGGGATACATGACAAACGAGCAGCGGGCAGAGGCGATAGATGAGTTTTGGCGTCGGCGGCGTCTTTACGATGACACTGTCAGGATGACCTCAATCGAGGAAATTATCCGAACGGGAAAAGGTACATGCAGTGCCGCTGCGATGGGAGAATTAGCCCTCATGCGCGAAGCCGGGATCCCCTGTCGCATCAAGCAAAATTACTCCTATAAAACCAAGGGGGCACTCTCACCACCCTACCACGTGACAATAGAAATAATGGGCAGCGAAGGAAACTGGATTGAGATAGACCCACCCAATGGTAAAATGTCTCGATATTTTGCATCTCTTGTGGCCGAAAACGCGTGTAACGACCGCCTACCCGCGATCCATGGCGTTCGTTCATTGGCTATGTCACAAACAGAACAAATATCCCATACGGGTGTTCCAGAGATAGTCAAGCAATTTATCGCCCATACAACCCAAGTGGAAGAGGGGGTAAAAATATCAGACACATTAAGGAGTATCTTTACCGCCGTTAGGGAGGGTAGTGAGAAGAGTATGACAAACGTGGGACCGCAACTAGTTACAGAGCTTTCAAAGCTGATTATTGAATCAAATAAAAATCTAAAGCATTTATCTCAGCCCAGCGACATCCCGCCAGAAGATCTCGCTTTACTCGGAAAAAATATTGCAACGGAATTACACGAATACATGCGGCTCACGGCATATGCATTACCAGAGGTTCCTCGGGATATTCAGCTTGCAGCTGGTGCGCGATGGTTTGCTGGCCGCTTAGCCACGCTCCTAATAGGCGAAAAAGCAGATATATATCGCGATCGACTCCCTCAAGTAGGAGCTATCAACAGACCAAAAAAGACGTTCAATGCCATGAAACAATTACTCACTCGGTATAGCTTCGAGGAAGTCTTGGCGGTTATACATTCAGCAATAAAACACCCAAGTTCGATAGAAATAATAACTGAAGTATTGCAAAACGAGTCTAGAATACACCAGGCGGAGCGAACCTCATCGGCCATGCGTGTCACACGCGCACTTATTGACGTAGATGTTGATGATCAATCATAATCGCCCTTAGGAGGACTATGGTATTGCCGACAGAATCGCTGATCACTGAAGGATCAATTCGTGCGCTTATAAATGACGCGAACCCTCTAAAATCCAAGGACTATCAATATCTTTACTTGCCAGAACATGCGGCGGAGTTGGAAAAAATATTCCACAGATCTGCCAATGCGTTTGGAGCGTTCAATTCAATCTTACCTTTTGTTTCAATAGACGCCGTCACAAAAGGACTAATGCAATTGCGGGTTGCAAATGAAAATGCCCAAGAGCTAACACGACAAACGAGCGTAGCTTTAATAGATTTATCACCCCACAACAATATACCAAGCATTTTTTTGACACTTCGTGGGTTTAGAGCAGCCGTACAATTACCAGATAACCGCGTGCGTACGTATTCCAAAGATGCTACCCACACTCTTTCAATCCAACGGGCAGGTGCAACCATTATCAATGAGCAAGAGAGGCCAGACCTATGGGATGAAAGAACAAAATACGACAATTCATTGGTTGTTGTCGTAGACGATGGTGCTGTATTTCCGATGCTAACTCAACCAGACGCGCCAAACAACCCCACCGGTATAACTTTCCAGTACGGTGTCGACTGGTCAGGATCGAATACTCAAGAAGACACACCACCAACAAGTGGGTTCGTTGAGCTGCCACTGATTACTACAGTACCATTATTGTCCCAGTTCACACAACGCACAATTAACCATCCCGGAGCATCTATGTTCTCTGGAAGAATGGCAGTGCTGACACGATATCCAACATATGCAATCTCATGCGAAAAAAGCACAACACTGCAAAAACCTCGGGGAGGAGCTGGAACTGGAAGTGTTGTCCCAGCTCGATAATTAGCACTCACTCTTGTGTAGTGCTTAGTCTCTCATTATAATCACCAATATGGCTACAAAGCGCGACTACTACGAGATACTGGGGGTAAAACGGGAGGCAAGTGAGGCGGAGATCAAATCTGCCTACCGCAAACTTGCCTTAAAGTGGCACCCCGATCGCAACAAAGAAGCGGGTGCCGAGGCCAAGTTCAAAGAAATCAACGAGGCCTACGAGGTGCTGGGGAATAAAGATAAGCGCGGGAAGTACGACCAATTTGGTCACGCAGCGTTTGACCCTTCCGCCGGCTTCGGTGGCGGCGCGGCCGGTGGCTCGTATCGCTCCGGTCCCTTCACCTACACCTATACAACAGGCGGTGGCTTCGAAGACTTGTTCGGCAGCCAGGGCGGTTTTGGCGATCCGTTTGACGTATTCGAGAGTTTCTTCGGCGGCCGCAGCCCCTTCGGTGGCTCCTATCAGGCCAAGCCTCACTACTCAATAACCATATCGTTTATGGACGCCGTAAAAGGTATAGAAAAGTCCTTTGTCCATCAGGGAAAAAGTTATACGATCAAGATCCCCGCCGGCGCAGACGATGGTACACGTATCCGCTACAGCGAGTTCGACGTCTCAGTTGCCGTATCCCCCGACAAAGTTTTCCGTCGCGAGGGAGCTGACGTATTTATCTATCACGAAATTCCGGTGACGCTCGCCATGCTTGGGGGCGACACTACCATCCCGACGTTAGACGGCGATCTCAAGATCAAGATCCGTCCTGGCACCCAGCCTTCTACTACTATTCGACTCTCTGGAAAGGGAATAAAGCGGTTGCAAGGGAGCGGTCGTGGCGACTTCTACATCAAGCTCAAAGTGATGTTACCAGAGAAATTATCTCGCCGCGCCAAAGGACTGGTGGAAGACCTGTCGCGTGAACTCGCGAACTAAAGATCGATTTGCTCACATTTTCCGAATGTGTTACAACAAATACAGTTATCTGTTACTGCGGGAACCGCAAGGAGTGGTATGAAGAAAAGTATAGTCGTTGTTGGACTAGCGCTGGTACTATTTGGGGTAGTGGCTACAGTACAAAGCGTAAAAGCTGATTGGCAGATAGATAGTCATGGCAACTTGGTCGAGATGAAAAATGTTTTAGGTGACACAGCTGGCGGTCAAGGCGACCAGCAGACACCAGAGCCCACGCAGACTGCAGAACCAAAAGATACTCCAGAGCCCACAGACACACCAGAAGCACAGCAAATGCAGGAGAAAAACCAAGAACAGAATCAGGTACAGAGTAAATATGAAGTTGAGAACAAAGACGGCAAGCTCGTGGTAAAAACGCACACTGTGGATAAAAGTGGCAAAGAAGTACAGACAGAAACACAGTTTAAGGCAGGTGAAGCACTACAGGTAGAGGCGCAAACCAATGCCGGCAACCACTTTGCCATAAATACCGAAGATAACTCTGGTCTCACCGTGACAAACGGCGGCAAGACCGCCCAGTCCACGCTCCCCTTATCGGTAAATGCACAAAACCAACTGGTGGTGACAACAGCTGCCGGACAAAAAGTAGTGACAGTGCTACCTGACCAAGCGGTAAAGAACCTCCTCTCGTCAGGCGTACTATCGAGTATTACCGAATCGCCGGTGGCGTCGGCACCAGGCTCCACAAGCTCGGTAGGCCAGCTCTCGGCAGTTGGTAGCACGCCGACCTACACAATTTCAGGGACGAAACAGGTTCGTTTCCTCGGCTTGTTCCCGGTAACGCTAAACAGGCAGGTGCAGGTTTCGGCGGAGAATGGTACGGTGGTGAATACCGCCCAGTCCGCGATAGCCAACTTCGTAAGCCTCTTCTCGTTCTAAGCTAAAATAGCGGTATGGATGATGTCGAGCTGGTTCGTGTCATGTACGAGCGCTACGTGGACGCCATCTACCGCTATTGTTACTGGCAGACGAATAGAAGCGAAGACGCAGAGGATTTGACGGCCGACATCATGCTGGACATGGCCAAAAACATCCGCAAATTCCGCGGCGAGAGTTCGTTTAAGAACTGGCTGTACGCCATTGCCAAACATCACCTCATGCACTGGTTGCGGAAAAAATATGAGCTACCCCTACTGCCACTCCTAGACAATGCTGAGTACGGCTCCACTTGGATCGATCCAGGTGAGCAGGGGGAAGCACGGAAAAAGGTTGTCGCCCTCCTTAAATGCCTTCCTCCTCGTGAGCGGGCAGTACTTGATCTCCGCTATCTCAAAGGCTACTCGGTAAAAGAAGCAGCCAAGGAGCTTGGTATATCGGAAAGTAATGTCAAAGTAGTGACCCACCGAGCAATAAATAAATTAAGACTCCACACTTGAAAATGAGAAATTGATAATTGGTCATTTCTGCGAAGCAGACTGTAACCCCCTCCCCACTCTATCTGTAGAAAGCCAGTATGTTTAAAGATGTTCACATAAATCAACATTTCCGCTCCGCGCTTGCCGTTCGGGTATCCGCTGCCGCTCGTCCTCGCTGGTTTATCAGGCCGTTGGTCATAGCTCCAACTGCGTTTGCCTTTTCGCTTCTCGCCTTTGTGGTAGTAAAAAATAGTTCAGTGCCGGCGCATGTCGCGACAACCGTAGATAACGCTGAAATTTCTTGGAACATAGATCATGGTGGCAACAACCTCGACGATCCCACGACCCTCGCCGAAGAACAACAACTCTTAAGTATGGTGCAAAATTAGTAATAAATAATAGAAGAAAGGAATCTATGAAAAAGATACTTATCCCAGCCCTGACAACCGTTATGCTCCTCTCGCCCGTCGTCCCGGTATTTGCGATAGACGGTTCTCCCTCTCCGTCAACCGCGCCCCGAGCGCAGTTTCGACAGTACGTACAGCAGGCAAATCAAACATTCAAGACGGATGTAGAGCAAGCCCGCGAGGAGCGCAAAACCAATATTACAGAGGCGCGGCTCGGGATGATCGAGGGAATAGCCAAGAAGCACGCCTCCCGACTCCAAAATCAGTTTGCCGTGCACGCCCGCTGGCTGGGGAGCATCGCCACCCGCTTGCAGGCACGTATAAACACCGTAAAAGGCGAGGGGGTAGACGTAACCGCCATGCAAAACGAGCTAAATGCCGCCGAGGCAGCGATTACAACAGCGACTACCGATGGCACGAATGCAGTAAATGCATTTAACGGCATTACCGGGACGACACTCGAAGAAGTCCGCGCTGCCGTGCAAAACGCGATTACGCTCGCACAGCAAACCCGAGCTGCATTTAACAATGCTAAACAGCTCCTCGTACAAACGTTCCAGATGGTGCGATCCGCCACTCCTCGCCCCTCCGAAAGTCCAGAGGCAAGTCCCAGCGTCTAAGAATATAAAAGGTATCGTGGTGGTACAGTAAATCTGTACCACCAATAGGGGAAGGGAGAGTATATGAAGAAAAGATTGGTCACCATCGGAATAATCGCTGCAGCAGGGTTAGTCCTAGGGGGCTGCACGGTGCCAGGTCTTAATAAAATAGAGAATCGTCCTACCTCCACAACGAGTACGTCCACAACAGTTTCGTCTCCGAGTCCCACAACCTCACCTACCTCCTCAGCAGATCCTTCACTAACAAGTACCCCCAGCTCGGACACGTCTGACCAGGCTATCCAGAACGACCTAAACAAGGTTAATACAAACTCAGGGGCCGACTTTTCCGACCTAAACAATCAGGTGCAATAGTAGTTAATCTGGATTTTAGATGGCGCGTGTGCTACACTTGCAGCGTTGTAGTGTGGGGTGGTAGAAGGTGGCTCGTCCACCTTTTTATGTATATCCACGGACAACGACAATTTGTTATTTAGTTATTGGAATTTACTCCGAAGGAGTACGTATGTCACAGATAAAATCTGAGTTCGCCCTAGCCTTAATGGCTATTTGCACCGAGCGTGGTATCGACCCCGCTGTTGTTCTCGACTCCATCAAACAAGCGATTGTTGCCGCCCTAAAACGCGACCTCGGGATAGAAGACGACGAGGCTATGGCTGCCTACGAAGTAACGGTAAATCCCGACACTGGCGCCATCGATATCAAAAAAGACGGCAAAGACGCGACCCCTGCTGGCTTTGGCCGCATCGCCGCTCAGGTCGCCAAGCAAGTCATTATGCAACGTGTTCGTGAGGCAGAAAAAGACGCCATAATTGCCGACTACACCGACAAACTCGGTACCATGGTGACAGGGATGGTCCTTCGCTTTGACGGACCACACGTTGTAGTTGACATAGGCCGTGGCCAAGCGATTATGCCCCCGGCTGAGGCGATTGCCAACGAATTTTATCGTCTCAATCAGCGCATTGCTGTTTACATCAAAGAAATTCGCGAAACGTACAAAGGCAAGGCCATCGTTGTCTCCCGATCCGCTCCCGAACTCGTCAAAGAACTCTTTGCCCGAGAGGTACCAGAAGTAGGTGCTGGCGCAGTAGAAATAGTGGGACTAGCCCGTGAAGCCGGTCACCGCACCAAACTCGCGGTAAAAAGCACCCAGGACGGGGTAGATCCAGTGGGCAGCTGTGTCGGCCAGAAAGGCGTTCGCGTCCAGGCTGTCATCAATGAATTAAATGGCGAGAAGATCGACATAATCGAATATTCCGAAGACCCCAAGGAATTTGTCGCCGCAGCTCTCGCCCCAGCCGAAGGGCTATCGGTAGAAATCGACGACAAGAAGAAAAAGGCCGTGGTGGTAGTGCCGGACGATCAGCTCTCTCTGGCAATTGGCAAGGGTGGCCAAAACGCACGCCTCGCCGCAAAGCTAACTGGTTACCACATTGATATCAAGGGTGCCGGTGCAGGGAATGTTGCTGTCTCGGTTTCAGGCAAGGAAGAGTTCGAGATCGACGAGCTGGGCTTGTCTAGCAAGATCCGCAATACACTGCTGGAACTCAAGGTTACTACCGTAGGAGACCTCGAGAGCAAGCTTGCTGAACTAAAGCCAACCATCCTCGAGCTCGACCCACGTGGGCCAGAGGAAGTCGAGAAGGCGATAGCTCGTTGGCACAAAAAGAAAGACATGGCAAAAGAAGAGGCAGAGAAACTGGCTCGCTACGAAGCAGAGCGGGCTGCCGAGGGGAAATAAACGGTTCAAGATTTACGATTTTCGATTCAAGATTCATGAATCATAAATCATAAATCACCTAATGAGGGCAGATTTATGAAGCAGAATAATCTAGAATCAACCAAAGCAACAATCGCGCGCCCTCCCATCGTGGCTATTCTTGGTCACGTAGACCACGGCAAGACAACACTGCTCGATTTTATCCGTCATGCACATGTTGCTGCGGGCGAAGCTGGGGGTATCACCCAGAAGATCGGTGCATATCAGGTAGAGTTTCGTGGTAAAAAGTTGACGTTTATTGATACTCCCGGCCATGCTGCATTTGCCAAAATGCGCTCACGTGGCGCATCCGTCGCTGATGTGGCTGTTCTGGTTGTCTCAGCTGCCGACAGTGTACAGCCCCAGACAATTGAATCCATCCATCACCTGAAAACGGCGGGAATACCCTACGTGGTGGCCATAAACAAAATTGATCTACCAGGCGCCAATCCAGAACTCGTAAAAGCCGCTTTGACCGAGCACGAAGTGTTTGTTGAAGGGTACGGTGGCAACACACCATTTGTCCTCATCTCTGGCAAGACTGGGGAGGGCGTTGACACGTTATTGGAGACGATCCAGCTTCTCGCCGAGCTTGAGGAATTGCAGGGTGACGCTGCAGGCGACCTGGCTGCACCGATCATCGAGGCGAAGCTCGACGTAAAACGGGGCATGCTCGTCTCAGCAATTGTGAAAAACGGCACGCTCCGAGTCGGCGACATGGTCTACGCCGGTGCCGCCTCCGGCAAAGTTCGCGCCATCCTTTCAGACGCCGGCATCCAAGTCAAAGAGCTTTTACCCGGCGAGCCCGGCCAAATCCTCGGCTTCACCACTCTCCCTGCGGTAGGGGAAGTTATCTCTGACAAACTGGTAGACCAACAATCCGACTCGCTGGCGAGCCGACCTACTGATTTACCAATCGCCGTCCCTGAAAATCGTCTCCCAATTATATTAAAAGCAGACACAGCAGGCTCACTTGAAGCCATAACAAGCAGCCTCACGGGAGAGGTATACCTGGTCCACACAAGTACCGGGGATGTGACGGAAAGCGACGTTCTCTTGGCCGCAACCACGCACGCAACGGTCATAGGCTTCAGCGTCAAGGCAGGAAACTCAGTGATAAAACTAGCCGAGACAGAAGGGGTGGTGGTCAAGACCTACAAAATCATTTACGAGCTCCTCGAGTATCTCGAGAAAAAAGTGCTAAAGCTCATGGCCCCGTCCATAAACGAAGAGGAACTTGGGAAGGCAGCGGTTATCAAAGTGTTTGACATTAATGGCGACCACATTGCCGGCTGCCGTATCGAGTCAGGACGCCTGGAAACTGGGGATACAATTCACTTGGTTAGAGGTCCCGTAGTAAAAGAAGCGAAGATCCGTACCATCCGGATAGGCAAAGACGAAGTAACAAAGGTTGAAGCGGGTAAAGAGTGCGGGGTCTTCTTCTCACCCAACCTTGACATCAAGGAAAAAGACTATATAATACCCTATAAGAAAATTACAACTGACGAATAGTCCCGTGTACGCGCTGTACGTGTACACGAGCACACGTACATATGAATGAAGAACTACAAAATCTCAAAAGCAAAGTTGCAACTGCCGGCTCGATTTTAATCGCGCTTCCGGAAAATCCATCGCAGGATATTGTCGCCGCCGCACTTGCACTCTACCTCTCGCTCACCCAATCTGGCAAACAAGCGTCAGTTGTTGCCGCCTCGGCTCCAGTTGTTCGTGACTCTCACCTCGTCGGCGTCGACAAGATTGCAACCGACGTTGGTGGTAAAAATTTGGTCATGACGATAGGTGGCCCAGACGATGCCGTGGACAAAGTGACGAGTAATACCGAGGGTGGCCATCTCAACCTGGTCATTATCCCCAAAAAGGGCACGCCAGGATTAACGCAAAATGATGTCACCTTTTCCTATTCAGGCTCAGCTGCAGATCTCGTTATAGTCGTTGGCGCCGCCGATCTTAAGGATTTGGGTGCGTTGGCAGAAAAAGAACACGAGGTTTTTGCTAGAGAAAATCTGGTAAATATGAGTAACCAAGTTGGATCGTTCGGATCGGTAAACTTGACCGATCCCAGTTCGAGCAATAGCGAACTCGTGACGGCGGTACTTCAGGAGCTAGCCCTCCCCTTAGATGTAGATATAGCAAACAATCTTATGCGTGGTATCGAAGATGCGACCTCCGGTCTCTCTTCGCCAAACATGACTGCCGATACCTTTGAGGCTTTGGCGGTGCTGTATCGCACCGGCGCCCGTCGCGTACCACCTGCTGCGGGTGGACATCTAGAGCCAGCTCCCGCCAAGATAGTTTCAGACATGCCGATTGTAGAGCCAACTCGTCCTGCTCCCCAGCCATCCGCCCAAGCCGATTGGCTCAAGCCCAAAATCTTGACCGCAAAAGACAAAAACCAATAATCCCATTGCGCTTCCGTCTGATCTCTTGTACAATACCCACCTAGTTATGATCAAATCTGACAGCAAATCCAAAATTATTAAAAAGTTTGCAACTACGAAAGGAGACACTGGGTCCCCCGAGGTTCAGATTGCACTTCTCACTGAGCGAATCAAAGAGCTCACTGCCCATTTGAAGGTTCACAAGAAGGACAATCACTCTCGTCGCGGGCTGTTGAAGATGGTTTCCCATCGTCGCCGCCTCTTAAACTACCTAAGAAGTAGTGTTGAGGATCGGTACAAAGCGCTCGTGAAGAGTTTGGATCTCGCGAAATAGTTCCCAGTAAAGTTTCATGAACGTTACCAAAGTAACCACCCAGGTTGGTGGAAAAGATTTAGTACTCGAATACGGCAAGTTTTCCGAACAGGCGAACGCCGCGGTCCTCGTGACCTACGGCGAAACGGTTGTCCACGTGACGACCGTCATGGCCCACTCAGACACCATGCTCCCGTACTTCCCCCTCAGCGTAGACTTCGCCGAGAAGCTCTATGCCGGCGGCAAAATCAAAGGCAGCCGTTGGGTCAAGCGTGACGGTCGGCCGAGCGACGAAGCGATCCTGAAAAGCCGCATCATTGACCGCTCCATCCGCCCCCTCTTCCCGAGCTATCTTCACCGCGACGTACAAGTTATCGCCACCGTCCTCTCCGCAGATGTGGACAACGACGGCGACATGCCGGCACTAGTCGCGACCTCCGCCGCGCTCTCCATCTCCGACATTCCCTGGGATGGTCCCATCGCGGCCGTCCGCGTGGGTATGATAGACGGCAAGTTTGTCGCCAACCCTACCTACGCCGAACGCGAGACGTCCAAACTGGACCTCATCGTCTCCGGTAGCAAAGCCGCGATCGTCATGGTCGAAGCGGGTGCTAAAGAGGTAACCGAAGCTGAGACTTTGGAAGCGCTGAAATTCGCCCACGAAGAAATTAAGAAAATTATCGCCACCATTGAAGAATTGGTGAGTAAGGTCGGCAAAAAGAAACAGGAATTTGTCGAAGTAGAAACCATTCCCGCCGAGTTGAAAGCCGAAGTAGCCAAAAAAATCCGCGGAGACGTCGAAGCCCGTATGGGTCATCCCGGCGCCGAGGACGGCCTCATCGAGGAGGTGGTAGCCTCGCTCAAAGAGACCTACGCCGAAAAACTGGATAGTCACCAGCTTGGCGACATTGTCCACGAAGTTTTGGCAGAGGTCGCCCGCGACTTGACCATTCATAAAGAGACTCGTGTCGACGGTCGCAAATTGACCGAAATCCGTCCCCTCGAGGCCATGGTAGATCTCTTTCCCCGCCCGCACGGCTCCGCCATGTTCAAGCGCGGTGAGACGCAGGTAGTCTCCATTACCACCCTTGGCTCACCCTCTTTGGGGCAGATCCTCGAAACCATGACCGACGAGCACGTCAAGCGCTACATGCACTTTTACAACATGCCTCCCTACGCCTCAGGCGAAACGGGCCGCTTCGGCGCCCCCGGCCGCCGCGAGATCGGCCACGGAGCCCTGGCCGAGCGCGCCCTCGTCCCCGTGCTTCCCCCAGAATCGGAATTTCCCTATGCCATTCAGGTAGTCTCCGAAGTGATGAGTAGCAATGGGAGTACCTCCCAAGCTTCCATCTGCGGCTCTACCATGTCCCTCATGGCTGCCGGTGTTCCTATCAAGAAGCCGGTTGCCGGTATCGCCATGGGCCTCATGACCGATGGAGAAAAATCGGTGGTCCTAACTGACATCGCCGGTGTCGAAGATCACGTTGGCGACATGGATTTCAAGGTGGCAGGAACGAAAGACGGCATTACCGCTCTCCAGATGGATATCAAGGTCTCCGGCATCTCGTTTGAGGTTCTGGAAAAAGCTTTGGCGCAGGCCAAAGACGCCCGATTCCAAATTATGGAGGTCATGCTCAAGGCTATTCCCGAGCCGAGAAAAACCCTCAGCAAATACGCGCCCAAGATCGTTCAATTTGAGATTCCGAATGACAAGATCGGCGAGGTCATAGGACCAGGCGGCAAAAACATTCGCCTAATTATGAGTGAGACCGGTACCCAGGTAGACATCGACGACGCGACCGGCGTCGGCGTCGTTACCGTGACGGGTACGGCGAACGATGGCCTGGACAAAGCGGTCAACTGGATCAAGGGCATGGTACACGTGCCGGTAGCAGGTGAAGAATACGATGGCCACGTCACCCGCGTTGAGAGCTATGGTTGCTTCGTCGAATTTACGGCCGGTAAACAAGGCCTCGTCCACGTCTCGCGGATGAGCACCGAATATGTGCAGGACGCGAGTGCGCTGGTCAAAGTCGGCGACGCCGTCCACGTTTGGGTAAAGGGTGTCGATGATCAAGGGAGAGTAGACCTCTCTATGATCCCACTCGATCAGTTGAAGCCCGAAGCCGAACGTCCACCTCGCCGAGATTTTGGTGGCCCACGCCGTGGTGGTTTTAGCCGCGGTGGTGATCGCGGTGGCTTCCGCCCTCGCCGGTAATTCTGAGTTATACTAGTCACATGGAACCAAACATGCCTCCTACCGAGCCGGTGGCTCCGCAGCCACCCGCACCCCCAACACTTCCTCAGAATGAAGGTAAGTCCAAACGACTCCTCATGCTAGTAGGTGGTATCGCCGCAATCTTGCTTTCATTAGCGCTAGGTCTATCGCTCTTGGGAAGAAGGGGTAATACCCCGACGTCCTCAGGGGCGAACCCAAGTCCCTCGGGTGGCGTCATTGCCGGGTGGCCAACCTACACAAGTGCCGCCGACTTTTACACGATCCAGCTCCCTCCCGCGTGGATCGCACTACCCCGTACTCCCAATAATCCTCACCTGCTACAGTTCACTTCTCCCGACGGCGCGCTCCTCCAAATTTCAGCAGAAAAAACAACCGCTGGCTCTCTCGACACCTATCTTGGCACCTACGACGTAGCACATCAGGCGGATTGGAATAATGGTCCCTCAGAAAAGGCAAATAGCACCAAACAGGTAAAGGTAAATACCTATGACGGCTACGAACGAACCGAATTCTGGACAGAGCAAAGTTTGCAAACAGTGGTGACCTACGCAAAAGTCCAAGACGAAGTGTACATTTTTGCACTGATTCCCACCGGCGGGAAAAATTCTTTGCCGAACCAGACAGTAGTAAACGACTACCACACCGCGCTGTCTACATTTGCGCTTACCTCCACCGCGCAACTTGGGAAAGACTGGAAGACGTATACAAGCACCGCGGTGCCAGGCCTTTCATATCCACCTTTTAGTATCTCGTATCCCCAAACTTGGACCGCGAGCGCGAGTGCAAGTACCAACGAACTCTCCCTCACGATCTACCGAAATAACTACGAGATAGATATAAGTCAGGCACCGGTTGGAACGTCTGTTTGTCTTTTCTCCGACTCACCCACCTTCAACGGTTTGTCAGGCGACCTGAGAAACAAACAGTACACCGAACTGACGACAAATAACGGTGTAGTCCTCCGCCGATACTTCAACGCCAATAGTGGGTCAACCTCTACGATGTATTTCTGCGAACACCAAGCTCAGGGGCTATACTTTGTGACGCCGCTGACCATAGGTGGTCTCGTGTACACCGTTCCTGCTCAGTATGATCCCGACGTAATTTCCGAAATGGATACTATCGTCAAAACCCTTGCCCCGGCTCCGTCGTCTTCACCATCCGCCTCACCCACTTCGTCACCCCAATAAAATGATAAGATGTATCTATGCCCGATAATGTAAATCAATCTCTCTTTGCGGAAGAGCTCGTCAAATTAAAATCGAAAATCGACGGCGCCAAGCTGCCGGATGACCTACGAGGAAAATCCGAGGAAATGCTCGCCCGCCTCCGCCGTATGGTAGATACAGGCAGCTACAGCGCCGAATACGATCGTATTGCCCACTATATTGAGTGGGTCACGACACTCCCTTGGGGTACCTATACCACCGACCATTTGGATATCGCCGCCGCAGGGGCAGCCATGAATAAAACTCATTATGGCATGCAAGAAGCCAAAGATCGCATTCTCGAATACGTTGCCACCATGAAGCTGCGCCACGATCAAGGAGGCGAACAAGTAGTACATGCCCCTGCCATTTTCCTGGTTGGCTTGGTTGGTACAGGGAAAACCACCTTTGCCTACAGTCTCGCCGAGACCCTGGGTCGCAAATTTGCCCGTATCCCGTTCGGTGGCTTGGGGAGCGCGCGAGACCTGCGTGGTCGCTCACGGCTGTTTCCAGAGGCAGAGCCAGGAGCTATAGTGAAAGCCATTCGCGACGCTGGCAGCATGAACCCGGTGTTGCTGCTTGATGAAATCGACCGCGTCGGTGCAGAGGAGCGGGCAGACATTATGGGTGTCTTGGTAGAGCTCTTGGATCCCACCCAAAACAATCGTTTCCTCGACCACTACCTAGACTATCCATTAGATCTCTCACAGGTATTGTTCATCGCGACGGCCAACAACACGACAAATGTGGCAACCGCCGCGCTCGACCGTCTAGAGCTCATTCAGATGCCCTCATATACCGACGAAGAGAAAATCCACATCGCCGCCGAATTTTTGCTACCCAAAGCCATGAAAGATGCCGGGCTGCTTCCATCACAGCTCTCGATCGATCCAGCTGTCTGGCCCGTAGTAGCGCGCCCCTTAGGGTTCGACGCCGGCATTCGTACGCTACAGCGCACGATTAGTGCACTAACCCGCCGGGTAGCTCGCGAAGTTGTAGAAGGTAAGGCGCAATCGGTTACAATAGACGTAAATAATTACAAGACGTATATGAAGGCGTACTAGCGCCTAGAGCCAGAGGGCATGGAAGTAAAAATAGAACCAAGTTGGAAAAGAGTTCTTGAGAAAGAGTTTGATAAAGACTACTTTAAGACACTTACCAAGTTTGTAAAAAATGAATACGAAAGCCGCACGGTTTACCCGCCGCCCAAGTTTATTTTTCGTGCTTTCGAGTTGACGCCGTTTGATAAAGTCAAAGTTGTCATCTTGGGGCAGGATCCATATCACGGCCCGGGGCAGGCCAACGGTCTCTGCTTCGCAGTCAACAAAGGAGTACGACTTCCACCGTCTTTGCAAAACATCTACAAAGAGATTGCTACAGACACCGGCAAACCCCCAGTCTACACAGACGGCGACCTCGAAGAGTGGGCCAAACAAGGTGTGCTGCTCTTAAACGCAACGCTGACGGTTTCGGCCCATGAGCCTGGCTCGCATCAGAACCAGGGTTGGGAACAGTTTACCGATACCGTTGTAAAGGCACTCTCAGAACAAAAAGAAAATCTCGTCTTTATTTTATGGGGCGCATATGCCCAAAAGAAAGGAGCGGTAATAGACGAGAATAAACATTTGATCATTCGATCCGCTCACCCCTCACCGTTCTCGGCCGCAAACGGTTTTTTTGGCTCGCGGCCGTTCACTCGCTGTGACACGTATCTAGTCACGCACGGCGAGGTACCTATTATATGGTGACTAGATCTCTGTATACTGATACTACGAAAGGAAAAATTATATGAATCAGTTAACACCAATTAAAATAGTTCCCCTTGGAGGGATGCCCAACGTGCACGACAATATGTACGTGTATGAATCAGCAACCGACGCATTTGTCGTCGACTGTGGCATGGGTTTTCCCGAAGAGGGTATCTCGGGAGTAGATCTCACGATTCCCGATATTCGTTACTTAAAAGACAAGCTCAGTAAGCTTCGCGGGATAGTACTGACGCACGGACACGAAGATCACATCGGGGGTCTACCATACGTGATTCCACAACTAGGAGAGCACATCCCCATCTATGCGAGTAAGCTGACGGCAGGATTCGTCCGGGAAAAATTTAAGGAATTCGGCCTCGACATCAAAATGATCAACGTGGTGGGAGACCGCCAACCGATCTCGCTAGGTATATTTCAAGTAAAGATGATTCCAGTAAATCACTCGGTGCCAGATACCAAGCACCTCGTGATTAAAACCCCGTACGGTAACATCTACCATGGCTCAGACTTCAAGTTCGACTGGACGCCAATTGGCCAAGAAGTGTCGGACATTCAATCGATAACCCGCGCCGGTGCAGAAGGAGTAACGCTCCTGTTATCAGACTGTCTGCGTGGAGAGAAGGATGGCTATTCTCTCTCGGAATCCATCGTCGAAGAATCGTTTGAGCGCGAGTTCAAGGACGTGGAAAACCGCGTCGTCGTGACCACGATGAGTAGCAATATCGGTCGCATTCAGCAGGCGCTCTGGGTGGCCAAGAACCATGGCCGCAAAGTGGCTTTTGTTGGTTTCTCAATAGAACGAAACGTCAAAGTCGCAGCAGAGCTTGGATTTCTGAAAATCCCGCCGCGCCTGGTCATAGACAAGCGCAAAATAGGCTCACTACCGAAGAGCGAACAGTGTTTGATCATAGCCGGCTCGCAGGGACAGATAGGCTCGTCGCTCGAGAAAATTGCCGCTGGAGAGCACAAGTTGGTACATCTCGACCCTGGCGACAAAGTGGTCTTCTCTGCCGACCCTATCCCCGGAAACGAGAGTAACGTCTATCGATTAATAGACATGCTGGCGCACCATGACCTGACAGTTTCCTACTCGGACATTGCCTCCGACCTTCACGTTTCCGGCCATGCCTCGAGCAAAGAACTCATGATGCTTATTGGTATGACAAAACCCAAGTATGTAATGCCAACAGGTGGGACCTACCGGCACGCTGTACACTACAGCAAGCTGGCTCAAAAAATGGGAATACCGGCAGACCATGTCATGCTTCCAGAGAATCAAGAGATCATAATCGAGTCAACCGGAGTCGTCCATACAGGCGAGACGCTAGACCTCAAAACGGTGTATGTCGAGTCTGGCGAGATTACATGGGCTGACACGCCAATTAAAGAACGTCAGCTTATGTTCCAAGAAGGGGTGGTTGTGGTGCTACTTACGCTGCCATCACAAGGCGGCGCTTTGGATATAGACATTATTCCCAAAGGAATCACTAAATTCATCGAGCCCGACGTCATGAAACGGGTAAAAGAAGGTCTACGAGCATCCCTGGGATCAGGAGACATACGCCGTGACGCGTTGTATAGTAAAGAAAAAGTGTCCAAGGAGGTGAGCCGGTTATTCGTAAAAGAAATCGGCAAAAATCCGGTGGTCATTCCAATTATTATTGAGGATTGAGCGTGAGCGAAATCCTGAGCGAAGTCGAAGGATTAAACTATGAAACGGAGAGGTCGTAGAAAAAAACCATTTAAGCTGAAGCTCAAGAAAGAGGTAGCCTACAGCGTAGTATCACTCGTCTTCGCGACCGTTGCCGTGGTAATTTTGCTATCCTTCACTCGCCAGGGACCGGTCCTTGCCCATACCTACACCGTCCTTTCCCGTGCATTTGGTTGGACTGCGGTCTTTTTACCATTCCTCCTCCTCGCGATTGCCTTCATGATGACGCAAATGAAATGGGCGCTCGCAAGCCCCAATATTCTCTTGGGTGGTGCACTCCTCTTTGCTGGTATGTTGGGACTAACGGGGGCGGGTGAACTGGGATCGCAAATGGCAGCGTCAGTCGGCGCCATTCTCACGAAAGTAGGAGCGGGAATTGTTTTTTTCGCGGTCTCAGTGATGGGGGTTACCATCCTCACAGAGACACCGTTCGAAGAATTTATTGCCATCCTCGTTAATGTGGCCAAATCAATTGGTGGCATATTTGAGAGAAAACAAGAGAAAAAGGAAAAATCGCGTTTCCCCGATGACGTCAAGCCCAAAATCAATATTCCGGGAGCAGGCAAAGTTGAAAAGCCAGAACCAGCGGTCAAGGAAACAAACAACGCCCACCCATCTCCAGTCCCAGCAACCGATTTTGCCGAAACGATTGCAAAACCAGCCGACGGGGGAGAGACCAAGATTTGGAAGTATCCGCCGCTCTCACTCTTGTCGGAAAACAAGGGTGCCAAGGCCGATCGCGGCGATGTCAAAGAAAACGCTCATATCATAGAGAGTACCCTCGATTCCTTTGGTATACACGCCAAGGTAGCCGAGGTTAACGGCGGTCCGGCCGTAACCCAATATGCCATACGCATTGCCGAGGGAACCAAACTGAGCAAAGTAAAAGCGTTGCAGACAGACCTTGCACTCGCCCTTGCCGCCCCAACTGGCCAAATCCGTATAGAAGCACCCATTCCCGGTCGCAACCTAGTGGGTATCGAGATCCCCAACCGTTCACCGGAATATGTGACCCTCCGTGAGATCATGACCCATCCCGACATGAAAAAAGAAAAGTCGAAGCTTGCCGTTGGCCTCGGCCTCGGCGTCTCCGGCGGTCCCGCGATAGCCGACGTCAAAAAGATGCCGCATGTTTTGGTAGCCGGTGCGACAGGTTCCGGCAAATCAGTCTGTATTAACACCATTATTACGACGCTATTATTCCGCAACTCACCAGCCGAACTCAGGCTCATCCTCGTCGACCCCAAAAGGGTAGAACTCACTGGCTATAATGGAATTCCCCACCTTCTAACCCCCGTGATTACCGATGCCGAACGCGTCATCGCCGCTCTCCAGTGGGCTACCAAGGAAATGGACAAACGTTACAAGATGTTTGCCGAGGTAGGCGCCAGAAACATCGAGGAATACAACGAACTTGCAGGCTTTACTTCAATGGAATACATCGTGATCGTGATAGACGAGCTAGCCGACATTATGCTAACCGCGCCGTCCAAAGTAGAGGACTTGATCGTTCGCTTGGCACAGATGGCCCGCGCAACAGGCATCCACCTTATTGTTGCAACCCAGCGCCCATCGGTAAACGTCATCACAGGCCTTATCAAGGCCAACATCCCCACGCGTATCGCCTTTAATGTGGCGAGCATGATCGACTCACGGGTCATTATAGACAGTCCCGGCGCCGAAAAGCTTCTAGGTCGTGGCGACATGCTCTATGTACCACCTGACCGACCTATGCCTACCCGCATCCAAGGGACCTTTGTGACCAACGCCGAAATTAAGAATCTTATTGATTTCTTAAAAGAGAGTGCCGCCGAAACACCGAGCTATCAGGAAGAAGTGACGGAAAAATATCTCCACGAAGAGGCGGGGGGAGAGGGCGGTGAAGAGCGCGACGAGCGTTTCGACGACGCCGTCATGGCCGTGACCGCAGCCGGCAAAGCTAGCACCAGCTATCTACAGCGCCGCCTGTCCCTGGGATACAACCGCGCTGCCAAGATTATGGATCAGCTGGAAGCTGCTGGAGTAATTAGTGCTTCCGATGGCACCGCCAAACCACGACAAGTCCTAATGAATAGCATAGATGACCTCAAGGCTCGCGAACAAAGCCAATCTTCCAAATAATATGAAAACCGCTGGCGAGCTACTAAAAGAAAAACGTCTTACGAAGGAACTATCACTTGAGGCCGTAGCTGCCAAAATTAAGATTAAGCCAGAATACTTAGATGCGCTCGAATCCTCCAACTTTAAGAAACTCCCCTCAGCCACCTTCGCAAAAGGATTTCTGAGAAACTACGCACACTTCCTCCGAGTAAATCCCGACACGGCGCTTGCCATGTTTCGCCGCGACTTTGTCGAGAATGCACGTGGCGAGATCGTCCCCCGTGGGCTCGTAGAACCAGTCGCAGGCAAGACAAAAATCGTACCGGTAAATATGATTCTTACCGGCATAGCAGTCGCCACATTTCTCGTATTTCTTGGCTTTGAACTTTTCCAGTGGTGGAGCCTGCCGCGGCTAACACTCTTATCTCCACAAGAGGGTGGTGTCTACGGAGAGAAGGTGACCATAAAAGGAGAGACAAACGCCGATTCGGTCGTGACCATCGATAAACAAAAAGTGATTGTAGATCCGTCGGGTAATTTTAGCCTAGACCTCATTTTCCCATCTGGCACCCACTCAGTACTCGTGGAAGCGACGAACGTTCGGGGGAAAACCAAGCTCCTCGAGCGCTCCTTCACTGTCTCGAAATAACTAACCCAAAAAGGTCTGTCCTGCTAAGGAGATCCCGGCCACCGGCCGAGATGTTTAGTCGAACGTAGTGAGACCAGGACAGACCTTAATGTATGTGATACGATTGATGGGTATGGACCTGCCACAAATCTTACTATTGGTTGTTATTGTCGTCATCTCCGTCATATTGGTTGTAATTGGCGTCCAGATAATTGGACTATTGCGAGACGCCAAGGAGACACTAAAGAAGACGGACGCCATCCTCGATGATCTCGGTTTCCTCTCTCGTACACTGACTCGCTCGGGGAGTACTATTGGGCACATGGTTTCTGGCCTCGAATCCGGCGTACAACTTGTCGGCATGCTCACCAAGCTCGTCGCCCCCAAATCGAAAAAATAGTTTGAAATTTGGTAATTAGTACTTGAATGAAAATTGAAATATATGACTGATTGTTCTTGCTCCCACCATCCATCTGACTCCTCCGGCTTTGTCTCCGGTCTCATGGTAGGCGTAATTGTTGGTGCTGCCGCAGCGCACTTCCTAAATAACACTGAACGAGGTCGTGAGATCCTCGATAATATAAAAGAAAACGCAGGCGATGCCTTAAAAGAAGTTGTAGAAAACCCGGCACTCGCCGAAAAAATGAAAGACTTAGAAAAAACAGTTGCCGAAGCACGGAAAACGATTAACAGCGCAGCTGAGCGTGTCGCCGAAGCCACCGAACCAGCAGAGGTAGACACATCCGCCGCCCCCAAAAAGAATTTCTTTAAATCGCTCGGTCGTTCCCTTGGTAAATAGTTCTATAATGTCCCCATGGAAAATTTTCTGGATTTGCTCTCGGTATATCACCCAATTGACGCACAAGAAGAGGCAAGTCGCAAAAAGATCATCTCGCTAGTCAAAAACTACGGCACTCCCGCCTTTGATCACGACTTTCTCCCCGGTCACATAACTGCCTCTGCGCTCGTCGTAAACAAAGCGCTCACCCACGTTCTCCTCAACCACCACAAAAAGCTTGATATGTGGTTTCAATTTGGTGGCCACAGCGACGGCTCACCCGACGTACGCGCAACCGCCATGCGCGAAGCACAGGAAGAATCGGGTTTACACTCGCTCGAGTTCTATCCCGGCCAAGGGATTCTCGATGTGGACGTGCACGATATCCCAGCTCGTCCCGAGATGCCCGCCCACCAACATCACGACGTACGGTTTCTGCTGACGGCCGACATGGCCGAGCCGTTCGTTATTTCAGAGGAGTCGCACGACCTTAAATGGGTGCGGCTCGAGGATATCGAGTCCTACAATCACGAAGACACCTTCCACCGCATGATCAATAAAGTCATCGTCCTTCGTAAGTCACTACCATAATTCGAATCATAGTAGTATCTCTTCGTATGAAAAACATACAACTAGGTAGATACGAGCATTTCAAGGGAGGATTTTACGAGGTAATTGCTGTTGGGAAACATAGCGAGACGCTGGAAGACTATGTCGTCTACCGTCACGAGGACGACGGTTCGGTCTGGGTCCGCCCGCTTTCCATGTTCATCGAGTTAGTTGAAAAAGATGGCCTCAAAATACCGCGATTCCGCTACATGGGCCCCTCGACGTAATCTGCTACAATACACCTCATGAAATCCGCAGACATTCGCAAGAAATACCTCGAGTTTTACAAGGCACGCGGCCACGCCGTGATCCCTGCCGCCCCGATCGTACCGCCAGACGATCCCACCACGCTTTTCACCAGTAGCGGCATGCAGCAAATGGTGCCATGCCTAAAAGGCGAGCCCCACCCCATGGGGACACGCCTCACCGACTCGCAGCCCTCATTCCGCGCCGACGACATCGAAGAGGTGGGCGACAATCGCCACATTTGCATGTTCGAGATGCTCGGCAACTGGTCGCTCGGCGATTACTTCAAAAAAGAACAGCTTCCCTGGGTGTACGAATTCTTAACCAAAGAAGTCGGCCTCGACCCCGACCGTCTTTTCGTCTCAGTTTTTGCAGGAGACGAGTACGCGCCGCGTGACGACGAAAGTATCAAAATCTGGCAGAGTGTTTTTAGCACCGACAAGCCTGCAAAAGTAGGCACCGAAGGATTCGACCCCGCTACAAAAATCTACCTCTATCCCGCCAAAAAGAACTGGTGGAGCCGTGCCGGCGAGCCAGCCAAGATGCCGGTGGGCGAGGTTGGCGGCCCCGACTCCGAAGTATTCTACGACTTTGGCGAAGAGTTGCATTTGCACGAAAACTCTTCCTGGTCAGGAGAACCATGCCACGTAAACTGCGACTGCGGCCGGTTCCTAGAGATTGGCAACTCTGTGTTTATGCAATACGTAAAAACCGATAGTGGCGTGCAGCCACTCCCCAAGAACAACGTCGACTTTGGTGGTGGACTGGAGCGACTCGCCGCCGCATCCCAAAACACACCCGACATCTTTACTACCGACTCATTCACTTCGATACTACGTAGTATCGAAGTGTCATCGGGGAAGAGATACGAGGGCGAGTATATGCCGCCCATGCGCGTCATCGCCGACCACCTCCGTGCCGCGGTTTTCATGATCGCCCAGGGCATTACCCCCAGCAACAAATTGCAGGGATACGTACTCCGCCGCCTTCTTCGCCGCGCCGCCGTCCGCGGCCGCAAGCTGGGCGGCGACATTAAAAAGATTTTTGAGAGCAGTATCCCGACCGTGGTCTCGTTCTATAGTGACGCGGGTTTTATCTCGGCGGACTCCAGTACAAAAGTCCAAGCAGTTGTTTCTGAAGAACTGACACGCTTTGAGAAAGTTTTGACGAACGGCATCAAAGAAATCGACCGGCGGCAGGGGAAGCTGGACGAGCAAATTGCCTTCGACCTCTATCAAAGCTATGGCTTCCCGTTTGAGATAACCAGCGAACTCGTGGCAGAAAAAGGGACAACGCTATCTCAGGAAAAATTCGACGAGCTATTTAAGAAACACAAAGAAGAGTCGCGCACGGCCAGTGCTGGTATGTTCAAGGGCGGCCTCGCCGACCACTCAGAAGTGGTGACCAAATATCACACCACCACCCATCTTCTCCATCAAGCGCTCCGCGACGTGCTGGGCGACGAGATCTCGCAGGCTGGCAGCAACTTGACATCCGAACGCCTCCGCTTCGACTACACGTATAGCGGCAAGCCTACGGACGAACAATTGAAGAAGATTGAGACTATCGTGAACGAAAAGATAAAAGCAGATCTACCGGTGGTAAAAACCATCGAAGATAAAGACGAGGCGCTAAAATCCGGTGCCCGCGCCTTCTTTGCCGAGAAATACCCGGACAAGGTAAGTGTGTACACCATAGGCGACTACTCAAAAGAGTTGTGCGGCGGTCCACATGTAGGGCATACCGGTGAAATCGGGGGAATGAGGGTGGTAAAAGACGAATCCTTGGGTGTCGGCAAGCGCCGCATTTACGCCCGCCTTACAGCCTAATTTGAAATTTGAGAATGGAAGTGCCCAATCCTCCCAGGGAGAAGCAGGTCAGACCCTATGGGTACTCTGTGCTATGCTCTATTTGTATGCCAATTGCGGATTTGTTGGATAAACTAAAACCTGGTGAGAAAGCGGAGCCGGAAAAATTTCTCGCCCTAGAGCTGACAGACGACGTTGTTGCTGCAGCCACATGGCACGTCGCCGAAGAAAAAACAGAAATCGTTTCTTTGGGTACGCCAGTAGAATGGGACAGTGAAAAAGCGACGACCGCCGACCTCGTGCAAGCAGTCGATGCAACAGTAAGTAGCGCCATCGAGGGATTGGTAACAGAACCAGATAAGGTCATTTTTGGGGTGCCACATGGCTGGACAGACGCCGAAGGAATTGTCACGGCAAAGCGCGACATGCTCCGCAAAGTTTGTCGCGAACTGGATCTCAAGCCCCTCGGTTTCGTCGTAGTAACTGACAGCGTTTTGAGTTATCTAAAAATGCAGGAAGGAACGCCGACAACTTCCATTCTTATTCAAGTAACGGGAGGGGAGATAGTGACCCTCCTGGTACGGCTAGGCAGGATTGAAGCGACCGAGGTGGTGGGTCGAAGCGACGACGTTGTAGCCGATGTGGAAGAGGGTATTTCCCGCTTCCCCGACGTCGATAATCTACCCTCCCGCATCGTAGTTTTCAACAGCATGCATAACCTGGATGATGTCGTACAGAACCTGATGGGCAACGACTGGAACAGCAAGTTCAAGTTTCTTCATATCCCAAAAATTGAAGCGCTCGCAAAAGACGTTGTTATCCGCAGCATCGCCCTAGCCGGGGGTCGAGAGGTCGCCAAATCGATCGGTTTTTCTGTTGCAGAAGAAAAAGAAACCTCACGAGAGCCAGGTACCACCATCCTCCCCGTGCCAAAAAAAGAGGAAAAAATAGACAAAGCTGCAGAGCAGGAAGAAGACGCAGATATACCAGCTAAAAAAGTCGCAATCCCGCACCCAGTTGCAGAAAGTGACGTCGTCCCCGTAGAGGATATGGATTCATTTGGCTTTACCGTAGGTGGACCGTCGCTCCCCGCGCCGGTCGAGGCAGCCGAGGAGATATCGCCCGTCGCAGCCATGGATCCCGAAGACGAAATGACCCCCGACACGGCTGCCCCTACCGAGCCCAACGATAATCTTGCCACCGACAGCTCACAAGATATAGCCCATCCACATCGCTCGTTTCTCCAATTTCCCTCATTTTCCAGAGTAGCATTGCTGGTAAAGAAAATTCGTCTACCGAACCTATCTCTAGGCAGCATCCCTCGATTGCCATTTGTTGGTGTGGGCATCGCAATGCTAGTTGTTATCGCCACAGCCGGTGCAGCCATCTGGTTTCTCCCCAAAGCAAGTGTGGTGGTGACGGCTACGCCAAAAGACCTGCCTCAGACAGCACAGATAACGCTATCGCAGTCTGGGTCGGCAGTAGATCCCACAACCAATACCATCCCAGCAACCGTCATATCTCAGCCGGAGTCTGGCAGTCAGACAATAGAAACCACAGGAAAGAAAATCGTTGGTACACCTGCCAAGGGTACGGTAACCGTATACAACAATAGTGCCCTCGCCAAAACGTTTGCCGCCGGGACAGTACTTTCCGTGGGCTCGCTCAAATATACGTTCGACTCAGCCGTCACAGTTGCTTCAGCATCTTCGTCATCGTCGACGCCAGGGGTAACGACAATCACCGCCGGAAAGGCTAGTGGAAGTGTGACAGCCGCCACGATCGGCGACGCCAGTAATCAGCCCGCTGGCACGCAATTTACAATAGCTTCCTTTAGCAAAGATACCTATTTTGCCCAAAACGATACGGTAATAGGTGGTGGCACATCCCAAGAAGTGCAAGTTGTCGCCAAGGCCGACATGGATAGTTTGGTAAAAGCTCTAACGGACCAGTTGGTGGGAGAGGCGCAGTCATCCCTGCAATCGTCGACGGGGAATGGTGTCGGCATATATGTAGTACCCGACAGTGGCAAAGTAGATTCACAAGAATTCTCAGCCAAAGTGGGAGATCAAGCAAAAGAGTTGACTGGGACACTCTCAGTGACGCTACAAGCATTTCGCTATAGCACAACCGACGCAGGAAAGCTGGTAGATAGCGCCATTGAAAAAAGTATCCCCGAGGGGTACGTCCGTACAACCCAGCCACCCACAGTTTCCTTTAGCGGAGCAACAGGCTCTGCTAGTTCAGGAGAAGTTGTGGCGACGGCACAAATCTCTGTCAAACTCTTGCCGAAAATAAATACAACAGCACTAGCGAGCTCACTTCGAGGTAAATCGGCGGCGGCAGTCGAGGAAATACTAAAAACAATTCCAGGGTTCGAGAGCGCCAAAGTGCAGATTACGCCACTGTGGCTCCCGCCACGCTTCAAGCTTATGCCACAGAATCCCCAAAATATCACCGTCTCGATAATTCCATCGTCGGTATAATGGGGGATGGATATGTCATACGCATACATAAAAGCGCCACCCGGCTATACACTAAAACGTGCACCCTCACTCGGGAGTCGCGCACGCCTCATAGCATCCACCACACTTCTAACGCTCGGTATTGCCGCATGCACCTCGGTAGTGTACCCGATGATCGTGTATCAGATAGAATTTGCCCCACGTTTTGCCCACGCCCCGCGTGAAGCAGCAGTCACATCTGTCCCCCAGCTGGGGAGTCCGGTAGGCAAAGTTGAAGCAGCAGAAGCAGCGCCCGTCGTCGTCCCCGAAATGGTCAACACTTCACTCGACTATACCGATAGTAGTACATGGTTCACTGGTGCTCCAACAGCGGTCGACCAAGCGCCATACTTAGTGTATTCGCTATCAATACCAAAACTTGGTATCAAGGATGCGGTTGTCCGCACCGACCATACGGACCTTAAGAAATCGCTCATACAGTATGCTGGGACAGCCATGCCCGGGGATCTAGGGAATACGGTCATTTTCGGCCACTCGGTACTGCCGCAGTTCTTTGACCCTCATAACTACATCACGATCTTCTCAACTCTCCACACGTTGCACCCCGGGGATGACATAATTGTCGCGGCCGACGGAGCCACGTATGACTATAAAATCGCCGATATGTACGCAGTAGAGCCAGACAACCTCTCACCTCTCGCCCAGAGTTACGACGGTCGATATTTAACACTCATTACGTGTACGCCCCCAGGAACATTCCTCAAACGTTTGATAGTTCGGGCGGTTTTACAATGAACGCTTTTCTTGGAGTGGACTACGGACGCAAGCACATTGGCGTGGCGGTCGCCGACGGCCCATTGGCCTCGCCGCTCGCCTCGCTCGGCATGTCGTCTGATCTGCCACTCAAGATCGCGGCGCTGGCAAAACAGCACGGAGCGGTGGGGGTAATTATCGGCATGCCGGATGGTCCGCTGAGGGCAGAAATAGAGGCATTTGCCAGGGAGCTTTCTACACACGTCTCGTGCCCCGTCGCGACCCACCCCGAGACGCTCTCCACAAAAGAGGCAATAGCAGCACTGCGTGCAGGCGGAGCCAAACGAAAGAAATTGCAAAACGACCACGTCTACGCGGCCTGTCTCATTTTAGAGGACTATCTAGACAGCCAAGCCTCACACCTGGTGTGAAGGCTCCTCACACCGGGTGTGCCACATCCTCTACAGAAGATATCTTCCTGTTGTATACTGGAAATGTTCCTGCCTCACATTACGACAATAGAAGGAGGGGTATGTTTAAGAATGTCATCGCACCAATACAAGCGTGGTTACTGTCACGTGGCCAGTGTGTTGGGTGTGGTACTCCGCTCGAAAAGGGTGTTCATATCGCACACCCCGCGGGCGAAAAAATTACGTGTAAGTGCGGTCGCATCTTTATTTGCGAAAAAGGGACCAAAAAGTATCGCCGTGCACTCTTCAGCGAAATATAGTATATGTCCAGGATCGCTCGTCGCCACTCCCGCTCACTTGTGTTTGTAGTCGGAGTGCTCAGCCTTGCAGTTGCGGTGCTATTTGGATGGATATTCGTGCACTCGGTGCTTCTACCAGTCATTCCAGGCGACACGACGGTAAAAAGTTTTGAGGTTACGCGCGGAGAAACCTCAGCAGAGATAGCCGCACAGCTGCAACAAGAGGGGTTGGTAAAGTCGAGCCTGGCGTTCCGTCTGTATATAAAACTCCACAATCTAGGCAGTCGCATCCAGTCAGGCGTATACCAAGTATCTCCCGGACAGAGTGTTGCACAGATCGCTGTGGGCCTAACCCACGGTATCGCCGACACAAAAGTGACCATTCCCGAAGGCTACCGCAACGAGCAAGTTGCAGAGGTAATCTCAGCAAAATTAGGACTCTCATATAAAGAGCTACTGGTGGCCATGAAGGGGCTGCAAGGGAGATTATTTCCTGACACATACTTCGTGGGCTCCGCAGCAACACCCGCCGACATCGTCGCGGAGTTCACAAAGGTATATAACGAAAAAACGGCATCCCTCAATCCCACAGAGGAAGACATAATAATTGCTTCGCTCGTAGAGCGCGAGACTCGAGGAGACGCAGAGAAGGGGGTTGTAGCCGGCATCTTAAGGAAACGTCTCGCTGCAGGCTGGCCACTCGAATTAGACGCAACAATCCAATACGCGCTGGGACGATCCGGCAACTGGTGGCCGGATACAACACTCCTGGATCGTAAGTCACCGTCCCCCTACAACACATACTTGCACACCGGTTTGCCGCCCGCTCCGATCTGCAATCCAGGCCTAGCATCCATAGAAGCAGCTGTTCATCCAGTGAGCTCGCCCTATTGGTTTTACCTCCATGACAAATCCGGCACCATCCACTATGCCGTAACCAACGCTGAACAATCACAGAACATCGCAACCTACATTCACTAGAACCCTCTTGACGGATCTAGCAGGTAGTGGTTTAATCACCTATTGCCCGCGGTAGTGCAAACAGGGCGTACCGAAAAAACTTCGTACGTCCGTTTTTATATTAGTGGCTAAAGGGGATCACTCCATGACTAAGAAGAGTCGTTTGTATTGGGGGAATGACACCAAGGTTCTTCCCAAGTTAGATCTTACTTATGTTCAGCGGCAGTCCTACGAAGAATTTTTAAAGAAAGACATTCAAGAATATCTCCGCGAAGTCTCACCTATTGAAGACTTTACCGGCAAAACCTGGGAGCTATCTTTCGGCACCCACTATTTTGAAGAACCCAAAGTTACTCCCGATGTAGCCATAACCAAAGGCGTCAGCTATGACATGCCCCTCCGCGTCCACGTCAAACTCGTGAATAAAGTCACGGGTGAGGAGGTGGAACAGGATGTCTTTTTAGGCGACATTCCCAAGATGACCGAGCGTGGTACATTTGTAATCAGCGGCATCGAGCGTGCCGTCGTCAACCAACTCGTCCGCGCCCCAGGCGTTTTCTTTGCCGGCTCCGTCGAGCCCACAACCGGCCGCCTCCTCCATACCGCCGAGCTCCGTCCCATGCGAGGGTCTTGGCTCGAGCTCTCCGTCGGCAAAAACGACGTCCTAACCGGTAAAATCGACCGCCATCGCAAATTTTATGTGACCACACTCCTCCGTGCCCTTGGCATAGAAGACGAAGAAGAGATTAAATCTCTTTTCAAAGACGTGGACACCGACGATCATCATCAGTACATTTTTGCTACCCTCGCCAAAGATCCCAACCACACACAAGAGGAAGCGCTTCTAGATCTTTATGACAAGATTCGCCCTGGTGAACCCGCCGTTTTAGAAAACGCCAAGAATCTATTCTTCCAAAGTTTCTTTGACCCTCGTCGCTATGATCTTGCCAAAGTCGGCCGCTACAAGCTCAATAAAAAGCTCGGCCTCGAGATCGAGAACAAGCCCGAGAATCAGGTTCTCCAAAAAGCCGATCTTATCGCCATTGTAAAATACCTAATTGGCCTTCAGAACGGCGTTGGCGCCGTCGATGACATCGACCATCTTGGCAACCGCCGCGTGCGCCGCGTCGGTGAACTCTTAGGTGCGACCGCTTTCCGTATTGGTCTGCTTCGCCTTGAGCGCTCGATCAAAGAAAAGATGTCCTTGGTCAAACCTGACGAATCGATTACTCCCGTGCAACTAATAAACGCTCGTCCCGTGATTGCGACAATTAGCGAATTCTTCCGCCGCAACCGCCTCTCCACCATACTCGATCAGACAAACCCCCTGGCCGAAATCGATAACCTACGCCGTTTGTCTGTTATGGGCTCCGGTGGCGTCACCCGTGAGCGTGCAAGCTTCAGTATGCGCGACATTAATGCCAGTCAGTATGGCCGCATTTGTCCAGTCCGCTCTCCGGAAGGACCGAACATTGGTCTCGTCACCTATCTTTCCCTCTATACTCGCATAAACGAGTATGGATTTCTCGAGAGTCCATATCGCAAAGTTGAGACAGTCAAGAAGGGCGGCAAAACAGTCATGAAAGTAGGGGACGAAGTTGTCTATCTCCCGCCCGACGACGAGCAAGCGTATTACATTACCCACGCAGGCGTCAAAGTTGAGGAAAATGGCGAGATAAAAGAACCCTGGGTTCCGGTCCGTTACCACGGTAACTTTATGGAAGTTCCCGTTGAAAACGTACAGTTTATAGACGTCGTCCCCCGCCAAGTGGTCGGTACATCAGCGAGTCTTATTCCTTTTATCGCCCACGACGAAGCCAACCGTGCGCTGATGGGTACCCACATGCAATGTCAAGCAGTACCCTTGATCCGCCCAGAGGCCCCGATTGTCGGTACCGGCATGGAAGCGGCAGTTGCCGAATCCATGAACTGGGTCGTAAAAGCGCGGCACGCAGGGGTAGTCGTCTATGCCGATGCTACGCGTGTCGAGATCGAGCTTGCCAAAGATGAGGTGGCAAAAGCCAAGGCGGACGCCGAAGCAAATCCCTCCGAACACATAAAAATAGAAAAAGGCAAAGAAGTCTACACGCTGGTTAAGTTCTACCGAACTGCCGGCAGCACCTGCTACAACCAGAAACCTGTTGTCAAAGTTAGCGATAAAATCAAAGTCGGCGACATCGTTATAGACGGCCCTGCCTCCGAAGGTGGCGAGCTAGCCTTAGGTCGCAACCTAACGATAGCCTATGCTGCATTCATGGGTTTGGGATACGAAGACGCCATCATTGTTTCCGACCGCCTGGTAAAAGAAGATATTTTAACAAGTATTCACATCAATGAATACGAAGCAGCCGTCATGGACACCAAGCTCGGTGCCGAAGAGCTGACTCGTGACATCCCGAACGTCTCAGAACATGACCTGAGGAATCTAGGCGACGACGGCGTCGTCGTCGTGGGTGCCGAGGTTACCGGAAATGACATCCTCGTAGGTAAGATCGCTCCCAAGGGTGAAACTGAACTGACGGCAGAAGAGCGCTTGCTCCGTGCCATCTTCGGTGAGAAAGCCCGCGAGGTTAGGGATACCAGTCTCCGCATGCCAAACGGCGAAAGTGGCACCGTCATCGAAGTTGCCGCTCTCGACCGCGAAGAAGGTGACGAGCTTGATCCTGGAGTCTTAAAAACAGTCAAGATCAAAGTAGCCCAGATCCGCAAAGTGACAGTCGGCGACAAACTGGCCGGCCGACACGGCAACAAAGGTGTCATCTCTCGCATTATTCCTATTGCCGACATGCCCTACCTCGAAGATGGTACGCCGGTCGACATTATTATCTCGCCACTCTCAGTCCTAGCTCGTATGAATCTTGGTCAACTCCTTGAGGCGC
Source organism: bacterium (assembly GCA_021788365.1). Classification (GTDB taxonomy): domain Bacteria; phylum Patescibacteriota; class Microgenomatia; order UBA1400; family UBA12108; genus JAJYKS01. The sequence goes on from JAJYKS010000004.1 coordinate 88,831, forward strand.
ACCTCGGCTTAGCAGCCAAGAAATTGGGCTATAAAGTTGCGCTCCCAGTATTCGAGCCTTTGGAAGAGAAGGTAATTGCAGCAGAGCTCGAGAAAGCTGGCCTGCCAGTCGACGGCAAAGCGAATCTCTACGACGGCCGCACAGGTCAACCCTTTGACAAGAAGACGACGGTTGGTATCGGATACATTCTGAAACTAATCCACATGGTCGAGGACAAGACACACGCTCGCTCGACCGGTCCCTACTCCTTGGTCACCCAGCAGCCCTTGGGAGGCAAGGCACAAATGGGCGGACAGCGCTTGGGCGAAATGGAAGTCTGGGCTCTAGAGTCGCACCGCGCTGCGCACGTTCTACAAGAGATGCTGACAATTAAATCAGACGATCTCGTTGGTCGCGCGAAAGCCTTTGAGGCAATTGTGAAAGGTACTCCTATCCCTGAGTCGACGGTACCGGAATCATTCAAGGTTCTCCTGAAAGAATTAAACTCGCTCGGCCTCGATGTCATTCCGATCGAACCAAACGAAGTTCTCGAGGCTGATGAAGCCGATGAGCTCGAAAAGGAGAAAGAGCAGGGAGTATCGGGAGATGATGCTGGCGCTTCGGACGACACAACCACCGTCGCGGACGACGCAGACGATACGAAAAGTACAAGTGATGATAAAGACTTAGACGAGCTCGAAGGGCCGTCGGAAGAAGAATTAAAAGAGGAAGAAACACTATGATGAAAAATATTCTCGACTTTAAAGGTCTCAAGATCCAACTCGCCTCTCCCGACACGGTTCGCTCCTGGTCGTTTGGTGAAGTCACAAAACCAGAAACCATTAACTATCGTACCTTAAAGCCCGAAAAAGATGGCTTGTTCTGCGAGCGCATCTTCGGACCAACCAAGGACTACGAGTGTTACTGCGGCAAATACAAACGCATCCGTTACCGTGGTATTGTCTGTGACAAATGTGGTGTCGAAGTTACCCAGAGCCGCGTGCGCCGCGAGCGCATGGGTCACATCACCCTAGCCGCTCCAGTCGCGCATATCTGGTATTTCAAGGGCGCGCCGAGCAAATTGTCCCTCATCATGAACATTGCACCAAAATCGCTATCTGCTGTTGTTTATTTCTCAAAATACTTGGTCTTGTCCGTCGACAAAGACGAAAAGGCCAAGGTAATCGAGCATTTGGGTGCGTCCCACGCCGATGCAATAAGTGGCTTAGACGACAAAGCCAAAGCAGCAATGGAAGATATAAAGAAATCGCTCGAAAAAGGTGAAAGCGAAACAGCAAAAAACGCCGCCAAACGCCAGATAGAGAAGGTCCGCGAGGAACTGGTAGCCGACAAAGATTCTTTAGATGAGATCTACAAAACCGTGACCGGCATGGTCAAACGCATCGTTCCCGGTACCATTATTTCCGAAGACGAATATCTAAAACTTGAAGAATATGAAAGCGTCTCTCACCTCAAAGTCGGCATGGGTGCCGAGGCCATACTCGAATATCTCGAGGGACTGGACATCCAAAAGCTCTCCAAAGACTTGAAAGAAGAGATGAAGGCAGAGAGTGCCGGCGTTCGCCGCAGCAAGCTCGCCAAACGCTTAAAGGTCGTAGATGGTCTCAAAAATGCCGGCCTTGCTCCCTCATGGATGGTCTTAAAAGTGCTACCCGTCTTGCCACCAGAACTTCGTCCCATGGTGCAACTCTCCGGTGGCCGCTTCGCCTCGTCTGACCTAAACGACCTCTACCGCCGCGTCATAAACCGTAACAACCGCTTAAAACACCTCATAGATCTTGGCGCTCCCGAGATTATTCTTCGTAACGAAAAACGGATGCTGCAAGAGGCGGTCGACAGTTTGATAGACGCTTCTCAAGCGAAGACTTCCCGCCGCCGTGTGGTGAAACCGTTGCGATCCCTTTCCGACATGCTCTCCGGTAAGCAAGGTCGTTTCCGTCAGAACTTGCTCGGTAAACGCGTCGACTACTCTGGCCGCTCGGTCATTGTCGTCGGTCCTGAGCTCTCCCTCGACCAGTGTGGTCTCCCCAAAGACATGGCGCTTGAGATGTTCAAGCCGTACGTGTTGCACGAACTTATAGAGGCCGGTATTGCCCCCAACGTCAAGAGCGCAAAACACGCCATAGAGCGCAAAGACCCGATGGTTTTTGACATCTTGGAGCGTATTACCAAAGATCACCCAGTTTTGCTAAACCGCGCACCAACGCTGCACAAGCTGGGTATTCAGGCATTTTATCCAGTATTGATAGAAGGTAACGCCATTCAACTGCACCCCTGTGTCTGTGCTGGTTACAACGCCGACTTCGATGGTGACCAAATGGCAGTGCACGTCCCACTCTCTACAACGGCGGTTGACGAGGCCAGATCGCTTATGCTTGCGGAAAATAATCTCCTAAAGCCAGCCAACGGCAGTCCCATCACCGTGCCAAACAAAGAGATGGCCCTTGGTTGCTACTACCTGACAAGCTTCGACCCCGACGCTCCCTTCGTCGAAACAATTTTTAGTGACAAAGCCGAGGCTTATGCCGCTCACGAAGCAGGTCGGGTGAGTCTTCGACAGCCCGTTAAGGTACGCGTGGATGGGAAGATTGTAGAATCATCCGTCGGCCGCCTCATCTTCAATGATGCGCTACCTGCAGATTTTGGCTTCATGAACGAAAGTATTAATGCCAAAAAGATCACCGACATCATTAAGGAGGCAATCCGCCTCTTCGACAATCATAGCGTTGCTGCGCTGGTAGACAAGATCAAATCTATTGGCTTCAACTACCTAACTGGCTCGGGGCTTTCCGTGGCGGTCTCCGACAACATCATGATCCCTGAAAAAGCGGCCATGATCAAAGAGGCCGACGAACAGGTCAACAAGATCCTAGAAGCCTACAACCAAGGTCTCTTGACCGAGGAAGAAAAGCGCCGCAACTCATTTGAGGTATGGATGGAGACGACCGAAAAAATCGCCAACGCCACTTGGGACAAATTCGACGAGCGAAACGCGGTCAAAATAATCATAGACTCAGGTGGTACTCGTGCCTCCCGCGACCAGGTAAAGCAGCTCTCTGCTATGCGTGGCTTGGTGGTCGACCCCCTAGGCAAGATCGTGGAAATGCCGACCAAAAGTAACTTCCGCGAAGGTCTCTCGATCTTCGAATACGTGACCTCGTCTCGCGGCTCTCGCAAGGGTTTGACCGACTCGGCACTGAAAACCGCCGACGCCGGTTATCTCACACGCCGCTTGGTCGACGTCTCACATACCTCGATTATCCGCGAGGACAATTGTGGCACCGAGGAATTCTTGACAATCGAAGCTGGTGGCAAGCGCGGCAAACAATTTGAGAAGCGCGTTTTGGGAAGAGTGTTGGCGCATACTGTCAAAGACCCAGTTTCCAAAGAGGTGATCGCCAAGAAGGGTGAGATCATAGATGATCGTCTCGCCGCTCGCATGTATGAAGCTGGCGTCTCTGTAGACGTACGCTCGCCGCTAACATGCAAATCCCGCTACGGCCTCTGTGCCACTTGCTATGGCTGGGACTTCTCGACTCGCAAATTGGTCGAAATAGGTACTCCCGTCGGCGTCGTTGCCGCCCAGAGTATTGGCGAGCCAGGTACCCAGCTGACCATGCGGGTGAAGCATGCCGGTGGTATTGTCGGCTTGGACGTGACACAAGGCTTGCCGCGCGTCGAAGAATTGTTCGAAGCGAGAAACCCCAAAGTGCAAGCACCTCTAGCCACGATTTCCGGAAAAGCCGCACTCGAATCAGTTGCGGATGGGACGAAAGTTACCATAACTGCAACCGGTGAAAAGGGTGTTTCCGAGGAGCACTTTATCCCGGCAACTCTCACACTTGCGGTGAAAGATAAAGAACTGATTGCAGCCGGTGTAGCCCTGGCAGAAGGGCCACAAAACATTCAGGAAGTCTTGAAGGTTCGTGGTATTCGCGCCGCTCAAGTGTATCTCATTCAAGAGATCCAGAACGTCTACGAATCCCAAGGGATTCCGATCTCCGACAAGCATTTTGAGGTAGTTGTCCGCGAGATGAGCTCCAAAGTAAAGATCGAGGAGCCGGGTGATACAGCTTTGATACCCGGCGAGATTGTCGATCGTTTTGCATTCGAGAAAGAAAACGAAGCGGCACTGGCTGCAGGCGGCGAACCGGCGACAGCAGTCTCGATAATTCTCGGAGTAACCCGCGCAGCACTGCACACGCAGTCTTGGCTCTCGGCAGCCTCCTTTGAGCAGACAACAAACGTCCTTTCCGATGCAGCCTTGGTTGGCAAAGAAGATGCGCTCCTTGGCTTGAAGGAAAACGTTATTATTGGTCGCCTGATCCCGACGGACCCTGTCCGAGCAGCCTCTCTCGTTCCAGGCGGGTCTATGGTACAATAAGGAACTTATGCCAACAGTAAATCAACTAGTCCGTCACGGACGCCAGGAAAAGCCTAAAAAACGGAAAGCCATTGCGCTCCGCCGCGGCTACAACGCCACCAAACGAAAAATGGTGGAGTATCCCTCGCCGCAAAAGCGTGGCGTTTGTACCATAGTCAAAACCATGACACCCAAGAAGCCGAACTCGGCGCTTCGCAAGGTTGCCCGTGTCCGACTCTCAAATAAGCAAGAAGTGACGGCCTACATTATGGGTGAGGGCCACAACTTGGCCGAGCACTCCGTCGTTCTGGTCAGGGGCGGCCGCGTCAAAGACTTACCAGGCGTAAAATATCACATTGTTCGCGGAAAATACGACACTGCTGGCGTAGAAAACCGCAAGACCTCTCGTTCCAAATATGGAACCAAGAGGCCGAAGAAATAACCTTATTATTTGATAATTGAAAATTAAAATTGGAAATAAAGAGATATGAGAGCAAAATCAGCAGGCGTCAAAAATATACTCCCCGATACAAGGTATAACTCGCTCGAAGTAGCGAAGCTTATAAACCGCAGCATGATCGACGGTAAAAAGAGTGTCGCCGAGGCGAACGTTTACAAAGCCATGGATATTGTCGCCGAGAAGTCTGGCGCTAAAGCGCTGGATATCCTTTTAGCAGCCCTCGGCAACATAAAGCCGAAGACCGAGGTACGCTCCCGCCGTGTCGGTGGAGCCGCCTACCAAGTACCTATGCCTGTCTCACCACGCCGCCAATTCTCATTATCTATCCGCTGGCTTGTCGAATACGCGTCCGCTCGCAGCAGCTCCGAATACCACACGTTTGCCGAGAAATTAGCAGCCGAAATCATGGACGCCTACAACAACGTAGGGAACGCCATCAAAAAGCGCGACGACGTCCACAAAATGGCAGAAGCCAACAAGGCCTTCGCCCACTTCCGCTGGTAATTATTTTCCCTGCACGACCGACAGCACAAGTCCCACCACAATGCCGATCATGAGGAGATTCCCGAGCCCGCCGACCGCAATCACCCCCAGCACTGATAAGATCCACAAAACAACCAGCACCCACACGATCTGTCGGAGCGGTCCGCCTAGGCTCGAAGCAATCCAAACCAATATTCCAATTACCACCAATTTTTCAATGGTGAGATTAAATCCCAAAACGCTGAGCGAAGGGAAATGGGGGAGTGTCAGCCATGGCACCCGGATGATGCCTAGGATCCATAACACCACCAAAATTGCGATGAGTTCTGCCACAAGTTCTATCCTAGCACACGCAACTTTTCCATAAGTTGGGCATAAAACCGCAAGTTATGGATCGAAGCCAGGCGATACGAAAGCGTATCGCCGATGGTAAATAGATGATTCACATACGCCCAGTCATAGTGGGTACAGGTGTAGCAATCACAGGAGGTCTCGGGCGCGTGCGCCGCATTCTTCGTCGTATATTTGAGTCCTTCTCCAGTCCAGAAATAGAGTCGGTTATGCCGCGCGTCACGGGTGGGTATAACACAGTCAAAAATAGTCCAACCTAAGCGGTATGCGGCAACAATGTCAGAAGGCTTTCCTATCCCGAGGCCGTACAGGAGATACCCCGCCGGTGCCTCCTCCGCCATGATTTTTCCCGACTCCTCGTCAAACGTCCCGTCCGGTTTTACCGGCCAGCCGCCCCAACCAAATCCGTCGAACCCGATTCTGGCAAGCTCCCTCGCACACCTGCGGCGCAAATCTGGGTAGAACCCACCCTGCACGGGAGCAATCAAATACGGTCGCTTTTCTTTTGGTATCTGCAACTTTTGGCACACCTCGTCAAATGCCAGTTTGCTCCGCGTCGCCCAGAGTATCGTCCGGGTAACCGTTTCTTCCGCCTGCTCGTAGGTGGCCTCAGGCGGCGTAAAGTCATCGAGCACCACACAAAGATCGGTGCCAAGCGCGAGCTGATATTGAATTGATTCTTCTGGGGTAAGAAGGAGAGTAGGAGAATTTTCAGGCTTAAAATAAACACCATCGTCGGTCACTTTTCCACCCATTTTCTTGACGAGACTCATCACCTGGAATCCACCGGAATCGGAGATAGTAGCGCCGTCCCAGTGCATGAAAGTGGCAACGCCGCGAAGTGCGGTCATCTGCTCGGCAGGTATCATCCTCCACAGGTGGTACGTGTTTACAAGCACACCCGGCGTCCCGGTAGTGGCTACATCCACGCTATCGACTCCTTTTACAACCGCGCGCGTCGCGTCGGGAAAAAAGAGGGGGAGCGGCAGCTCTCGTCCGTCCCGCGTGTGAAATGTTAGTTGCATAGTGCGAAGTATAGCGTACCTTCTCGACAAACGCGCTCGAGTACTCTAAAATACAACCTACCTCATTCCCATGAGCAATTATTTGTCGCCAGTTTTCTTTTTCTTTGAAAATTGGAAATTGATATTTGGAAATTGAACTATGGGTACCGTCAAAACCAGTCACCGTGAACTGCCGATGGACAAGATTAGGAACATCGGAATTATCGCCCACATCGACGCGGGTAAAACCACAACCAGTGAACGCATTCTTTTTTACACTGGCAAGTCATATAAAATCGGTGACATCGACGAGGGCAACACCCAGATGGACTGGATGGAGCAGGAGAAGGAGCGCGGCATCACGATCGTCTCAGCTGCAACGACGACATTTTGGACACCTCAGATCCCCGGCTCACTTTTTACCGATGAACACCGCATCAACTTGATAGACACCCCAGGGCACGTTGACTTTACCGCCGAAGTGGAGCGTTCACTCCGTGTTTTGGATGGCGGCGTCACCGTCCTCGATGGCGAAGAAGGTGTCCAAAGCCAGTCTGAGACGGTGTGGCGCCAGGCCGATAAATACAAAGTCCCTCGTCTCTGTTTTGTGAATAAAATGGACAAGCTAGGTGCTAATTTCCAGCACACCCTCGACGACATTCACGAAAAGCTAGGCGCCAAGACCGCCGTCGTGGCCTACCCCATTGGCGCCGAAAATACCTTTAGGGGCGTCGTACTCCTTCTCGAGCGAAAAGCTCTTATATGGGCTGGTGATGAAACCGGCGCCAAATACACCGAAGAAGATATACCAGCCGATATAAAAGACGAAGTCGAAGCCGAGCGGGCCAAACTCCTCGAGTCTATCTGTGAAACTGACGACACACTCCTTGAAAAATACCTAAGTGGTGAAGAGCCAACCGTACCGGAGTTAAAAAAAGCACTTCGTGCAGCCACCATTGCCTACAAACTGGTCCCCATCTATTGCGGGAGCAGCTTGAGGAACAAAGGTGTTCAGCCCCTATTGGATGGTGTCGTCGACTACCTCCCATCTCCCATGGACGTACCGCCAGCCGAAGGGACACTTCCCGACAGCGAAGAAAAGACAACGCGCGCCCCCGACGTTAAAGGTCCCTTCGCCGGCCTAGCCTTCAAGATCCAAGCAGATCCGCATGTAGGCAAACTTACCTACGTCCGTATCTACTCAGGTCGTGTCGACTCCGGTAGCTACATCTACAACGCCACCCGCGACGTAACAGAACGCGTCGGCCGTCTACTCCTCATGCACGCCAATGACCGCGAAGAGATTCCCTTTGCCGAGGCAGGTGAGATCGTCGCCATCGTTGGCCTCAAAGACACCAAAACCGGAGACACACTCTGCGACAAAGATCATCCCGTCGTTCTCGAGGGTATTAGCTTTACCGAGCCGGTGATTTCCTTGGCTATAGAGCCCAAGACCAAAGCTGACCAAGAGAAGATGGGTATCGCTCTCCAGCGTTTGGCCGAAGAAGACCCAACATTCAAGGTAAAAAGCAATCACGAGACCGGCCAAACATTGATAGCCGGCATGGGGGAGTTGCACCTCGAAGTCTTGGTGGATCGCATGAAACGAGAATTCAAGGTAGACGCGAATGTCGGCAATCCTCAGGTAGCCTACAAAGAGACCATCGGAAAAGAAGCCGAAGCCGAGGGTAAGTATATTCGGCAGTCAGGTGGCCGTGGTCAGTATGGTCACTGTTTCCTCCGCATTAAACCCTTGGGCCGTGGTGAGGGTTACAAGTGGGTAAACTCAATTGTCGGCGGTGCAATCCCGAGAGAGTTCATTCCTGCCATAGAAAAGGGTGTCAAAGAAGCGCTGGAAAACGGCGTTATTGCCGGGTATCCCTTGGTAGACATCGAGGTTGAGCTCTACGACGGCTCTTATCACGAAGTAGACTCCTCAGAAATTGCCTTCAAGATCGCCGGCTCTATGGCGCTACAGTCTGCGGTGAAAGCTGCTGCCCCCATAATCCTCGAACCGGTGATGAAACTCGAGATCACGACCCCTGAAGAATTCATGGGTGACGTCATCGGCGATGTTTCTAGCAAGCGCGGCCAGGTCTTAGGAACCGCCCAGCGCGGCAACGTACGCGTCATAACAGCCATGGTTCCCTTGGCAGAGCTCTCTCGCTATGTTACAATATTGCGCAGCATGACCCAGGGTCGCGCCAGTTCATATATGGAGATGAGCCATTACGAACCCGTCCCCGGTAATATTGCTGACAAAATTATTAATAAAGAAACAAACTAAGGAGCCCATATGGCAGACGCCGCTAAATATGTACGCAACAAACCACACGTAAACATCGGTACGATTGGCCACGTCGACCACGGTAAAACCACGCTTACCGCCGCCATCATGACCGTACTCTCCAAAAAGGGTATGGCACAGGCTAAGAAATACGAAGACATCGACAACGCCCCTGAAGAGCGCCAGCGCGGTGTCACGATTAACCTCTCCCATCAGGAATACGAGACCGAGAAACGCCACTACGCCCACATCGATGCTCCAGGTCACGCTGACTACATTAAGAACATGATTACCGGTGCCGCCCAGATGGATGGCGCCATCCTCGTGGTTGCCGCAACCGATGGCCCCATGCCTCAGACCCGCGAGCACATTCTTTTGGCAAAGCGTGTTAACGTGCCGAAGATCGTCGTTGCCTTAAACAAATGCGACATGGTCGACGACCCCGAGCTTCTTGACCTCGTTGAGATGGAGATTCGTGATCTCTTGAAGAAATACGACTATCCCGGTGACGAAGTTCCGATAGTTCGTGTCTCAGCGCTAAAAGCCCTCGAAGGTGACGCCAAATGGGAAGAGAAAGTCATCGAGCTCATGAACAAGGTAGACGAATACATCCCCACCCCTGAGCGCGCCCTCGACAAACCCTTCCTCATGCCTGTCGAAGACGTCTTCTCCATTAAAGGTCGTGGCACCGTCGCAACCGGTCGTATCGAGCGCGGAGTGGTCAAAGTCGGCGAGGAAGTCGAAGTTGTCGGTATGGGCAAGGATAAAAAGTCCGTGGTCACCGGCGTCGAGATGTTTAGAAAGCAACTTGACGAAGGTCAGGCCGGCGACAACGTTGGTCTCCTCCTTCGCGGTATCGAGAAAGACGATATCGAGCGCGGTCAGGTTATTGCCAAACCCGGCAGTATCAAGCCCCACGCAGAATTTGAGGCTGAGGTATACGTTCTTACCAAGGAAGAGGGTGGCCGTCACACGCCGTTCTTCTCCGGATACAAACCTCAGTTCTACCTCCGTACGACCGATGTAACGGGCGAAATCAAACTCCCCGAAGGCGTCGAGATGGTCATGCCTGGCGACAACGCCAAGATGTCCGTGAAACTGATAGTTCCGGTAGCCATGGAAGAGGGTCTGAACTTCGCTATCCGCGAAGGTGGTAAGACCGTCGGTGCCGGTGTCATTACGAAGATAACTGCTTAAATCCGGGGTAACTCGGGGACCAATTCGGGACCACCCGGATATGGTCAGGCAGCGGTCGCCCTAGGTGACCGCTGCGCTACGTGAAGAAAGGTAAAAAATGGCAAGTAGCAGAATACGCGTCAAGCTAAAATCGTTCGACCATCGTGTCATCGATGAAGCCGCGGCAAAAATCGTCGACACAGCCCTCCAGACAGGTGCTCGTGTTGTGGGACCAGTTCCCTTACCGACCCGCCGCAAACTGGTGACAGTCCTGACTTCTCCGCACACCGACAAAGACGCACGCGAACACTTCCAGATTCTAACGCACAAGCGCTTAGTAGACATCGAAAAGCCAACAGGAAAAACAATTGATGCTCTCATGCACCTCGAACTGCCCGCTGGTGTTGGCATCGAAGTAAAGATGTAGGAGCAATGCAATTGCGACTATCCTGAGCGAAGTCGAAGGATGATAATATGACAAAAGTATTACTTGGCAAAAAACTCGGTATGGTCACGGCCTTCGTAGGAGAAGTAGCTGTTCCGGTAACACGGGTAAGTCTTCTCCCGATGACTGTTTCCCAAATTAAGACACAAGAAAAAGACGGATATCAGGCTGTACAAGTGGTTGTTCCAGGCGGGAAAAAGAAAACCTCAAAAGCCACGCTCGGTCATCTCAAGAAAGCTACGGCAACCGGTGGTATCACCCGTGAAATCCCGTTTGAGGAGGGGCTTGCAGTAGGCGCCGCCCTCGACCCCGTCACCTTTATAAAAGAAGGAATGACTGTCACCATTCAGGCAACATCCAAGGGTAAAGGATTGGCAGGCGTCGTGAAGCTACACCACTTTGCCGGAGGCCCCAAAACTCACGGTCAAAGTGACCGTCTCCGTCGCCCCGGTAGTATCGGTCAAGGAACCACGCCAGGTAGAGTCTACAAGGGTAAAAAGATGGCCGGCCGTATGGGTGTCGACACCGTCACGATAAAGAATGCTCGCGTGGTAGGACTCGACGGCACCACACTCCTCGTAAAGGGATCGGTCCCCGGTCCGCGCGGTGCGTTTGTCCGTCTGGAGGTAAAGGAATAATATGCAAATACCTGTATATGACATGACCGGCAAAAAAGTAGAAAGTAGCTGGGCACTAGACGTCAAACTCTTCGGTAGTGAAAACGTCGCACTCCTAGCCCAGGCAGTTCGCGTATACGAAGGAAACGCCCATCAAAAAACGCACAAAGTAAAAACTCGTGGAGAAGTCGACGGTTCGACCCGCAAAATCTATCGTCAAAAGGGTACCGGTAATGCTCGCCATGGTGCACGTTACGCCCCCATCTTTGTTGGTGGCGGTATTGCACACGGCCCATCGGGCGTTCGTCCGGAGAACTTGGTGCTTCCGAAGGGGATGCGTCGTCGCGCGTTTGCCGTAGCCCTCGCCGAAAAACTTGGTGGCAAAGCAGTATCCGGAGTAACAGGTGTGGCTCATGCAGACGGTAAAACGTCTTCGGCCGCACACCTCCTCTCCACTGTTGCAAATCATCCAAAAGCCAAAGTCTTGGTTATAACCGCGGGTCGCGCCGACCTCCTCTATCGCGCTGTGGCGAACCTCCAGGGTGCCACCATGAAACGAGCGAGTTTGGTAAACGCCTACGACGTCATAAGTGCCGATCACGTCGTCACCACCAAAAAAGCGCTCGACGAAATAGTGGCACGGGTGAAGGGAAAATAATCATGCAACAAATACTCGTGCGTCCCAAAATTACCGAAAAATCCATGCGTGCTGCGGGAGTTGGAGTCTACACCTTTGAGGTAACGCCACACGTAACCAAAAGCGCCATAAAAGCCGCGGTAGAAGATGCTTTCAAGGTAAAGGTAGTCCGCGTATCGGTGGTAACTCGTGTCCTTCCCACTCGCCGCACCGGATCCCGGCGTCTGAAAGTAGCTGCACCGGCCAAAAAATTTGCGAGCGTCAAGCTCGCCAAGGGTCAGTCAATCGCGTTATTTGACCTGAAGGAATCAAACTAACTATGTTAAAGAAAATAAATCCCACCTCCGCCGGCGTTCGTCACCAGACTCGTCTTGAGCGTGGTCTAACAACCGCCCGCCCAGAGAAGCGCTTGACCGTTCCCAAGAAGCAAAATGCAGGCAGGAATGCACACGGTCATGTGACGACGCGCCACCGTGGTGGTGGAGTAAAACGCCGCTTGCGCTTACTTGACTATCGTCGCAATAAGTTTGGTATTGACGCTCGTGTTGCTTCAATTGAATACGACCCCAACCGAAGTGCAAACATTGCACTCCTTGTCTACCGTGATGGAGAGAAGCGTTATATCCTAGCCCCGGACACGCTTGCCGTCGGTGCTGTTGTCAGCTCAGGAGAAAATGCCGAGCCAAAAGTAGGCAACGCGTTACCACTAAAACGAGTCCCGATCGGCCTACCCGTCCACAACGTTGAGCTAAAAATCGGTCGCGGCGGCGCCTTGGTTCGCTCCGCCGGAACCAGCGCGTATGTACAGTCCAAGGAGAATGGTTTTGTTACCATAAAGCTTCCTTCAGGGGAAGTTCGATTGATTAAAGAGGAGTGTTTTGCTACAATTGGCACCGTTTCCAATCTGGATCACAAGAACCGGAAGATTGGCAAGGCAGGCATAAAGCGCCACATGGGTTGGCGCCCGTCTGTTCGTGGTGTTGCTCAACACCCTGGTTCCCATCCACATGGTGGTGGCGAGGGAAGGAGCGGCATCGGTATGCCTGGTCCGAAGACTCCATGGGGCAAGCCAGCTTTGGGATACAAGACTAGAAATAAATACAAGTACTCGAATAAGTACGTGGTGAAAGACAGGAGAAGTAAATGAGTAGAAGTAGCGCTAAAGGGCCATACATCAATGAGCGACTGCTAGGCAAAGTCCTAAAGCAGCAGAGCGCTGGCCGCAAAGAACCCATAAAAACCTGGGCTCGAGATTGCGCGATTCCTCCAGAATTCGTCGGACACACCTTTATGGTGCACAACGGCAAAGTGTTTAAAGAAGTATTTGTGAGTGAAACGATGGTTGGTCACAAATTGGGAGAGTTCTCTCCAACCCGCACCTTCCACGGCCACGGCAAGATAGTAAAACGTGTCTTAAGTAAGACATAAAAAGTATAAAAACATATGAAAATGACACAAAAATACATCCGTACACCCGCCCGCAAGCTCCGCTTGCTGGCAGATAGTGTGCGCCACCTTTCTCCGGCGGATGCTCTGGTTAACCTCAAGTTCATGAACAAAGCAGCTGCCATACCTCTCTACAAGGCCATCAAAGCAGCGGTTGCGGGAGCAAAAGAAAATAATGGATTAACAGCTGACAAGCTAATGTTCAAAACCCTCGATATTGGGGAGGGGCCCACATACAAGCGCTTCCGCGCGGTTTCACGTGGTCAGGCTCACCCAGTGATGAAACGTACCGCCCACATCCGGGTGGAACTAAAGGAGAAAAATGGGACAAAAAGTTAATCCAAAGAGCTTCCGCATGGGCATCCTCTACAAACCGTCGTCAAGGTGGTTTGCAGGAAAGAAGGATTATGCCGCGTTTGTCTTGCAAGATATCAAGCTCAAAAAATTCCTCTACGATCGGTTGCACCTCGCCGGCATAGTCGATGTTGTGGTTGAGCGCTCCATCAATACATTGCACATCGTCATCCACGCCTCTCGCCCCGGTGTCGTCATCGGACGCGGCGGTGCCAACCTAGACATCTTAAAAAAAGAAGTTGGGGCATTCTTAAAAACCATCGGGGCTCCGGCAAGCTTAAAACAAGAGCTCGACGTCCAGGAAGTTAAAAACCCTGATATGAGTGCCAAACTCGTAGGAGAACGCATCGCCGAACAGCTCGTAAAACGCTATCCAGCTCGCCGAGCCGTCTCCCAAGCACAAGAGCGAGTTATGGCAGCAGGAGCCAAAGGGATAAAGATCCAACTCGGTGGCCGTGTCAATGGAGCAGAGATCAGTCGTCGTGAGAAATACTCCGTCGGTACCATCCCCACGCAAACATTGCGTAGTGACATTGATTACGCCGAGATCCCAGCCCTCACCCGTTCCGGCTACGTCGGGATTAAGGTGTGGATATACAAAGGCGAGGCCGAGCTATGATGCAACCAAAGAAAACAAAATACCGTAAACAATTTAGAGGAACTCGTACGGGCATTGCGACTCGGGGAGCTGACGTCTCTTTTGGTGATTTCGGCCTCAAGACGATCGAAAGCGCCTGGATTTCTGCAGCCCAAATAGAGTCAGCTCGCCGTACCATTCAACACCACACTAAGCGTGGCGGCAAATTGTGGCTTCGCATCTTCCCCCATAAACCTCTGACTCACAAAGTTGCAGGTGCAAAAATGGGAAGCGGTAAAGGTGATATTGACACCTACACATCGGTGGTAAAGCGTGGCACGGTGATATTTGAACTCGGAAGTACCGACGAGGCAACGGCACGCGAAGCGTTCCGCAAAGCTGCCTCAAAATTACCAGTTCTTACCCGTTTTGTCTTGCGAGGTGAACTATGACTATGAAAAAGAACGAACGACTCGAGCTAATACGCCAAGGAACTGCCGCGGTGCGGGCCAAAATAGCAGAGCTCGAACACGAGCATCGTGCGCTCGCGCTAGACACGCGAAGCCAGAATAAAAATCGACACGTGGGGCGGGATCTGCGCCGAACTATTGCGCAGCTTACGACCGCACTCGTTATGACAAAGGAGACAAAGTGAAGCAATTTACAGGCACCGTCATCTCGGATAAAATGATGCGTTCGGCGGTTGTCGTCGTCGAGACAGCCTGGAAACACCCTTTATACAAAAAGACGGTAAAACGCTCAAAGAAATATCTTGTACAAAATGACGTTAAGGCAAAACTAGGAGACAGGGTCACGATCGAAGAGACACGACCGCTATCTGCTAAGAAACGCTTTACTATTACTAAAGTCATTAAAAATTGAAAATTGTAAATTGAAAATTGGAAATTAAACAATATGATACAACTACGATCGGTTCTTACTCCAGCTGACAACTCCGGTGCCAAACGTCTCCGAGTGGTTCACGTACATGGCGGTTCTCGCCGTGTATATGGCTACGTCGGCGACTTGGTAACTGTCGTGGTCGACCAAGCCGATCCCAACGGCTATGTCAAAGATGGTACGATGGTGAAAGCCGTGGTGGTTAGGACCCGCAAAGAAATTCGTCGCAAAGATGGTACGTACGTTCGCTTCTCTGACAATGCCGCCGTCGTCGTCGACCCCAAAACCAAAGATCCCGTTGCAACGCGTGTCTTTGGTCCCATCGCCCGCGAAGTAAAAGACGCAGGATATGCCAAGATAGCATCACTTGCCCCGGAGGTATTATGACCATGAAAAAACTGAAAAAAGGCGATACCGTCTTGGTCACCGCCGGCAAAGACAAAGGCAAATCGGGAGAAATCATAAAAGTTCTTCCGAAAGATGCCACAGTCATAGTAAAAGGTATCAACATGTACAAGCGCCACATGAAGCCTCGTGAAGAGGGGGGTGGCGGCATAATAGAGCGCGAGCGCGCACTTTCAGTCGCCAAAGTGATGCTCATGGTGGAAGGCAAAGCAGTACGCGTTGGCCTCACCCGCAGTAAAGACGGCGTCAAACGTATAAACAAGCACACTGGAAAAGCACTATGACCGACAAAAATCTAAAAACAAGATTTGCAGAAGAGATTCGTCCAACTTTAGGGAAGAAACTCGGCATTGCAAACATGCATGCCGTACCCAACCTTACTAAGGTTGTCATAAACGTCGGAATACCCAAATCTGACAACACCAACAAGATGGTTGAGGTTGTAAAGTCTGAGTTAGCCGCGATCTCCGGCCAGGCGCCCAAAATAAATGGCGCCAAGCAGTCGATCGCCGGCTTCAAGATCCGCGCAGGAGACCCAGTTGGCGTCAGTGTCACCCTCCGCGGAGCTAAAATGTTTGATTTCCTCGATAAGTTGTGTAGAATAGTGCTTCCGCAAGTGAAGGACTTTAAAGGAGTCAAGCGGAATGCCTTTGACAGTTGTGGCAACTATACACTTGGTCTCACGGAACAGATTATCTTTCCTGAGATCGACTACAGTAAAGTAGAGATAGTCCACGGCATGGAGATCGTCATGGTGACGAGCGCGAAAGATCGCGACGCCGCCTACGCGCTCCTGGAAGCAATTGGTATGCCGTTTGAGAAGGAGAACTAACTATGGCAAGATTGGCTAAAGTGCTGGCATCACAAAAAAAGCCAAAGTTTACGACCCGCGCGCACAATCGGTGCAAGCTTTGCGGCCGTCCAAAGGCGTACATGCGCCAGTTTGGCATCTGCCGCTTGTGTTTTCGCGAGCAAGTAAAAAAAGGCAACTTACCCGGTGTTACGAAAGCGAGTTGGTAAACATATGACAAACGATCACTTGGGAGATATGCTAGCTCGAATAAAGAATGCCTACGCCGTAGGTAAAAAAGAGGTGGCAATGCCGTACACAAAGATGTGCGAAAGCGTTGCTCGTGCCATGCTCTCGGAAAAATATCTCTCCGGGATTGAGGTATCGGAAGACAAAATGACGCTGAAACTTAAACTCCAGTATGTCACCGGTCGCCCAGCGTTGTCTGCTGCTCGCCGAGTGAGTAAGCCCGGCGTTCGTATTTACTCCGGTATCTCGAAGCTGAAGCCAGTATTGTCTGGTCTTGGTATGTCTGTGATTTCCACCCCCAAAGGCGTTATGTCTGGGTCTGAAGCAAAGAAACAACATGTAGGAGGAGAAGTTCTCGCAGAACTCTGGTAAATATGTCAAAAATCGGCCGCGCACCCATCACTGTTCCCGCTGGTACAACGGTCACCGTTGCGGATGGTGTGGCGACAGTCACGGGTCCCAAGGGAACGCTTACCTACACCTATCCACGTGAGATTACCGTGACGGTAGATGGTACCACGGTACTTTGCACACGCACCTCCGATGACAAGCCTGTTCGTGCACTCCACGGCCTTACCCGCGCGCTTCTGGCGAATATGGTTAAAGGGGTAACCGACGGATATAGCAAAACACTCGAACTCGTCGGTACCGGCTATCGTGCACGCCTTTCAGGCACAAAACTCATATTCTCGCTAGGTTTCTCACACGAAGTAGAGATAGACGCACCCGCAGGAATTATGTTCAAGGTGGAAGGTACCAATATAGTTACCATTACTGGTTTTAGTAAAGAGCTCGTTGGGGCAACTGCCGCAAAAATACGAGCCTTAAAGAAACCTGAGCCCTACAAAGGTAAAGGTATCCGTTATCAGGGAGAAGTCGTCCGTCGCAAAGCAGGAAAGGCCGCAAAAGGCGCAACAGCCTAACGCGTAAAAATATGAAACGAATAGTACGTACAAAAAATGATGCTCGTGCCGCCCGCGTCCGTGCCAAAGTCCGCGGTGGGGATCGTCCCCGTTTAACAGTTTTCCGCAGCAACATGCACATATGGGCACAAATTGTAGACGACGCTAAAGGCACAACAATTGCCGCTGCAGGCGATCAAGGACTCAAGGGTACCAAAACCGAGCGTGCAACAGCCGTTGGCGTAGCGCTCGCTGCCCTCGCCCTCGACAAAAAAATCAAAGCGGTCGTATTCGATCGTGGATCCTACCGGTTCCACGGACGAGTGAAAGCATTAGCCGAAGCCGCCCGCAAAGGTGGGCTAGCATTTTAAGATAAGGAATATATGGCAAACATGGGCAGATCAAAAGAGCAACAGGAATTCGACGAGAAAGTAATCCGTATTTCCCGCGTAACCAAAAAAACCAAAGGCGGAAACAAAATGGGGTTTACCGCACTCGTTGTTGTTGGTGATCGTAAGGGACGTGTCGGGGTTGCCTTGGCGCACGCAGGTGACGTCATGAACGCCATTAAAAAAGCAGTCCGCCGAGCCAAAAAAACCGTGATCCGCGTACCCCTCGTCGATAATCGCACTATCCCTCATGAGATGCGGGTAAAGTACGGTGCAGCCAAAATTATCGTCAAGCCAGCTCCTGCCGGCACCGGTGTGATTGCTGGTGGCTCTGTCCGCCCCGTACTAGAGCTTGCCGGTGTCCGCGATGTGGTTACAAAAACCTTGGGTACCAGCAATAAACTAACCAACGTAACCGCGATGTTTAATGCCCTAAAAGAAATGCAGTCAATTGTCTCAGTCAAGAAAACATTAAAGGAAACATAAATCATGAAACTACACGAAAAAATAAAAGTCGTTGACCGCCGCAAGAAACGCTTGGGTCAGGGCTATGGCTCAGGCAAAGGTGGTCACACCAGTAGCCGCGGCCAAAAAGGGCAAAAGGCAAGAAACCACGTTCGTCTTTCCTTTACCGGCTCCTCATGGGTATGGTTTAAGCGTTTACCTTTTATCCGCGGCAAGAGTCGCTTCAACTCACTCGACAAAGTCGCAACCATTACGCTAAACGACCTCGAGCACTTGCCCGCTGGCTCCACGGTCACCCCGGCGACATTTGGGGTCAAACGCGCTAAAGTAGTAGGGACGGGCACACTCACCAAAAAACTCTCCGTCGAGATTACGGCAACAAAAGGTGCTGCCGAAGCTATACTGAAAGCGAAGGGTAGTGTTCGTGGACAAACTGCGTGAAATTATTGCAACATTTCGTGGTAACCGCGAACTAAAAAAGCGGTTTTTTGTCACACTAGCCATTTTTGCCATCTTTCGCTTTGTCACTCACATTCCAGTGCCTGGCGTCAACACAGTCGCAATCAAAGCAGCCTTCGCGGGCAATCAGCTTTTATCACTCCTTGATATTTTTTCAGGTGGTACACTCGCCAACTTTTCCATTCTAGCGCTTGGCTTAAACCCCTATATCAACGCCTCAATTATCATGCAACTCATGACGATGATCTCGCCAAAACTGGAGGAGCTGTCCAAAGAAGGAGAGTCGGGCCAGGAGATGATCAATCAATATACACGCATGATTGCAGTGCCACTTGCGCTCGTACAATCCGCCGCAATGTATCTGATCCTAAAAAGTGGTGGACTGGTAACGATAAATTCGCCGCTCTCACTGTTGGCACTTTTGGTAACGATGGCTGCGGGGAGCATTTTTCTCATGTGGCTCGGAGAGAACCTAACAGAATACGGCCTTGGCAATGGCATATCTATGCTCATCTTCGCGGGCATCGTCGCGCGACTCCCCGTTACATTTTTGCAGACCAAAGCCGCCGCTGCAGTTGGAACAAACCCCGCCAACATACTTGCACTCGCAGGTATGGGACTCTTCGTTGTGTTTGCGATTGTCGGTATAGACGAAGCACGTCGAGAAATTACCGTTCAGTACTCCCGTCGCGTGAGAGGTGGTCGCGATATGGGGGGAGGTACTTCATATTTACCAATCAAATTAAATAATGCTGGGGTTATTCCCATTATCTTTGCAATCGCTTTAGTGCTCGCTCCTTCCATGATCGCGCGCGTCATACAAAATGTACCAAACCACATGATTGCCAATTTCGCGACCGTCGTGGCCGCCTCGTTTACCCCAAGTTCAGTATGGTACAACATTGTGTACTTTGTTCTCGTTGTCGGCTTTACCTACTTCTACACAGCGGTTGTCTTTGATACGGACAAGATAGCCGACCAGCTCAAGCAAAATGGCGGCTATATCCCAGGTATTCGTCCCGGCAAAGAAACATCGGAATATCTCGGTGGCATTGTGCATCGGACGACCCTTCCCGGTGCGCTCTTCCTAGGAGGCATCGCCGTTCTACCGAGTATCGTACAGGGTTTCACCCAGGTATCGACACTCACAATTGGGGGTACGAGCATTCTCATTGTCGTCGAAGTTATCCTTGAAACGTACCGCAAAGTACAGTCGTATTTTGTCGAACGGAGTTACAAGATATTTATCAAATAAAGGGGGAGTGCATGAAACTAATACTCGTGGGTATTCAAGGTTCGGGAAAATCCACTCAAGGGAACTTACTCAGTGAAAAGTTAGGAATTCCCTACCTCTCTAGTGGACATATTTTCCGTCAGATGGCGCAGGAAAAAACGCCGCTCGGACGATACATGAAAGAAACCCTAAACGCAGGTTTTCTCATTCCCGATGAAAAAACTATTCCAATTATCGAGGAATACCTGAGTAAACCAGAATATAAAAATGGATATATCCTCGATGGTTTCCCACGAACTCCCGCGCAAGCAGAACAATTTAGTAATGGTGTCGACAAAGTCGTCTACCTTAAAGTTTCCGACAAAGAAGCCTTGTGGAGATTGAGTGGCCGTGTCGAGGAAGGTATTCGGGAAGACAATACGCTCCAGGCGATTCGTAAGCGCATTCAACTCTTCCATGACTTTACCGAACCGATCATAGAATTTTATCGTCAAAAAGGTAATTTAGTCGAAGTAGACGGTGAGCGAGATATAACCACCATTAACGCGGAAATCTTAGAGAAAATAGCATAAATACACTATGAACAAAATTGCCGCGATGACAGAAGGTGGGGCGATCTTAGGACGGGTTCGAGAAGCGCTCTACCAGGAAATGAAAGTCGGTGCTTCTCCGCGCTCCCTCGAACTCTTAGCGCGCAAGCTTATAAAAGCCGAGGGCGGGGAACTTTCATTTACCAAAGTGCCGGGATACCACTGGGCAACCTGCATAAATATCAACAGTGGCATCGTACACGGTATTCCTGAGTCGGACGAGCCATTTAAAGACGGCGATCTCGTCACGGTAGATGTCGGTGTTTACTATCGCGGCTATCATACCGACGCGGCGGTAAGTCGTGTGGTTGGCACCTCAACACCAGAAAAAGATCGGTTTCTCGAAGCAGGCATGAAAAGTCTTATGGCTGCAATCGCAGCGGTCAAGCCTGGCAATCGAGTGGGTGACATCTCAGAGGCCATGGGCAACACCATTACCTCCTTTGGCTACGCGACTACACGGGAGTTAACCGGCCACGGCGTAGGGCACGACCTCCATGAAGAGCCCATGATTCCAGAGCTCAAAGTCGCTCCGCGAGAAAATACGCCCGAATTAGAGGTTGGTCAGACAATCGCGGTCGAAGTAAACTATGTCCAGGGGAAGCCGGGACTCGTTCTCGAGGAAGACGGCTGGACAATTTCTACGAAAGATGGTAAACTTTCAGCCGTATTCGAAGAGACCGTCCTCGTGACTGTGGACGGTCATTCTATTCTTACGGCTCCCGTGTTGTCGCAGATCATCCAATCTGGTACAATGCAGTGACGTATGAATAAGGTGGGTGTCACAGAAAAGTTGGGAGTCGTCAAAGAGGCGCTTCCAAACACTATGTTTCGGGTCACCCTCGATGAGGGTCCCGAGATCCTTGCCCACCTATCAGGTAAGATGCGCATGTATCGTATTAGCATCATGCCCGGAGACCGCGTCAAAGTGGAGATGACTCCCTATGACACAGGCAAGGGTAGGATTACGTACCGTGTGCGCGAAGGAATGGCTCCCACGGGGAGTACAAGCTAAGGAACAAAATATGAAAGTACAAGCATCATTGCGGAAACGCTGTCAGAAATGCAAATTTGTACGTCGACACGGCGTATTACGTATCGTCTGCGCCAATCCGCGACACAAACAGAGGCAAGGATAAAAAGCTATGTTACGTCTCGTTGGTATTGATCTTCCAGAAAATAAACGAATCGAAGTTGCGCTAACATATATCTATGGTATTGGTCTCAAAAAGTCACGCGACATTTTAGCCGCAGCAAAAATTGACGGAAATATCCGCGCCAAGGCGCTCTCTGCAGCCGACGTTGCCAAGATCCAAAAAGTCCTCGAAACTCACAAAGTAGAAGGCGACCTTCGCAAAGAAGTTCGCGAGAACATCCAGCGACTAAAGCGCATCGGGAGTTACCGCGGCACACGCCACATGGCATCGCTCCCCACTCGTGGTCAACGTACTCGTACCAACGCTCGCACCTTACGTGGCAAACGTAAGACAATCGGTGCTATGAAGAAGGAAGACGCCGCCAAAATTGAAGGAGCAAAAGCATAACTATGGCAGTATCAAAACCAACACCCGTCACGGAAGGTCGCATCTATGTGGTTGCCACCTTTAACAATACGCTCATAACGGTAACCGATACTTCTGGCAACACCATTGCTTGGAGTTCCACAGGCAAAGTTGGTTTCAAGGGATCTCGCAAATCGACTCCATTTGCAGCAACAACTGCCTTGACAGCCGCTTTGGATACAGCCAAGGCCAAAGGTTTGCGCCAGGCAGCTGTGTATATTAAAGGTCCAGGCCCTGGTCGTGATGCTGCACTTCGAGTCTTACGCGCCACGGGCATAAAAGTTACGGAGATGGTAGACGCAACCCCCATCCCACACAACGGCACCCGTGCCAAAAAACCACGCCACGGCTAAAGATTATTTGAAGATTGTAAATTGTAAATTGGAAATTAAATATATATGGCACGATACACACAACCAAGAAACAAACAGCAGCGTCGAGTAGGCGCCGATTTAGGCCTTAAGACCAACACAAAATCGGTCGAGCGCCGTCTCGCAACTCCCCCCGGCCAACACGGTCGCAAAGGCAAACGCGGCAAAGTATCGGATTACGGTACTCAGCTTGCAGCCAAACAAAAAGCTAAAATGATCTACGGTGTCCTCGAGCGTCAATTTAAGAAATATTATGTTGTCGCTTCCAAGAATCCACTGGCAACGGGCGAAGTTATGCTGTCGCTTCTTGAGCGGCGCCTAGACAACACTATCTATAGGCTCGGTTTTGCCCCCACTCGCCGTGCCGCCCGCCAACTAGTTACCCACGGGAACGTCTTAGTAAATGGTAAAAAGTTAAGCATTCCGTCATATCGTGTCAGCGAGGGTGAGACCATAACCATCTCCGCAACAGCCGCCGCTATTCCCTATGTAAAAGCATTACTCGAAGCCAAAGATCTCAGTATTCCCAAGTGGCTCGAGCGCAAAGCATCGGTGGGCAAAGTTGTCCGCCTACCAGTCCGCGAGGACTTGACTGAGGACATTAATGAGCAATTAATAGTCGAATTCTATTCACGCTAAAAAGGGAGGCATTCATGCAGCAAGCAAATTTTACGGTCAAGGCAATAGAAGAGAAGGGCAATAGTGCCACCTTCGTAATCGAACCTCTAGAAAAAGGGTATGGCGACACCTTGGGCAATGCCCTCCGTCGCGTGCTCCTTGGTAGCTTCAAGGGTGCAGCAATAACTTCCGTAAAAGTCGCTGGTGTCACCCATAAGTTTTCAACACTCGAAGGGATGAGTGAAGACATGATTGATCTCATGCTCAACCTCAAAGGTGTTCGCGTTGCCTACGAAGGTGACGAGCCAGTAAAAGCCAAACTTTCAGTGAAAGGCCCCAAAGTGGTAACAGCTGACATGATTGTCGCGCCCGCCTCGGTAAAAATCGTAAACGGCGATACCGTTATTGCCAACCTCGGTAAAGGCGCTTCACTCGACATGGAGCTGATCGTGGGGACTGGTTACGGCTACTCACCCGCCGAAGAACGCCCCGCCGAGACCATAGGTACAGTATCGCTAGATGCAATTTTCTCGCCAGTCGAGCGCGTTGCCTATCACGTAGAATCCACCCGCGTTGGTCGCCGCACCGATTATGATAAATTGGTTATCGAGATTTATACCGATGGTTCTCAGGTACCTGCAGAGATCTTAAAAGCTGCTGCACGTATCTTGGTAGAATCGTTCCAACAGATAGTCGATCCAAAAGCGGTCGACGAAATTGCCTCGGTTCCTGCCACCGCCTCAACCGCCGCGCCAGTAGATGATCTCGGCCTTCCCACACGGGTAGCTAACGCGCTCAAGAGCGCTGGATACAAATCGGTATCTGACCTTGCGACAGCATCCGACAAAGACTTGAAAGGCGTTAAGAATTTGGGTGGCAAGTCCATCGACATGCTCGACGAAGCATTAGCCGCCAAAGGAATAACTCGCACCAAATAAAAGATAGGATATATGAAGAAACGCATTGGTGGTAAGCAACTCAATCGTGACACGACGGCCCGCAAGGCGCTCTTGCGTGGACTGACTGTCTCGTTAGTCGAAAAAGAAACAATAGAAACAACCGCAGCCAAGGCTGCAGCATTTCGACCAGTTGTTGAGAAATTGGTGACTGTGGCAAAAACAGGTTCTGTCCAAGCTCGTCGCCAAATTCAAGCGTTTGTTCAAGATGGTGCTGTTGTGAAAAAACTAGTAGACGTGATCGCCCCCCGCTTCAAACAGGTAAAAGGTGGCTACACGAGAGTGATTCGGGTTGGCTCGCGCCGCGGTGACGACGCCGTTATGGTCCGGATATCGTTTACCAAGCTCGCCGAACCAGCTCCAGCAAAAGAAATGGCAAAAGTAGCGACACCAACCGAAAAGACCGAAAAAACCGCACCGATTGAGAAAACAGCCCCAAAGGCGGTTGCAACTCCGAAAGTTGCGAAACCAAAGGTTGTCAAAAAAGCTACAAAACCCACGATAGGTATCCGGAGAGGAGAACGCTAAATGAAAACGACAATGGTAAAAACTCAAGACATTAAGCGCTCGTGGCACCTTGTCGACTGTCAGGGCAAAACCCTCGGCCGCCTGGCAACCGATATAGCAGCGCTCCTCATAGGGAAGAAGAAGCGCGACTACACCCCCAACCAAGACATGGGTGACTTCGTGGTTGTCATAAACGCCAAAGACATAGTGTTAACAGGCAACAAACTTCTAGACAAAAAATACTATCGCCATTCCATGTACCCAGGGGGTTTTCGCGAAGAAGCCGCTGGTAAGCTCATGGAGCGAGATCCAAGGAAAGTTATAGAACACGCGCTTCTTGGTATGCTACCAAAGAACAAACTGCGTGACGCACGCATGGCTCGCTTAAAAATATATGCAGGAGCAGAACATCCGCACACCGCCCAATTCAAGGTAAAGGAATAACACTATGGTTTCACCTTCGCAAAAGAAATACACCTACGCAGTCGGTCGCCGCAAAACCGCGACAGCTCGCGTTCGGCTCTACAAATCGGCAACAGTCGAGGGTGGGAATGCACAGCTTGTGGTAAATGGCAAACCAGCGGAAGTTTATTTTCCTGGAGAAACAGCTAAAAATGCCTATCGCCGGCCCTTTATCGTTACCGAAACGTTGACCAAGATGTCTGCTTCCGCTCGTGTCACGGGTAGTGGCAAAGCAGGACAGTTAGACGCAGTCGTGCACGGCATCGCCCGCGCTCTCGCCACACTTGACCGCGATGCCTATCGTACAATACTTAAAACTGCTGGTCTCTTGACCCGCGACTCCCGCGCCAAAGAGCGCCGCAAAGTCGGCACCGGTGGCAAGGCTCGTCGCCAGAAACAATCGCCGAAACGCTAAACAGCAAAATTCTTTTCTTCAGTACATTGCGACTATTTTGATGTGGTTGACATTCGGGAAGTGTTTGGGTAATAGTAGTATATACTAAAGGTTAGAAATACAGTGCTGCCCAAAAGGAGAATCATATGCCACGTGTCACGAGTAAACCCACGGAAGAAGTAAAAGAAAAAAAAGACAATCTCCAATCCGAGAAACTTCAGGCAATTAAAGTAGCCATGAGCCAAATCGAAAAACAGTTTGGTGCTGGCTCCATCATGAAACTAGGCGAGTCTCACCACATGGACATAGCCACAATCTCGACGGGCGCCATTGCCCTCGACCTTGCCCTCGGTGTTGGCGGTCTACCCCGCGGTCGTGTTTCCGAAATCTACGGCCCCGAAGCATCAGGTAAAACCACACTCTGTTTGCACGTCATCGCCGAAGCACAAAAGAAGGGTGGAACGGCTGCATTTATAGACGCAGAGCACGCGTTAGACCCATCTCGCGCCAAGGGGATTGGTGTAAACATCGATGAACTTCTCATTAGTCAGCCAGATACCGGAGAGCAGGCGCTCGAAATTGCCGAGACCCTAATCCGCTCTGGTGCAGTTGACGTCATTGTGATCGACTCGGTTGCTGCTCTCGTCCCCAAAGCAGAGATAGAGGGTGAAATGGGAGACGCAATGGTGGGTGTGCAGGCACGTCTTATGTCGCAAGCACTTCGCAAATTAACCGGCGCCATCAACAAAAGTAAGGCCGTCGTGATCTTTACCAATCAGCTTCGCGAGAAGATAGGCATCATGTTCGGCAACCCGGAAACAACACCTGGTGGCCGCGCGCTCAAATTCTATGCCTCTATTCGCATCGACATGCGCAAGATCGGCAACATCACTGAGAGTGAGTCTATCGTAGGCTCGCGTCACCGTGCCAAGATCGTCAAAAACAAAGTCGCACCCCCTTTTAAGATAGCGGAGTTCGACATAATGAACGACCGAGGCATTTCTCGCTCAGGCGGTGTGCTGGACGTAGCGATAGCCGAGGGAGTTGTGGAAAAATCGGGTTCCTTCTTTAAGTACAACGGCGAGATGCTTGCTCAGGGTCGCGAAGCCACCAAACTCTTATTCGACGAAAAACCAGAACTCATGAAGAAGTTAGAAAAAGAGATTTGGGAAAAAATAAAAGCCAAAGATGCCGCAAGTAACTAGAGTCGTCGCCGGGAAAAAGAATCCTGGCCGAGCCAACATCTATCTCGATGGAAAATTTAGTTTCGCCGTATCTCTAGAAGTAGTTGTCCGTGATGGTATCCGACGCGGCATGGATCTTTCAGAGGAGACCGTTGTCACCTATAAAGCATGCGATCTAGAAGAAAAACTGTATGGTAAGGTGCTAAATTTTTTGTCCTATCGCCCCCACTCAGTCTATGAAGTACGCACCCGCATTCGCCGCTACGCGCCGGATATTGCAGTGGAAAAAACAAATGCTCTCGTGGATAGGCTAAAGCGTGAGGGCTACCTTTCAGATCAAGAATTTGCGCAGTGGTTTGCTGGCTCTCGTGCAAGCAATCGTCCCCGCTCTCGCCGCGCGCTTTTTGCCGAGCTCGCCGCCAAAGGAATAGAAAAAGAGATTATAGAGGCAGTACTCCCACGAGGCGATCAAGAGGCGATTAGAGCGGCAGTTGCCAGGCGTAAGAATCTTACTCGAGAAAAACTTATGGGCTATCTTGCCCGCCAAGGATTCTCATACGACGACATTAAAGTAGCACTTCTTGAAGAATAGGTCCGTGCGGGGTACAATAAGGGGACTATTACCTGAAAAACATATGATTTTGGAATAAAGATGAAACACGTTTTCTCACAAGAAAATCCAAATTCGACGCTAGCCTAAATTGGGCTGCGTTTCCATGCTTTTCAGGGATACATACAAGCGATAGTGGTAAGGAGTACCTATGAGTTTATTGTTGCAGTCACTTCTGACAACGTTTAATAAGGCTGGAAAGAAAAAATCAGCACCCGTAAAGCAATCCAAAGCAGAAAAGCCGAAACCAGTAAAAGTAGCCGCCAAACAGGCAACCACCGCTTCAACGGCCCAGGCAGATACAGCGGCTCGAGAAATTATTGCCTTTGCCCGTGAAGAAGCAGAGAAGATTCGTGAGGCAGCGCGCACTGAAATGCGCGGCTTACAGGAGTCGGTGAAAGACCTGCAAAACAAGTTGCAGCGAGAAGAGGCCGATCTCGATCGTCGCGCAGCCGACCAGTCCGGCAAAGAAGCGGCACTCATCAAGCAAGAACAGGCCATAGAGGCAAATAAAGCTGAGATAGAAAGTCTCAAGAAAAAACAGGTAGAGAAACTAGAGGCAATTAGTAGTCTTACCCGAGACAAGGCCAAGGAAATTCTTCTCGAAGCCGTAAATAAAAAGCTCGCCAAAGATGTTGCCGATCGCATCCGCGCCGCAGAAGAAGAGATTAAAGAAACAGCCGACGAAAAAGCCAAAGAAATTTTGGTGGACGCCATCTATCACGGCGCAACCGACTACGTTGCCGAATATACAATCTCGACTGTAAAAATTGCAGACGACGAGGTCAAGGGTCGGATTATAGGCAAGGATGGTCGCAACATTCGTACATTCGAGAAAGTAACTGGTGTTGACATAGATATGGACGAAACACCAGGAGAAATCCGTCTCAGTAGCTATGACGGTGTCCGCCGCGAGA
The DNA here is from genome assembly GCA_021788365.1 of bacterium. Taxonomy (GTDB): domain Bacteria; phylum Patescibacteriota; class Microgenomatia; order UBA1400; family UBA12108; genus JAJYKS01. Next base: position 116,995 of record JAJYKS010000004.1, read on the forward strand.
TTGCTCGGGTGGCACTCGAGCGTCTTATCAAAGACGGCCGCATCCAACCGACCCGCATCGAAGAATATGTTGCCAAGGCAAGACGCGACATCGACAAAATTATTTTTGAGGAAGGCAAGCGTCTCTGCCACGCAGTGGGTGCGTACAACGTACCACACGACCTGGTGAGCTACCTGGGCCGCTTCAAGTATCGTAGTAGTTATGGTCAGAATATGCTCGCCCACACATTGGAGGAAACAAAGATCGGCATGAAATTAGCTGCCGAACTTCACGCCAATGTAGACATTGTCCGATTAGGGTGTCTCTTCCACGACATAGGCAAAGTAGTGACGGATGAAGAAGGCAGTCATATAGAGCTCGGAGTGAAACTCTTAAAGAAATACAACATGCCACAGGTGGTTGTAGATTGTGTTGCTCAGCACCATGAAGACGAAGAGTTTACCAGTAAAGAATCTGTCTTGGTGTATATCTCAGACGCCATCTCAGGTTCACGCCCCGGTGCCCGCTACGAGAACTATGATGAGTATGTAAAACGTCTAACGGCCATCGAGGGGATTGCCACCAGCAAACCAGGAGTGATGGAAGCGTATGCCATATCAGCTGGCCGAGAAGTACGCGTCATCGTTGATCCAGGAAAACTAACGGATGACGAAGCCATTCGGCTCGCAAGTGAAGTTCGCGATGAAATTAAAGAAAAGGTAACCTATCCGGGTACGGTCACGGTCACCGTGATTCGTGAAACACGGGCCCAACAGGTCGCCAAATAATTAATTATTAATGAAGGAGGTCGTGTGAAAAAATCCGATTACTACGACATCGTTGCTAAATCTGCCCATCTTACAAAAAGCGCCGCCAAGGACGCCATTGATATGTTTCTTGACGAAGTAGTGAAGACGTTGCGGAAAGGCGACAAGGTCGTTCTCTCTGGGTTTGGCACACTCACAATCGGGAAAGTTGGGCCAAAGGACGTGGTGCCGTTTGGCAAATCGGACAAGCGGGTGACGGTTAAAGGTCACAACGTGGTTTCCTTCAAAGCCGCCAAACCCCTCCGCAAGACTATCTGGTAAGATAGTCCCATGGCTCCTACCATCATTGTCGATAGTGTCAGTAAGTCCTATCAAGTTCACAAAAAATCACCAGGACTCTGGGGGTCCCTCAGTAGTCTCGTCAAGCGAGAATATACAGACGTGCAGGCCGTCCGGGATATCTCTTTCCTCATAGAAGAAGGCGAGCTCGTCGGCTTTATTGGTCCCAACGGTGCCGGCAAAACGACAACGCTAAAAATGCTCTCCGGTTTACTCTATCCCTCAGCCGGAAAAGTACAGGTTCTCGGAAGTGACCCATGGGAACGCAAACCAGAGTTTTTGCGCCAAATTTCACTTGTTATGGGGCAAAAAAACCAGTTGTGGTGGGATTTGCCGGCAGAAGAAAGTTTTCGCTTAGCACGTGATATATACAACATTCCAGAACCGGTGTACAAAAAAACACTGAGCAATCTCGTAGAAATGCTAAATATTGGTGACGTTCTCAATGTACAGGTGCGCAAGTTGTCGCTAGGCCAGCGCATGAAAGCAGAACTTGTCGCCGCCCTCATCCACTCCCCCAAGGTACTATTTTTAGACGAACCAACAATCGGGCTCGATGTCGTTATGCAAAAAGCCATGAGAGATTTTATAAGAGAATATAACAAGCACTTTCATGGCTCTATTATTCTAACAAGTCACTACATGGATGACGTAAAAGAGCTATGTCGCCGCGTCATTGTCATAGATAAAGGCCACATCATGTTCGACGGGCTGTTAGCCGATATCGTCAAAAAATATGCAAAAAACAAAGTAATCGAAATTACACTCGAAGATGGATCAAAAAAAGAAGAAGAAGTTCCGCGTACAAAAGTCGCCGAAGCAACCGCTAAAATTCTCAGTAAATACACAGTCGTAGACCTCACGGTAAAAGAGCCAGAGATCGAAGATATAGTCCGTGAGATGTTCGGTAAGCAATGAAGAAATATTTCTCTATATTTACGATAACTCTGCAAGAGTACTTTACGTATCGGTTGAACTTTGTCATGTGGCGGGTGAGACAAATTTTCGTTTTCCTGATTCCATTTTTTATTTGGCGGGCAATATTAGGGAGTGGTGGTGCTATCTACGGATATAACTTTCCCGCGATTATGACCTATCTTTTCGGGACAACAATCTTAAACTCAATGGTTATGGGAAGTCGAACTGCAGACTTGGGGTGGATGATCAATTCTGGATACCTAACCATTCCCCTGATGAAACCACTATCGGTATTTCGGTTTTTGATGACACGCGATGCTGCAGACAAATTATTTAATCTAATTTTTATAATGGTAGAAGTACCACTCCTCATTCTCATTTTTCATCCTCCAGTGTTTTTGCAAGCGAACTTCTCTTTTATACTCCTGTCGATTTTCTCAACAATTTTGGCGATCTTTATCTACTTTTTTATAAATGTCCTCTTTGGTGCTCTCGCTTTTTGGTCGCGCGACATTTGGGCTCCACGCTTTCTCCTCATGGTTGTTATGAGCTTTGCCACTGGCTCTATGTTTCCACTAGACATGTTGCCAAAGGTGTGGCAAACCGTACTTTTGGCAACTCCGTTCCCATACCTTCTCTATGTACCGCTAAAGCTGTACCTCGGCCAAGACCCTACTATTGTTGCCGCATTCGCCATACAAATATTCTGGACAGTTGCGCTCTTTATCGCCACAAAGTATGTGTGGGGTAGGGGGATGCGTGTGTACGAGGCAGAGGGCCGCTAAACCTATGAACCTGCAAACGCTAAAAATCTATGCAAAAGTTTGGCTACGCTTGACTGCGCTGCAATTCCAACAACAAGTCGCCAACGCCCGCGCAGCCGCAGCGTTCCTCATATTTGGCAAAGTATTCCGCTTTGTTACCGCGTTTATATTTCTCTTTGTCATTGTATCGCAGGCAAAAGTTTTAGCAGGATACAATCTTGCTCAGGCAGTCTTTGTCCTCGCCCTATTTAATTGGGGTTCGTCACTGACACAGCTTTTCTTTCGTGGTGTGTACCAGTTTAAACAAAAGGTAGAAGATGGAACGTTTGATTTTTATTTACTGTCGCCGATAAGCGAGCTCTTTTATAGTTTGTTTTCCTATACAGACCCGTTAGACGCTATGCTCATGGTGCCCTACACTGTAGTGTTGGGGTGGGCCTGGGTAAATACCGGCTACCCAGTAACGGCAGTTGGCATCATTGTGCTAATGCTTTCGCTTGTAGCAATGGCGCTCTTTGTTTTCTCGGTTCATGTTTTTATCCTCGGCATCGGTGTGAAATACTTAGAGGTAGACAACACGATTATGCTGTATCACGACTTAGAGCGGATGGCGGCATACCCAATCGATATATATGGAAAATATATCTCACCGTTTTTGACCTACATTATTCCTTTTGCCGTCCTCGCTACCATACCTGCCAAGATCATTTTTGGACAGATTAACCCTATGATGTTACTTATTTTTGTAAGTTTATCGTTATGCGAAACGTACCTCGCTCTCCGCTTTTGGCGGTATTCACTAAAAGACTACACCTCCGCCTCATCATAAACTGACAAGGTATTTTTACCAGGCGTGGTATACTTACGGCATGTCTGTTGTTCTTGAAGTAACAGACCTCCGGAAAAGCTTTGGCGACACGGAGGTTATTAAGGGTATTAACTTCTCGCTAAACGAGGGGGAAATTCTCGGTATCCTCGGTCCCAACGGTGCCGGCAAAACGACAACACTACAAATGCTTCTCGGCATTCTTACGCCAACTTCGGGAAGCGTTCACGTTTTTGGCAAGGATATTGCCACGTATAAGTCAGAGGTTCTAGAGCACGTGAACTTTTCCTCAACGTATACGGATCTTCCCTGGCGTCTGACAGTGCAGGAGAATCTTATTTGGTCATCATATCTGTACGACATAAAAGATCGGAAGAAGCGGCTGGCCAAAATAAAAGAACTTTTCCGACTAGAACCACTATGGAAGAAGCAAATGAGTGCGCTTTCTGCAGGTCAGCGTACTCGGGTTAATCTTGCCCGTTCGATGGTAAATTTTCCCAAACTGCTACTCCTAGACGAACCGACTGCTTCGCTAGATCCAGAAGTTGCCACATACATGCGAGAATTCTTTGCCGGGCAGCGTCGCGATTTCAAGACGACAATTATCCTCACTTCACACAACATGGCAGAGGTAGAGGAATTATGCGACCGTGTACTGATCTTAAAAGACGGCGAAATAGTGGGGAATGATACTCCAGCCAAGCTTGCCAAGAAATTGGAATATTGTCATCTTAACCTGCGAATTATAAAAAATGCCACAAAACTAACGACATTGGTTGATCATATGAAAGGGAGCATGAGCGAGAACGATGGTGTATATACAATAACATTCAAGGAGCAGCAGCTGCCGAAGTTCTTAAATACCCTCAGCGAACAAAAAATAGCGTACTCGGAAATCTCGATAGACAAGCCAGATCTCGAAGACTACTTCATGAGTGTTGCAAAGGGGGCAAGTCATGAAGCTCTATAGAATGTGGGGGATCTTCCTCCGATACATGTTTGCGTTCTACCACACGCTGGATCGCCTCGCGGATGTATTTTTTTGGCCCACTGTTGACCTAGTTCTGTGGGGACTCACCAGTCGATTCTTCATAAGCTCAAGCTCCAATGCGCAAATGCTACTTGGAATGCTGATTAGTGGCCTCGTGTTATGGATTTTCCCGTGGAGAGCTCAATACGAGTTGGGTGTAAATTTGCTCGAAGACGTATGGAATCGCAACCTCATCAACATTTTTGCAACGCCAGTACGCTTTAGAGAATGGGTGATGACGTTGCTCTCTATTGGCATAGCCAAGGGTATTATTTCGTTTAGCTTCGCCGGAATGCTTGCGTATGTGTTGTATGCCACAAACATATTTAAACTAGGAATCTATCTTTTCCCGTGGGCGGTGATTATTACGCTATTCGGGTGGGTATTCGGTATGCTCGTCACAAGTGCAGTCATGAGCTTTGGTACTCGTATCCAAACACTCGCCTGGACGTCAATCTATATAGTGGTTCCGTTTGCGGCGGTCTACTATCCCGTTTCCACGCTACCCGGGTGGGCCCAAACGGTAGCACACTACGTCCCTGCAAGTTATGTTTTTGAGGCAATGCGAGCAGCGATTTCCGGACATCCCGTCCCCATTACAGCGCTACTTTGGCCAACGATAATGTCATTGCTCTATTTAGGTATATCCTTCAGTGTTCTCGTGGCCAGTTATCGCAAACTCCTCCAAAGAGGGCTCATGTCTGTTGAATAGTATGAAATACTTTATTAAAACCTTTGGCTGTCAGAGTAATAAAAGTGATAGCGAGCGTGTAGCCGGCGACTACGAGGCGCGCGGGTGGAGCGAGGCAAAGAGCTGGCGCACGGCAGACGATATAATCGTCAACACCTGTGCTATCCGCCAGTCGGCGGAGGATAGGGCTACTGGATTCCTGCTCAATGTAGTGGACTATTTTAAGAAGACCGGCAAAAAACGACCCAAGATTATTCTGACTGGCTGCATGACGCATCACGGCCAGAAGAAAATCTACGAACTCCTCCCCATGGTAGACGAGATCTTGCCGGTGAACGAAGTAGGATTCAACAGCGCCGCCGTAAGGAAGGATATAGTCCATGCCTGGGTTCCTATTTCCGCTGGCTGTAACTCTTTCTGTACCTACTGTATCGTGCCCTACAGCCGCGGGCGGGAAGTATCTCGGCCGATGGACGACATCGTGAACGAGGTAAAAGGCCTAGCGAAAAAGGGGTATACAGAAATCACTCTCCTCGGCCAAAACGTCAATTCCTGGGGTCTGGAAAAAGTCGGCATCGGCCTGCGCAAACTGTTGATGGACAAGGACACGCCCCTGACGGTCAAGGATATTCCCACGAACCAGTCGCAATACCTCTCGGTAGACGGAATCACCCCTTTCGTAAAATTGCTTCGCGCGGTCTCTGCCGTCCCCGGCATTCGGACTATCCGCTTCATGACCAGCAATCCCTGGGATTTTCACGACGATCTCATCGAAGAAATTGCGACAAACGACAAAATCGACAAATTCATCCACCTCCCGGTGCAGTCGGGTAGCAACAGTGTCCTAAAACGCATGAACCGCGGCTACACCCGCGAGTCGTATCTCGCAGTCGTCCGTAAACTGCGGGAAAAAGTAAAAGGTCTCGAGATTGGCACCGACCTCATTGTCGGCTTCCCCGGCGAAACAGACGCGGAATTTGCCGACACCGTGGCGCTTGCCAAGGAGGTTGGTTGGAAGGTGGGATTTGTCGCCCGCTTTTCCCCCCGCCCGGGCACCGCGGCCTGGCGGCTGTATCAGGACGACGTGTCATCCGCCGTCAAAAAGAAGCGCTGGCAAATCTTGGAGGATATTATTAATCAGCCCAACCTCGGCTCGCTTCGTCCCAAAGTGATTAAATAATCTTTGACAA
>JAJYKS010000008.1 GCA_021788365.1 bacterium
GCAGATCAAAAAATATGTAGAATTCCAAGAGAAAGTAGACAGAAATCAATTCAAATTACAACTTGAGTTACTGAAGCTTTAGCTAAATATGTGTGGTGCCACGGGCGTAAGCCCGTGGGGATCCACTTCAACTGCTTTTTTGTATGCGGCTAATGCTTGTTCGTCTTCACCTGCTTTTTGGAGTATCCTGCCTTTAAGATCCCACAATGTGCCATCTTCTGGAGTGAGGGTGCTTGCGGCATCGAGGTATTCGAGGGCTTTATCATACTCCCCCATTTGGTAATGTAATCGTGCTAGGCGGGTATGGTTGGCGGCGACGTGTGGTTCGAGTTTGAGCGCCTCTTCGTAGTGTGGTTTTGCCGCTTCTATGCCGTTTAGGATTTCGGTCGCGTTACCAAGCCGTATTTCAAGTGGGGCATATTGTGAACTTATTGAGAGACCGATCTTGCTAAACGATACAACCCATTCTGGGTTGTGAAATTTAAGACTTAGGTTATACAAGAGTTGGAGTGAGTAGCCAATTTCGCTGCTGTATGCACGGCAGATGAATTGCTTTCCCTGAATGGGTAACACGTTTTGCTTCATTTCGTCTAACTCTGGCGTGTCGATGGTAAATGTTAAGACGCCATCTTCTGTCGTGGACGTGCGTAGGTTGGTCAAATCGGTAACGACCCCATCTTCCATTTTTTTATCAGTCATCTCAACATCAGTATCAGGATTAAGCATGTCTTGAAGATAGACTCTGTTGTCGGAAGTTGTAACAAGCATATATACCGAATGTTGTGGCACTTCTGCCATAAGGTATGTCAACCCAATTTCGTTTAAGATGTGTCCCCCCAAATACTGCGCACCCACACAGTTAAGCGCGCGCCTATTTGCCATCGCGGCAGGATAGTCTACTGACTTTTCATAAGGAATTCCTGATATTATTGTTCTGATATCTCTCGCGATTGTTCGCTCGACGTTCGCTATTTCCTCCGCATTACCATTAGATTTTGCTGCTGATAGTTTATCTCTTGAACCTGCGATAAATGCACTTAATGCCGTTTTTAACTCGGCAGGTTTGGGGCTATTAAATCCCAATAATTTAAGGCCGTCTGGAGATAGCGCGTCGGTTGTGAGGTTGGTGAGTAAGAATTCTCTGCCTTGTGGCCAGACTTTTTCGAGTGTATCGATTGGACCATTTGGTCCTACCTGCGTTCGTCTAAGGATTTCTGCAGCAGTGTCGATAAATCTGGTTTTGTCCGGAGCTACAGCAAATATTTTCTGAACATCTTCTATATGGGGATTGGTCATAGTGGTCAGATAATTATACTATCGATGTGGTGCAATAATATATGTTTGCAATGTCTTACTGCTCTTGCCAACACATTGCGGAGAGGACTGAGAAGGTCATTGCACTTATTTCATCATTAAAATCAAAATGACGCGTTGTATCACCTTCCATAATGGCGTAGAGATTATCATTTAATGTCATGACACTTGGATTTTTTGCTAACAACCTTGTTTCAAGAGCTGCATACGCGTTGTCGTATGCTGTTCGATCACAATCGAACTGTTTACTATCTGCGTGGAATATTCCGTTGATAACAGCTTCTCGGCCTCTCTTGGTAACGATGGGAATTCTACTCGCGTTGGCAAGAGCTTTGGCATGGAGTGTATCTAGCGTGAGATTCTCCGCGTCACTTTTTTCGAGACACAGTGCGGCAAGAAAGGCGTATGTGTAATTCCGCATAATATTGTTGTCGGTGTCTCCGTACTCTTGCAAGTTGGCTATTTGTTCGAGTAAAGTCGCTAGTTCTTGGTTTTGTGATTGGAGATTGGCAAAAAAAGAGTCACGGTCCTTTTCTAATGCTGCCCAGTCTAGATTCGTTTGGCTTAGCAATTTTGTCAGAGAATCGACTATCTCATGTGGGACGACGGGGACAACCGTTTCCATTTGCTCCGCCGCGACTTCTGCAAGCCGAGCTACCAGTGCGTTCCCACGACTTCGTGCCTCGCGGCTTTGGCTCCGTGACCCTCGAAATCGTTCTACGGCTCGTTCGATATAAGCTAAAACCATTGTCTGGATGAGTATAACAAAAGAGAAAATAAATTTGGCTACGGTAAATGGATTATGCGGGAACCCACTGCATACATCTCGTGTATTGTGCTCAGGTTAACTTTGTACCCAAAGCATAGCACCGCGTTTTCTTATTACCACAAGATTTTCCCCCCTATTAGCAACTTTGAGTTTTCGTCTAAGACGCGACATGGCTTTGTCATACGCCCATAGTGAAAAGTCTTCGTAGCTGTTATTCCAAATAAGTTGTTGAATTTCTTCTGTGGGAACTAATGTGTTTTTCTTTGACTTTAAGTACTCATAAAGCCTGAGTTCTCTTCCCGTAAACAAGCTTTCACCACTTCGGGCAATATAATCATCGGCTAGATTGGCGCAGTAATCGAAAAATAGCTTTGAGTGGATTTGTAGCCTATTTATTATAGGAACATTGTCCCTGGATATCCGTCCTTTTGCATATTTTATTATCAGGCGTTGGTCCTCTAGACTAAATGTTTTTCTATATTCTTCTAAATAATCGGTAATTATTGGGTTATTTTTAAGCATAGTAAGCCAGTCCCCGGTAAATCCAGTATTTTGCAGGATCAAAAATGCATCATAGATGAGCGAGTAATTACCTCCGCAATGGGTGTAAATCGCTTTTCTTGTTTTGGTATCAATATTGAGGTTGTATCTATGCAAAAAGATGTCGATCCAATAGTTGGTTTCTTTTTCATTTAAGTCTGGGAAATAGAGTATTGACTCACAGAGTGGATACGTAAGCTTTTGCAAAAATGCCGATGGTTTGTATTTCATTGGATCGATATCATCAAGCAGAAACCAGAACGAACAAGCTGGTCTGGTAACGATTTTCCGCGTTCGATACAACGTAATTAGTGCTTCTGCCGCTGTAGCTGGGATGTCGTTGAGTCGTTCGATTTTGTAGAAAATGATAACAAGTCTTTTACCCGCGTCGTACAACGACGTGATATATTGCTGCAGGGCTCCCAACAAGACGGCTGTGTCACTGGTTACCGTATGTATATACCCTTTGTCAGTCTGGGAGATAGCTATGCTTAGTTGGTGCAACCAATAGTAGGGATTGTCAGAAATTAAGAGCGTTGGCTCAAAAAATACTATGACAGCGTCTGAAGGAAGCTGTTCCTTGAACTCTTCGCGTTTCCCCAAAACATACAACAACAGTCCGGACTTTATTGACTTATAGGTGCCGACGATGCTCCCCGACTTGCCGATGGACAGCTCCTTAAAAAATGGGGCTAATCTTTTTAGGATATCTTTTTGTGGTAGCGGCTGATGTCCTTGCATGTGTTGTATTTTATCACTCATGTCAGAAAATGTCAGATTGATGTCATGTATCCTATAGCTGATCACGATATAGTGATGTCATGCCAAGGCCTAGCATTCTTATCGTAGGAGCTATGGATCGAGAGTTGCGTACACTTCTCTCCTTTTACCAATGTTCTCTGTCGACAAAACTCCAAGGGTTTTACCCCCTTTGGCACTCTACGATAAAACGTCCGTTTGAGATAAAAGTCCTCCAAACTTTTGTTGGTGATATAAACGCTAGCATTTCTACAGCACTCGCAATTAGTTCATTCAATCCTGATTATGTATTCAAGATGGGATGTGTTGGAGGTAGCTCGATAGGTTTGCATACTGGGGACACAATAATGCCAGTTGGTTTTTTTAGTACAACTTCTTGGATTACCCGATCACGCATTGATAATATACCCACATCGGATGCTTCACTTTGGCAGTCGGTTTTTGGTGATAAACAATATCAAGTTACTAGCGATAACCTTGGAGGTACACCCTATTATTTTAAGTCTGATGTAATCTTGGGTGAGCGGTATAAGCGCTTTTTTGCAAATAGAAATCAGAAACTTGTATCCGCGTATATAGGAGGTGGAAATGTGTGGGTTTTTGATTTGGCATATGCAAAAAATGTCTCCCGTACTCAGATTCCGGGCGGCAGTAGCAAGCGAATTTGGGCGGCAGATATGGAGTCGTACGCGATAGCACAAACATGCTATACCTATAAAAAACCATTTATGGGTTTCTATCGCGTTTCAGACAATTATTTTGAGAACGAACGGTATATACCTGGTAAAGTTGCTGAGTTGTTCGACGAGAACTTTATATTGACAGTCGATATCTTTCTTAAAACAATGGTTAACTAGAAGATTTTGTGGCGCAAGGTTCCACTAGTGGACTATGTGCGAATTTATTACCCAATATTAAGACTTCGCCGTCACGATATGCTTTACGTGGAGGGATGATAGGTCAGTAAGAGATTGCCATTTTTGAAAGCCCGAGTAGAGGTGAGGCGGAGATCGAAACGACGAGTCAAGCCAGTGAATAGTGCTGTACCACGGCCAAGGGCGACGGGGTTGAGCATAATTCGGAATTCATCTACGAGTCCAACCTCGGCTAGCGAAACCATTAGGTTATTGCTGCCAAAAATCGCGAGATCTTGCTTAGCGGACGTTTTGAGATCGCGCACAAACGATTCGACTCCGGTGCTTACCAACTTGGTGTTGGACCAGGTAGCTATCGCTAAGCTGTGGGAGAAAACAACCTTGGGGATGTCATTCATCTGATGGACGATCTTGGCGGGATTTTCGGCGTAGGCTGCATCTTTGGACCAATAGTCGGCCATCATCTCGTAGGTGCGGCGGCCGAAGAGAATGGTACCTACCTCTCCCGTTTGTTTGATCGCAAAGTTGTTAAATTCGTCGTCGGTGTGATGCCATGATAAATCGTGGTTGAGACCCTCAAAATAACCGTCCAAGCTAGTCATCATGAACAAGAATAGCTTACTCATACCTAATTGAGTATAGCATGGAGCTGGCACTCCTAAACTTTGTGGGAACTTATTATTGCAATCCGTGCTTCTTGGCAAATGTATCGATACGGTCAAACGCCCTGTGGATGAGCTCTGGTTCTGCAGCAAAAGACATACGGACATGACCGCGTCCTGCGGGTCCGGATGAGTCTCCTGGGATCGTCACGACTTTCGCCTCGTCGACAAGAAGATGTGCAAAGTCGAGAGCTGGCATGTTCATACCCACAATTTTTGGGAAAGCATAAAAGGCGCCATCGGGCTCATAAAACTCGAAAAGTTTGGGGAGTTTGCCGAGTCGCTCGACTATCGCCGTACGACTAGCCGTAAGCTTATCCTTGAAATCGTGCATAGCGGTTTCCCCTCGATGGTCGCTGAGTGCGGCGATGGCTGCTGTCATAGAAATAGATGGTGGGGTAACAGTGAAGTAGAGATGTACGTCGTTGATCTTGGCGATGAGCTTGGGATTGGCATAAAGATAACCGATTCGCCATCCTGTCATCGCGTATTCCTTGGAGAAACTCTTGCAGAGGACAATGTGGTCCCGAAGTTCGGGGATGAGCATGGGACTAAAGAGTTGTTTCTCATAGGTGAGGTAGGAGTAAGCCTCATCGAGTACTAGGATGAGATCGTGATCAAGGACAATCTGGGATAGAGCTCTGATCTCAGATTCAGAGAGGACAGTACCTGTAGGGTTGTTAGGATTGGTCAGAACAATTACCTTCGTTCGCTTCGTCACCGCCGCTTTCACTTTATCTATGTCGAGCTTCCAGCCACTCTCCTCATCGTACGATACGAAAACCACTTTTGCTTGGGTGAGATGGAGCTGGGAGAGGTGGAGGGGGTAGCTGGGATCGAAATAGATAACCTCGTCTCCTGCCTCAAGGAGGCTCATAAAGGTGGCGAAGAGACCGCCGATACCGCCGAGGGTAATGTAGAGGTGATCTAGCTCTGGGGTGAAACCGTAGTTTTTGGCAAACTGACTCTGAATCAGCCGTTTGAGCTCCATGTCGAGAGTTGTGCCGAGGTTAGCATACATCCCCACGTTGATGTCGGTCTTGGAGCGTTCGGAAATGTAGTCATAAATGAAGCGAGGAGTAGGAAACTGTGGTGCGCCCTGGCCGAGGGAAACCGTGTCCTTGTACTTAGCAGCGTATGCCATCATCCCAGCGATACCAGCTGATGGAACACCTGTTGCACGCGCACTGAATCTATACGTCACGGTAGTCATTTTAGCACTTCTCTGGGAGGTTCGGATCCTTATCCCCCTTGCCCTAGTTTGATCTAGTCGCTCCAGAGGTAGATCTGGGGCTGCGGGACAGGGTGTCCGTCGCGTAAAGCTTTGGACACCTATGGTGTCTTGGGACTGTCTTTCGGCAAAGCTACGAGTCGTTTCCTCGTAAAAGCTTTTCCCGATCCTGACTTCAGGTACAGCTCAAAAGCTTTTGCTTGCTTGGCTGTGGGGAAAGCACAATACCAAAGTAACCTCCACGGTATATATGGTTTAGTGGCAAAACTTTCGCCTGCATTATGCTGTGCAAACCGTTTCTGGAGATCGGTTGTATACCCGTAATAGAGTAGGTCTGCTTTTTCGCTGTACAAGATGTAGTTGTAATACATAGCGAAGCTGTCTGTAGCTTTAGCGAAAGACAGCTGCGGGACAGGGATTCGAACCCCGATAAACGCCTCCAAAGGGCGCTGTCCTACCATTAGACGATCCCGCAACGGTGGTACGAATGTATTTTACTACGCCTGCCTGTTGCAATCGATAGATAACTAGTGCCAGCCACCCCCATTGCGTGCGGCGTCGGCGGCGGTGTTGAGAAAAATACGTTTTAGTACTTCGGGGAAGTCTACTCCGTACATATCCAAGATGATGCTGTAGGTGGCGTGGGTTTCCTTGGCTGGACCAAAGAACGGATTGGCGTTGGGGTCGATAAAGTAATATCGACCGGCAGCGTCTACGCGAATGTCGATGCGACCATAGTCCGACATTTTTAGTACATCAAATGCTTGCTTGGCAAACGTGCGCAGCTTGGAATCTTCGTATTTGCTGTACGACATGCCGAGCCATGACTGCCATTTTTTGTCGAACGTGACGATATCGTTCTTTGTATCTCCACCTGTTGATCGTTGCACGGCGTACACCTTGGTATTGATACCATCCAGAACAGACGCGGTCACTTCTATGCCAGCGATGAATTCATCTACCAATACAGGCTGATGAAATTTTGCCATGAGGTCCCGTACCTTGGCTCGTAGTTGTCGCTCGTTTTCGCATACATTGTTTTCATCTATGCCGACGGAGCTGTGCTCCAAATTGAGCTTTGGAAATAGTGGGTAGCGGAGCGCGGGATCGATCATATCTCCCGGTGCGGTCAAGAGCTGATGTACCGGTACGGGGATACCCTCCGCTTGCATAAGTTGATACATAAGAAATTTGTTGCAGCCCAAGGAGAATCCGAGCGCACCAGCGCCCGTGTACGGGATGTGCAGTATCTCGAATACGCCGGGAATAGACGAGCCGAGGGTGATTTGTCCCCGCACCGAGTCGACGAGGTTGAGCGCCATGTCGGGTGCATATTTTTTGAGATTGCCGGGCAAATTTTCGTCACCGGGAAATAGTGCAACGTCTATCCCCATCTTTGTTACATATTTGGCGATTTCGCCCGCATATACGTCGGCATCGCGGTCACTTTCGTATACCTCGTCGGAGTCGTAATACTCACGGCGAACGTCGGTGTAGGCAATCGCTACTTTTTTGGGAAGACAAAGTGGCTCGTTGGAATTTGTATCTGGCCCAGGGTCGTCGTTAACAGTCATAGATATCTAATGGTAACGGATATTTTTTGATAATCAATAGCCCCACTCACGCATGGTGTTTTGCATGAGACGCTTAAGCATAATTTTTAGTGGGACGCCGTAGTCTCTCATTGTCATTGTTAGCTCACAATCTTTTGTGCTGGGCCCAAAGTGGCAGTTGGCATTTGCATCGATAAAATAATATTTGCCAAAGAGATCCATGCGGATGTCGAACTTCCCGTAATCTTCCATTTTGGTGACGACAAATGCTTTTTTGACGAGTGCGTCGAGCAAAGGATCGTGATATTTTTTGTAGTTGAGGTATTCTGGTTTGTAACCGTTTTCGCCCCAACAGAGATCGTAGTCCAAAAATTCGTGTCCGCTTTCATTATCGGGTAAGTGGATCACACGCTCTATTGCGTATACTTTTTTGTTGTACGACTGGAATACAAATGCGGCAAACTCTCGACCATCGACAAACTCGGAGACGAGTACGTCTTGGTCGTATGTTTTCATGAGGTAGCGAAGTCGCTTGCGTAGCGCCGCCTCACTTTCGACAACCGATTCACGCTTGATTTCGACGTTGCTATGTTCTTCGTTTAGTTTAAGAATGAGAGGAAATTTGAGCGTGGGATCCAGTGGCGTGTGGACTGACGTCATCAGCTGGAACGGGGGTACGGGGATGCCATGCTGCGACATGAGTGCATACGTGAGATATTTATTGCAGCCCAGTGCAAATCCGAGAATGGACGCGCCGGTATAGGGAATCTCTAGTAGTTCGAGGGTACTGGGAACCGTGGCACCGAGATAGTCGTATCCTTTTACCGTACTTACGAGATTAAAGACCATGTCGGGTTTCTCGCGACGGAGCCGTGAAGCCATGTGAGAATTCCCCGGGACGTAACAGGTTTTTACTCCTAATTTCTTGAAATATGGATCGAACGCTTTTGCCTCTATATCACTCCCGGCGACGGTCCAGTACTCGTCTTCGGTATAAAAATATTTACGCTTCGCCTCCGAATACACGATAGCGACTTTTTTGGGTAGGTGGCCACCATTGTGATTGTGCCGCGCAATAAGCGGACGCGTGTGTGGCATGTTTACAATTGCTGTATTCATTGTTGGAAAATTAAATAATTTTATTTATACGTTACGTTGTGGTCTGTGTTCTATTTTTGCCAATATGTTATATATAATCAGTTGTGACTAATTTTGCAAATAACGAGCGATTTTCCTCCCCACTTTATCATGCCAAAGGCACAAGTTTGGCTGAGCAGTACGAAGATACTGGACGTCTGTTTGGGGAATATATCCGCGCGGCAGTCGCCCGTGTTCGGCGGCGGCGAAAGGGTGCGGCGCTACGACGAGCGGTCGCGGAGCGTGCACTCGCCTGCCTCGTAGCTACGCCCGTTGCAAGCGAATTTCTTCGCTGTCTTCGTGCGTGGGCACGCGGGGCGGCAATCTCCGAATTGGAAGCGATGTGGCTTATGGCAGATAATTTTGGTGGGTGCCAAACGGTCGCGGTGCGCTACGGGAGTGGTGTTGCACTTCTTCATACTGAAGAGGATGCAGAAAACGTACAGGCTCGTATGCGACCGGTGCACACGATCGTGTTTTCGGAGCCGAGCGGCACGAGTAATAGTTTGGTGTATAACGACATGCTGCCGGGTGCAGCCCTCTACGGATGGAAAAAAGACATGCTTACCGCCGTAGATACACTCTACCTTTCCGAGCACGGAGTCGATGAGATCGAGCGCCCTGCCCTAGCAAATGTCATCTCGTGGCTAGTGTGGCGGATGCAGCCTGAGGACGCATCGGCGGAGGCCGTACAAGCGCATATTGCAGAACTAGGAGAGGTAGCGGACGGATATACGATCCAAGTGGTGCGCCGCACCGGAGCCACTATAGACGCATATAAGATAACGTTTGCCCGCGGTGATACTGCTGTTGAGCATCTTGGTGACGGTGTCGGTGCGTACTTGCGGCAGGTCAATATCATTGACCCGGACTATATAGCTACGGGTGAGCCGGTTGCCGCGTGGCGGCTGCCGCCCCGCAATATGTATCGGGGATACTGGCGACATTTTTTGGATCGGCTGGCAACTATCGATCGCACGATGGCGCGTTATGCACCCTACACGGCGACAGTGCTGAGCAAAGAGACGCTCGAGCGCAGTCACCGCAATGTACAGGCTACCCTTTTTGGTGACTTGCGGAGCGAGTTTATCAATAGCGATGTGGGGGCGGTGTGTGTCGGCTTTTTGGACCAGAGGTGTGGAACCAGTGTCAGCTGTAAGGTACCGGATCACCGTCCGCTGGAATCCCTCGAGTATATCGATATTCTCGAGTGACTATAGGACTTTCCTGTGATAGAATCCTCCGCATGACTTCCGCACCCCGTTATCGGCTCCGTGGTTTTTACCCTGGTGATCCAGAGGAAATCGAACGGATGAACCTCATGTACTACCATCCCGGCGTCATGAAGGCAAAAAGCTATTGGCAGAGCGAGCGGCATACTATTAAAGATGCCGATTTATCCGCCATACACCGTTCGGCGTTCTCTGTACCTACTAAGATTATGCGGCAGAATCGATCGGTTTCCTACGCCGTTGCGGATATACGCGATCGACTCGTGGGGTGGGTTTGGTTTTACCATGACAGTCGACATCCCCTACCTACCCGCTTGATAAAAGAACTAAAACTTACCTCCAGAAACAGTCGTGTATACCAAGTGAGCTATGAGAAACTACTGAGTGATGGGTGGCCACCGGTACTCATCCGCAAAGTGCGGCACGTTACCGGTGCTGAACTTCGCCGCGAGCGGCGCGGTGTGATCGTTGATGGACTGCGCCTTGCGATAGGTAGATTGCGACGTGAATACCGTGCGCTCTACCCCGAACGTCGGATGCTCGTCCTTTATGCGTATGTGTTACTCGACAACTATGCGTCGCAGGCAGTACTCGAGCGGAATGGTTTTTGGAAGGACGCGAGAGTGTATCGCCATGCGGGCGAGCCGCATGAGTTGTGGGTGCGGGTAATGTAGGCTCTGTAGTATAATCATTTGGCACTTATTTGCCGAGGTGGCGAAACTGGCAGACGCGCACGCTTGAGGTGCGTGTCCCGTAAGGGATGGAGGTTCAAGTCCTCTCCTCGGCACATTGGGGCCTATAGCTCAGCTGGTTAGAGCACCTGCCTCTTAAGCAGGGTGTCCTGGGTCCGAATCCCAGTGGGCCCACCTACGCCAAGGCTTCGGCGGGTAAACCCACGACCTTGGCCGCTTAGCTCAGCTGGTAGAGCGTCCGGTTTACATCCGGCAGGTCGGGGGTTCAAGTCCCTCAGCGGCCACACAGTTATTGACCAGAGGTGAGGTAGCCAAGTTGGTCACGGCGGATGTCTGAAAAACATCAGATGCGTGTTCGATCCACGCCCTCACCACTCCCTTGAATCCGGTTGTAGTATTTACTACTATTTATTTGTGGTAGTTTGCTGCAAGTGTGGCGTAAATAAATCGGACACGGAATTTTATCAAAGAAGAAAGGGTATAAGAGCTGGGCAATATTATACCTACTGCAAGGAATGTTATAAAAAGCGTGGAAGGCTCTATTACCAAAACCACAAAGAGAGACAGAGGACTCTGTCGAATAGGAGGAGAATACAATACCGACTTACCCGACGCACACTGATGACTCAATTGAAAAATAAGCCATGTGCTGATTGCGGTAAGTGCTATCCACCTTATGTAATGGATTTTGATCACCACGAGGATGAGTGCAAACTGGGTAACATCTCCAATCTGGTGAATCGGAATTTTATATCTCTGAAGAGCTTGCGAGAGGAGGTAAGGAAATGTGATGTCGTTTGTGCGAATTGCCACCGGATGAGAACATTCGCTCGCATGAAAAAGGAACCTGAGATAGAATAGTGCTGTTGCGGGTATGGTGTAGTGGTAGCACAACTGCTTTCCAAGCAGTTTGCAGGGGTTCGAGTCCCCTTACCCGCTCACTACGTTCGTGGACTGGGATGATCCGTCGCCCGCTCCAAAAAATCACATTTTGCGCCTATAACCGCTATAAAAGTAAAATTACGCCAGCAGCGGCGACAAGAGAACCAATAAGTTTGTTGGTCATATTATTGCTCTCTTTGAGAAATAGAATCGCGAGGGCTACAGTAACGATAATACTGGTAGACCTCAGAGGGCCGATGACGGCGATATTCTTCCCCGTCTGATAGGCAAGGTATAAAAATAGCATACCTAAAGTATCGAACAGGCTGAGGAGAATGATTTTGGAAGCCCTGTCTTTGCGGAAGTAGTAGCGGATTTTTTTAAGTGATCTGGGTTGGAGAAGCAGTAGTGTAAAAACGGGAAGTAGATATGAATAGATAAGATAGTTGGTGGAATCGAATTTTTGCAGAATGAAATAATCGTTAATATCACTGAAACCAAAAAATACCGCTGAGGCGAGTACAAAGAGAATACCCTTATTGATTGTAAAAGTCTTTTTCTCAAAGCGAGTAAGCATGACACCGACCAGAATTAGAATTGCTCCTAGAACGATTTTTAGCGTAAGCGCTTCATGGAGAAAAAGATATGCGCCAACGACATTCCATAGGCGACCAGTAACAGCAAACATAACAACTTCTGAAGCTCCAATAAGTTGGAACGCCCGATATTTGAGGAGGTACGCTGGGGTTAACAAAACTACCAACAGAAGGAAATTCCACATAAGTATGGGTGAGAAGAACAAATTTAATTTGTGCTGGAAAAGAGCGATGACGATAGCAATAATCCCACCTAGACCTAAGAAAACAATCGTCTGAGCTTGCGGACTGGAGCCCTCATCCTTCAACAAGCTGCGGTGAAGCAGACTGTTGCAGGAAATGAGGAGGATACTAACGCCTAAGTAAATCTGCCAAGGCATAGTGTTATTGTAAACTAGTTTTCGGATAGGCTTACTGGTACGATAACAGTATCTAGTTTATGGCTCAATACGTGGCATTTCTTCGCGGAATAGGACCGACAAACCCCAATATGCGGGCGGAGAAGTTGCGCGGTGTTTTTGAGCATCTCGGCTTTGGGCGGGTGGCGTCGGTTTTGGGGACGGGGAATATTTTGTTTGATAGCGACGAGACGGATACCGCTAAACTAGAGGGACTGATTGAGCAAGCGCTTTTGGCTAATTTGGGGTTTACGAGTGCAACAATTATTCGCTCGATGGAGTATTTGCAGAACCTCATGCGTAAGGGGTTATTTGGTGGCACCACGCAAACCGAGACGATTAAACCGAACGTGACATTCCTGAAACATCCGAATGACGGCCGGCAGGAACTAACATGGGTAGTCGATACGGCGAGCGAGCGCACAGTCGACAAAATGGCGGCGCTCGAGCGAACGTATGGCAAAGGGATCACGACACGGACGGTAGGTACCCTCTTGAAGATTCTGGCGAAGAAATAAAACTCTAAATATACGGCGCGGTATACAACCGAATTTTGTCTTGTTCGCTTGCCCAAGCGTCCCATATGGCGTGCGCCCAATTGGTAAGTGCGACGGGCAGATTGGCGTCGGGCACCTCGCCCATGCTTGCGACCGTGACGGCGCTGCGGGTATCGGGTATTGATAGCGAGGGGAGCGGCCTTTTCTCATTGCCAAGCATCATGTGAACGTGCTGGACTTCTAGCCCTGTGTATCCCTTTTCGACGACAAGGTAGAGGCCGACAAGGCCAAAAACTGCGGCAATGGGTTTCCCTGGCAACCCTGGATGTTGTGCTTCGTAACAATCGATTGCAGTCTGGTGAATAAATGTTTCTCGGGGGAGCGAGAGTGTGCGGACGGAGAGACGCCCGTAAAGTGCCCAACACTCGCGGGAGGCACGGAATGGACTGTCGGGGAGGTCCCCTATGTTGGGGAGCGTGAGGCCGCAGCCAGGACAGGTAGACATCACGCCGCCTCTATCATTTCTTGAAAGTGGTCGTAGAAATCGGTGATCCACCGCGAGAAATTGGGGATAGTGGAGAGTTCTTCGTACACTTTTAGCAGCTCCGTGGCGAACCCATCGGGCTTGCCGGTTGTTCGTACGAACATTTCGCCGCTTTCGCGAGTGACACCGTGGGTAAAGTAAAACTGCAGGAATGTGTGCCACTTCCTGAGATCGTTTTCTGCTATCCCGTAGGCGCTTTCACCGGGAAAGATGTGATCAAAATAGCTCGCAACCGATTGCCAGTCCGAGCACTTCGGGTACATAACAGCGTCTTCGTACAATTTCATGGCTTGGGTAATAAGTGGCGACTTTGGAACCAAGTCGTACACTCCGTTGGTAGTCATGTAGGTTTCGCGCAGCTGATCTACCAGTACGTGTGTGGAGACGCCTGCAAAAAAGCTATTCTGCTTTTGTATCGCTCTCCTATCGGTGACTGGTACGTGTGTTTTCTCCCGCTCTATCACTCCAAGGTATCTAATATCTGGGAAACTGGTGCCGACGTAGAAATCTTTTTCCGCGAGCGTGCTGAAATGAGAAGCGTAGATTTTTTGTGCGAGCACAATGTGGGTAATGGGGCCTGCCATGGAGGCAGTATAGCAAACCTAGTTGAAGTATTCTGCTAGGGGGATGAAGTGGTGGGAGGTAATGTCGAACCATAACGACTGCTTGGCTCCGGCGGCATTTTTGATGTTTACGACGAGGAGGTAGGGACTGGCCCAGCCGGTTACCTCTGTAATTGTCGCGCCGGGATAGTTTGCGGCAAAGTAGCTCGCGACATCAAGCGAGGGCAAGTCTTTGCCAAACGGGGTGCCATCCCCCTTCATGACAAGGTAGGTTGTCACCACGGGGTTGACCTCTTTTATAAAAAGATATTTGTTGTTTGGTGACCAGGTATTTGCAGGTAGCGAAAGCACGGTGACGCTGCCCGTATGAGCGGTGTATATAACCGTATTTTTGACGGCGAGCGTCGTGACGTCACCGGTACGCGTGAGCGTCGCGGTAGTTGAGCCGTCCGGACTTTCCTGAGAGGTGACGACGGGGGCGGGTGTCGGTGATGGCGTGGCTGAAGGCGTGGGGGATGGGGCGGCAACAAACGCGATCTTTGGTGCTAGCGGAGCGTTGCCGGTACTGGTCCCCGCGAGGACAAATCCTGCAAACACAAAGAGGACGGCTGCGGTAGTAAGTCGTTTCATATTAGCGGATGGTTACCTTTGTACCGGTATTGACCGTGTCTGCGTAGATTATATTGCTGCTCCCCTCTGGGCCGACCCAGTTATAGAGCTTCTCCGCGTCCACCTGGCGCATATTCACGCAGCCATGACTCATGGGGTGACCGAAGTTGTCGTGCCAGTAGGCGCCGTGGAGGCTGTAGCCGTCTCCCTTACTCACGTGATCGTTGTAGAAAAACATGACCCAGGGGACGTTGGGGAGGTCGTAGGCGTCCGCACCCTCGCCACCGCTCATACGGGTCGCGCGGAGTTTGACCCAAATGGTGTAGTCTCCGGGTGGGGTTGGGTTCCATTTCCCTGTTGAGACCGTTGCAGTCATAAACAGCGTACTACCCTGGTAGGCTGTCAATGTTTGGGTGGCTAGATCAACATAGATGTGCTTTTCTCCTACTCCCGTCTCCTCTCCCAATACGTTTTTTGGCGCGTGCGCGCTCAGGTCTACGGACGGTGGCGTGACTACCTGTCCCATAAAGGTTCCGCTCATGCTATTGTCTGCCTCGAGCTTTGGTGTAGCGTTGCACTGACCGCTGTTGGCACAAGGGACCACAGCAGTACTTTGTTTGAGGGCACGAAATCCTGAGAAAAGACCCCCCGCGAGAATGAGCGCGGTAATGAAGGCAGCTTTTTTGCTCATTATCCTAGCCTAGTGGAGAAAGCGCTGCTTGTAAAGGGAGCAAGACGGGTGCTGACTCGGATACGGCGATGGAGAGCGCATGGCCGTCGTAGCTAAAGGTGAAGCTAACGTTCTTGTCTTTATTGTTCGTTATATAGAGATTCTGTAACGCACTACTCCCTGCGGCGAGCGGGTCATAATAGATGGCAACACCGTCTTTTTTTGCCACATCGTTGATTTTGGCAAAATTGTGCGGGGTGGGAGCAACGATCGAGAGCCCCGCCTCTTTCCCAACAACATTCATAAACGAGGCGAGGTGGCAGACGCCATCCCCTACCAAGTATCCGTCCGAGCGGAACCCCTCGGAGCTATCAAAATGTGCGTTTGTGGTGGCGACAACTTTACCCTGGAAATCGGGGAGCAAACGATCATGAAAGGCGAACGTTTGGCCAGGTTTTAGGGTGAGCGTATAGGTAAAGGGTGCGCGAACAGCACCCCAGACTACCCGTTCTCCCTCGTGGACCGCGCCTCGCATATACGCGAGTGTGAGGAGAATGTTGTCGGAGAAGACGTCGTTTACGAACGTGTTGCCGTAGCGGTCTGCCATAGAGTACGTGACTGAGGCGAGCGGGGCTGCGGGCATGTGAGCAGATCCCGGGCTTGCGAGTAAGAAAAGACTGATGACACCAGCCATTAGTGTGTGCATATGGCCGCGGATTCTAGCATATTATGGGATATTTTTCAACTCTTCTTGCATAGCAGGCAGACTTCGCGCACAATGGGTGGCATGCGCAAAAAATGGAAGAAGCTATTGGGGTCGCTGGGCCCTGGTGTCATTACTGGGGCTGCGGACGATGATCCCTCGGGGATAGCTACGTATAGTCAAACGGGAGCACAATTTGGGTATGGCCAGCTCTGGACAGCTGTTTTTATGCTTCCCTTTCAGACAGCCGTACAAGAGGCAGCTGCGAGGGTGGGAGCGGTTACGGGAATGGGAATTGTGGCGGTCGCAAAGCGGATGTTTCGTCCACCTGTTATTTGGGCAATTGTTGCGATGGTGTTTGTCGCCAATACCATCAATATCGGTGCCGACATTGGGGCGATGGCCGCAGCTCTCGAGCTCGTGACGCCGTTTTCTTTTATACAACTGACCCTTGTGTTTACCTCACTCATCTTAGTGTTGGAAATTTTTACCTCTTACAAGGTATATGCACGAATCCTGAAGTGGTTAGCGCTCAGCCTTTTTGCGTATCCATTGACGGTATTTATTGTGCAGCAGCCGTGGTCAACTGTGTTGTCTGCGACATTTGTACCACACTTTGAATGGTCGTTTGCGTTCTTTTTTATCATAACGGGCGTTCTTGGGACGACGATTTCACCGTATATGTTCTTTTGGCAGGCGGCGGAAGAAGTAGAGGAGGAAAAGGCTAATCACTTGTGGCGCCTCTTGCGACCGCGGATTGGAGCTCTCTACATGAGCTCCCTGCGCTTTGATAATCTCGTGGGAATGATATTTTCAGAGCTCGGGACGTGGGCGATCATTGTGGTTGCCGCGACGGTCCTCCATACCCACGGAGTTACCGATATTCGAACGGCGGCGGAGGCCGCCAAGGCTCTTGAACCGCTGGTTGCAACTTTTCCAAACGCCGGATATTTGGCAAAAGTTCTTTTTTCAGTGGGGATTGTGGGGCTCGGACTG
Organism: bacterium; assembly: GCA_021788365.1. Classification (GTDB taxonomy): domain Bacteria; phylum Patescibacteriota; class Microgenomatia; order UBA1400; family UBA12108; genus JAJYKS01. The sequence continues at coordinate 17,223 of JAJYKS010000008.1, forward strand.
CTCTCGATACCCGTACTTGCGGGCAGCGCGGCCTATGCAATCGCTGAAGCTTTTAATATGCACGAGGGGCTATCCCTAAAACTAAAACAGGCCCACGGATTTTATGGTGCAATCACGATAGCAACACTTGTGGGACTCCTTATCAATTTTGTAGGGATAGATCCTATGAAAGCCTTGGTCTACACCGCGGTTTTGAACGGTGTGGTCGCCGTGCCGCTCATATTTGTGATTGCTCGGATTGCGGGGACAAAGCGGATTATGGGCAAATACCGAAGCGGTCTTTTGTCTAGTGTGCTTGTGTGGATGGCATTCTTGGGGATGGGGGCGGCAGCAGTGGGGACGATTGTTATGCTCTTGCCGCACTAGTTGTGGGTTAGCGGATGACCAAGAGGAAGTAGGCGATCGCGGCAGCAATGCGGTAGATGGCAAAGGCGTTGAAGTTGTGGCGCTGCACGTAGGCTAGGAATGATTTGATGGCGACTACGGCGACAACAAAGGAGACGACACAGCCGACGAGGAGCACCATAATTTCTGTACCGGTAAACGCCATGTGTGTTTTTACCAGATCGAGTCCTGAAGCGGCAGCCATGGTGGGGACGGCCAGGAGGAAGGAGTACTCGACAGCTGTCTCGCGAGTGAGACCGAGAAATAGTGAACCAATAATGGTCGCTGCTGAGCGGGAAACACCAGGGATGACAGCCAAGGCTTGAAAAATGCCAATCACCACGGCTTTGCCCCAGCTCGTGTCCTCTATTTTGCTAATCGCGGCTTGCTCTGGTTTGTACACGCGCTCGGCGTAGAGCATAGCAAGACCACCTAGAAATAGACTAGCGACGACCACGAGGTCATTTCCCAGGAGCACGTCTTTCACGAATTTGTAGAGTGCCAGACCAATTATAGAAGTGACAACAAAGGAAACACTGAGCTTAAGGAGTGCTCGCCAGTTAGTCGCGAAGCGTTTGGTGTAGAGAAAGACGACTGAGAGGATGGCACCGAACTGGATGACGATCTCGAATGTTTTTACGAACTCTGTCGAGGGGATCTGCATGAGGTGTGACGCCAGGATAAGGTGGCCGGTTGAACTAATGGGAAGGAATTCACTTAAGCCCTCGACTATACCCAAAATGACGCTTTGCAGTAGATTCATGATGACTATCGTACCAACCATTGTGGAATTGCGCTAGTGGGAGTATAATGCTTCTATTAAATAAGCCTGGTACACAGGCTTTTTTATCCCCGATAAGGAACATATGCATACATTTACTGGTATACGCAACGTGGCTGTCATTGCCCACGTCGACCATGGCAAGACAACGCTCGTGGATGCCATGCTCAAGCAAACCCATACTTTTCGCGAGAACCAGGCCGAGATGAGTCAGACAACGATCCTGGACAGCAACCAGCTGGAGCGGGAGCGCGGTATCACCATTCTTGCTAAAAACTGCGCCGTCTTTTACAACGATACCAAGATCAACATCGTCGATACCCCTGGTCACGCCGATTTTTCCGGAGAAGTGGAACGCACCCTCTCCATGGCGGACGGAGCGCTCCTTATTGTGGACGCGCAGGAGGGTCCCATGCCCCAGACCCGCTACGTGCTCAAGAAAGCCTTGAAACAAAACCTTAAGATCATTGTGGTTATCAACAAGATCGACAAGCAGTACGCGCGGGTACCATACGTCATCAACAAGATTGAGACCCTGTTTTTGGAACTGGCGCAGGACGAGAGTGCTCTCGAGTTTCCCATCCTGTACGCTGTGGGGCGGGACGGTAAAGTGTTTCATGAACTGCCGGAGCAGTACGACTCGGCGATGCCGGGCGACGTGCGCCCTCTTATGGACAAGATAATTGAGTACTTCCCATCCCCGAAGGCTGACCTGGGGCATACTTTTAAAATGCTTGTATCCTCCATTGATTACAACCCGCACCTCGGGCGGATTGCGATCGGGAAGATTACCCAAGGGACGCTAAAGCTTGGCCAAAGTATTATCCTAACCAATCGTCCAACCAAGCCATTCTCCGTGCAGCGGATCCTCCTCTCAGAGGGGCTGGGTCGGGTGGAGGTGGAGTCGGCGGTGACTGGCGATATCGTTGCAATCCCCGGATTTGGCGAAGTGCAAATAGGTCTCACCCTCGCGGACCCGTCCGATACCGTCCCCTACCCCACCCAAGAGATTACCGAACCGACTCTGCATATGACGCTCGGAGCCAATACCTCTCCTCTCGCCGGCCGGGAAGGTAAATTCGTGACTAGCCGCCAGATAGAGGAGCGCTTGTATAAAGAGCTGGAGTCGAATCTTTCGCTGAAAGTGGAGAAGCTGGAAAACGGCAAATACAAAGTGTCCGGGCGCGGAGAGTTGCATCTATCTATTCTTCTCGAGACCATGCGTCGTGAAGGATACGAGATGGAAGTGGGGAAACCCGAGGTTATCGTCAAGCGTGACGCCAACAATGTCAAAATAGAACCCGTCGAAGAAGTGGATATCGTGGTGCCGAGTGAGTATCAAGGTGTTATTAACCAGGAGATGGGCAAGCGCTACGGGGTCATGCTCTCGATGGAGCCGATTTCCGACACCGAAGTAGAGTTTGTGTACCGCATCCCCACCCGCAATATCATCGGGCTCCGAACGTTGCTCCTTACTTTGACCAAAGGAACCGTCCTATTCTCCTCGCAAATTGATGGATACGAACCGGTGGGGAAAGAGCTGCCGAAGATCCGGTCCGGTGTAATTATCGCCAGTAACAGTGGCGAGTCGCTCGCCTACGGCCTAGCTGCTGCAGAGGAGCGTGGCATCCTGTTTGTGGGGCCGGCCGTGCCGGTATACGAGGGGATGATCGTGGGGCAAACGCCAAAAGAACAGGATGTGCGGATGAATGTTTGTAAGGGTAAACAACTTACCAACATGCGCTCAAAGGCCTCGGACGGCGTGATCCAACTGACGCCACCGACAACTTTATCTCTCGAACAGTCGATCGATTTCCTGGAGAACGACGAACTACTCGAGATTACCCCGATTTCACTCCGACTACGCAAAAAGAATTTGACGGGGATCGAGAATAGGCGCGGGAAACAGGACTAGTTTTAATTTTCTAGTGCGGAAGACGATTCCTATTTTGAACCGCTTTCCTCTCTTTCTAACGAATACCTCGTTCATTTTACCAGGCTTATGGAAGCGTATCAAGCTGAGGAGGAGGCAAAATGAGCCCATCTCAAGCGCTTTTTTCCTCAAGACTGTATGATGAAACGACCTTTTACCAGCAATTTAGGCAGGATTTACTTCACGCCGCGCGTGAAGTCGTTATTGAGAGTCCATTCATAGCAAAAGAACGGGCAAAAACACTCTATCCAATATTTGAACAGCTCGTTAATCGCGGTGTACGAGTGTATGTAGTGACCAGACACCCAAGGGAACATAGCGAAACGATGGAAGAGCAATCTGAGGCAGAAATACGGCGTTTTGAGGTGTTGGGTGTCCAGGTATTTCTTTGTACGGGTAACCATCACCGAAAGTTGGCTATTATCGACCGCCAAATACTCTGGGAAGGAAGTTTAAACATACTATCACAGGCAAAAAGCCGCGAAATCATGAGGCGTATAGATAGCAAAGAAACCGTCTCCGAAATGTTTAGGTTTCTCAAGCTTGAACGATATCTCGAGTAGGAATACCAAATCGTGTATACTACGCTTGATGAACACATCTCAGGCAAGTACTCAGATACCAGCGGAATTGGTTTCCGGTAAGAAACTTTCGGACCTCTTTGATTCTGGAAAAATTCGCGAGGGGCTAAAGGCTATGCCAACTGAAACGCTGGAATTTGCCGCTGACGAGCAAAACAATACAGCGTTAGTAGAGTCTATCCTAAAGAGCCTCAAAACAACCGAACCTGATAAAGCAAATATCGAATATGCCGCAAAGATAGTCGAAGTGATGCGGAGAATCGCAAAAAATGTGCTCGAGGAAAGTTAAGACATTACATCAAACGATTTTAAGCCTAAAGCTTTAGCGATAGCTTGAATTTTCTCAAGAGAAGGGTTTACCTCACCACGCTCAATACAGGCATAATAATTGGTATTCACGCCTGCTTTTTCAGCTACTTCAGCTTGTGTAAGTCCTTTTTGTTCCCGAGCATTACGTACTTTTTTCCCAAATGCTAATCTGGCCTGAGGACTATTCATATATTGATATTATATATCATTAGTAAAAATGGCTACTAATAGTTAATATCTTATGCCCAAAAGTCCGCCGGAGGGAGTATCGTCTTTCAATATAATCCTAACAAAAGAGTTAAATTTTTTCTGGAATTCTGGAGAAAAGTCCCCGTTAGGTATTGAGTCGGAATTCAAGGTGCAAATATATTGAAAATTCTTCGTTTCAGCCTCGAACGCTGCCAATTCCAGCGCTTTTGCCACCTGTCTTTCATCAACGCCATCAAATATCGTACTATCATGAATTAATGTATTCCAAGTTCTATTTAATTCGGTCGAATTAATTTGCATCGTAGATAAATCATAACAAAATACCTTCATGTAACCGACTCCCTGACTCGTTGCACGTTTAATATCAACCTTATATTTATACCCAGACCGAGAAATATCTACTGACAGAGTACCTGGTTCAGAATACAAGAATTGGGAGTTTGAGTTAAAGAAGCCTACAACATGTTTTAGATATTCAGACCTTTCCTCAAGATCCTTTCTGGCATTTTTTAGTAACTCTTCTAATTCGATAGCCAGCTCACTTTCTTGTCCTTCAATTTCCTTAAGTTTCTGCACTTTGTCTCGAATATTGTTAATTTTTTGTTTAAGCGAGTTAATTCTATCTTGTAGAATTGAATATTCGTCAAGTGCGCCGTGTGTTTTTAATATTTGCATTAATTCTGATCTAGAATCAGATGTATTCTTGATATCATCCTTTAGCTTGTCAATTTTCGATTGAAGCTTGTTTAATTCATCTGTTAGGTATGATTTCCTATTTATTACTATTTGCTCGTGGAATTTAGTTATTTCGTTAAGCGTTTTTAGTAATTTAGGATCAAAAATTAATCCTGCTTCGGCGTATACATTTTTAACTTTATCTACTCCAACGTCTTTTTCTTCAGTTAAGGTTTGCTGATATTTATTGAGTATCTGCTGTGATAAAGTATATTCGTTCGTGAGTTTATGTATGTGTTCTGTATACGTATTTGCTTCTTCCTGAATTTTGTAATATTCAGGATGTACTTTAAACGAACCGATTTCATCCGTTAACTCTTTGAGATTCATTTCTAAAGCTATTGCTTCAGATTCAAGCTCGCCAATACTTCCATCAAAACTTGGAAGCAATCCTTGTGACAGTGCATTTTTTAAATCTTTAAGAGCATTCTTTTTATCTTTAATTTTTTGAAAAAGCTTTGCGTATTCATGATTCAAACCCAGTAGATAGGCGTTATGTGTTTGAATACTCCAATCTTTTTGTTGCGGGAAAAATCTGAATGCATCTTGATATCCGCCCACGCCCTTGCGTATTAAATACGAAATAAGGCCTCTAAAGCTTGGGTAATACGTGTCAGTGTTTTCAACATCGAGATCAAATGCTAATTTTCCTAGCATTTTTGTCCACGATGGGATTTTCATTATTCCAGATCCATCGTCAGATATTTTCTCAGGTTGAATTTCCCATTCAGAAAAATCACCTTCGATGTGAACAGTTGTGTTGTTTGTTGTATTGCGCGAAACCGTATAATTTTTGTCATTTAATGTAAAATCTAATGAAAATGTCCAATCTTCTAACTCCTTTACTTCCAAAGTTTGACTCGTAGTAGATCCTAGGCAGAAATGAATAATTTCGATTAGAGTAGTTTTACCTAGCCCATTTCTCGAGTCTTTATCGGACGATTTATCAGTGCGCTCGGCAAGTATTACGTTAAATCCGGGTTGAAACTCAACTCTTTTAAAAGATTCATTGTTCGCGTAAACAGCTTTTATCATGGTTATATCGACTTTATAATGACCCCGTTATTGTAACGTATCAAATTTATAGCGAATAATACGTCGAGTGACAGACAATATTTTTCAAAAGTACAATAACTGTCCTGATTGGAGATTTTCTCCCACAGAGATGAAACAGTTTGGTTGGAATGCAAGTTTTCCAAAATTACTGCTCCTAGCCCAAGAAGACTATTCGATAATGACATGTTTTTATCTGGTAATATCATTTTTCAAAAACCTCACATCTTTCAAAAAAAAATGTAACAACTGCTAGACTTGCGGCTAATATCTTTGAATCGTTTGATCCACCTCTCGCAAATTCCCAAAGTTCATAGAATAATGAATCGTTGGTAAAACCTCTCGATTTCCTTTCTATGTATGCGTTTACAAATCCAGCTCGTAGTTTATTGCTAAATTCTAAATCCACATTATGTGTAAGAAAATCTCCCACAAGTCTACTTTGCATCAATCCAGAAGTTATATGATTGCCTACCGTAACTGATAAATTATTCTTTCTAATTTTTTCGGCGGGCGGAACTAAAATATAATCTTTATCGTATATTGGAGTAGATAATAGGTGTCTTGTTACAATTTGTAACTCCTCGAAAGTAACGTTTGAAAGTTCAATACCGAGTAGCTCTCGAGCTTCTCTTTCTTGATCAGCCTTGAATCTACGCAATTCAGACACAGTATATTTTATATCGTCTGTATCAATGATCTTATGGCAAGAAGGACAAATAACTATTAAATTTTCATATTGTCTTCTATCTTCGTCGCTCATGTTAGGATCATAGCGTTTTGATTCTGGTCGTACTCCACAGATATGAGCCTCTTCTCCTACTGGTATATTTGTTTGATTTTCTGAGTGTTGAATAAGGGGATTTTTACATATTCCACACTTACCACCTGAATTTGCCCATAAAGCTTTGAGCGTTGATTCTTTTGTAGGCTTGCGAGTGTTTATGGACATACATTCATTCTAGACATTTTTTCTACAAAATAACATACAGCACGTTACTGCGGACTCCCATATCCCAAAAACACTCTTGGATTGACCGGGATTCCATATATCCTTGTCTCAAAATGTAGATGTGGTCCGGTTGCCCAGCCGGTTTGCCCTTCCAGACCAATCGTGTCCGTAATTGTCACCTTTTCCCCAGGATACACATAGATTTTGTCCAGATGTGCATACACGGTCGTAATATTATTGCCGTTGTCGATAATAATGTGTTTTCCGTACCCCCAGAATATTTCTCCAGCATAGATGACTTTGCCATCCATAGCAGGAGTAATAGGCTGATCAAACGGACCGGCAATATCGATACCGGTATGAAATACCTGATACAAGCTGGTTTCGCCAAATTCAAGGGTAATAACGCCATGGGCAGGCCACACAACTTGCGGTTTGATTTCCTTGACGACCTCCCCTGACGTGGGGTCTTTAATCTGTATCGTCTGATTGGTCGGGTTACTCTGTACCAATTTGTCGGAAATAATATTGATACCGACTTGGGTAAGAAGAATGACGCCGATAACCGGTACCATGAGGATTGTAAGAAAGGCCAGAAGGACGTATTTCAACTCTTTCCGAAATGACCACAAGGTAAGCAGGACTTTCGGGTTCATGTTAGAGGTAAATCTCCCGCGGATCAGTCGTTAACAGCGGATGTTCCTCCTCAGATGCGACTACTTTGACCGCTACATGGTTTTGGTCAGCGATAATCAGGGCTTCTCCCCGGTCTCCGGTTAACAGATAGTGCTGTTCAAAGGCGGAGAGGTGAAATTCCTCGGCTACTTTTTTGATCGTGGTTGTATCCTGGCGCATAAGGATACGCAGTGACGATTGGCTCGCGATAGCTTTCCCATATTCCTGAGAAAGAAAATCATTGGCTTGTTGGGTAATAATAGTGACACCGAGATAGTATTTTCTGGCTCGGCGGACAAGGCCTGAGATAAACCGGGCGCTTTCCGGCTCCTGAAGAAGCATCCAGCCCTCATCAATGACGAGTATCCGTTTTTGCGGGTTCTGTTTCACTTCGCTATGCACGAAGTTTGCAACCACCATCATCATAATCTGGCGCAGGGATTCGTTTAAGTCTTTAATATCAAACACCACTAGACGGTTATTAAGTTCGATATTCGTTTGCGAATCAAACACACCACCAAGTGAACCTTTGACAAACCGTTCTAATCGGTCACAGAGGTCTTTGTGTTTCATGGTTTTCAGTTCTTTGTAGAAATCCTTGAGGAGCGGATAGACAATCTTTTTTGGCTTTCTGCCATTTTTGCGTTTCGAAAGTCCAACATTTTTGTATGTGAGTAGTAGCGCCTTGTCTACGACCGCCCGTTCTTCCGAAGTAAGACTGCCCACCATGAGGGAAATAAGCTCCGTAAGGTCCTGTATGTGCTCAGCGAGGCTGTTCTCGCCAGTTATGGAGTTTTGGGAGTAATCAAATGGGTTAATCTTTTCTTTGGAGGTACTGGAGAGCTTGATATAGGTGCCATTGACGCTTTTGGCGAGTTGTTTGTACTCGCGCTCGGGATCAATGACAATGACTTTGGTGCCTTGCATGAGGTGGCGAAGGATCTCAACTTTAGCGGTAAAGCTTTTGCCAGAGCCAGATTGGGCGAAAATAATGGCGTTGGCGTTGTTTAAACTAAACCGGTCAATGATGACCAGTGAATTGTTGGATTTGTTAATGCCGTACAGGATGCCCGACTCCTGCACAAGCTCCGAGGATACAAAGGGAAATGTGAGCGCAGCACTGGAGCTGTCCAGATTTCGTTTTTGTGTCAGTTTGTTCTCGCCTCGAGGAAGAATAGATTGCAGCGCGTCAATCTGTTGAAAGGTTGCGGTTTTAATATAGAAAAGCCGCGTCTGCATCACGGTTTCCAAGAGTTTGGTGACTTTATTGAGTTCCGTCAGGCTATCTGCCGTGACCGTCATATAAATTGAGATTTGAAACAGTTTTTCCTGGCCGCGTTGAATTTTGTCCTTCAAATCCATCGCAGATTCCAATGGATCAGTAATCTCGCTCCCAATCACTCTACCTTCTTTGAGCATGGTGCGTTTGGTAGATTCCAACTCGGTAATCTTGCGGTTGAGCTTAGGCAAGGCAATTAGCGGATCAATTTGTTCAATATGATAGTTGATGTCGATATTGTGGTTGATGTTAATGAGCATGGAAAGCCAACCAGTGGAAGCCACGTACGGATATCCCGAAACAAAGAGTGTTCGCACGAAGGTATCGTTAATTTGCAGATAACTGGATTCTTCTTTCAGTCCGGCATAGGAGAGTAAATCTAGTTGATCCTGTTCACCGAAGGTAATATTGACAGCCTGATGTGCTAGGCGCCGCTGTTTTTCGCGCCGTTTCCAATCCTTAATCGGTTTTATATGGTTCAGTCGTTTGGTTAGGTTAAACATAGTTATATTTAAATAACGCAGAGAGCGTTTCTTTGGTAATAGCCTGGGTTTTGACGGACTCCGGATTGTAGAAGGTATAAAAGAGATTAATGATTTCAAGGCTCGTGAGGGTTGTTGCTTTCATCTGCATCCGTTCCAAGCCCTTGATGACAATATCGCGGTTGAGATTTAAATGTTCTTTAATCACGTTCCAATCCTCGTGTTTGTCGGGATTGTGATATGGCAGGACGATGTAAAACCGACGGGATAGGATACTGTTACCGGACACGAGTTTTTTGACAAATGCGCTGTAGCTTTCAATTTGTCTTTTGTAGACCGCTTCTTTTTCCTTGTCTTTGGATCGCGCGATATCCTCCACGTACTTGTCGATATCAATCTCACGAACACGGACAAGGATTTGGATCTGGCACGGCAGGGCGTTTAGAAAGTTTTGGAAGCTGTCGATAATGACGTCCTGTTCCTCCTCACTTTTGAGTTCAAAGTTAATCGAAGACGTTTCCAAGATGATCCGGTATTCGTTATTGGGTAACACCAACACATTGTCCACAATCTTTTTGATTTGGATCTGCTTCCTGGCAGGTTGGCTCTTGGTCTTTGTAAATAATCCGTTCATAGCTACGTTTTTCCTCCAAAGCGAAATGATACGGCCAGCCGTCTCGAGCTTAGCGCCTGCTCAAGTTTGATCAGTTCTTTGATGGAGAGTTCATGGTGTTTATTTGCATGTTTTGCTACAGTTTTCTTGAGGCGTATAGCAGGTTCAATAAATGGGAGATCAACTACTCGTTCGGTCAAGTCATTTTTGTTGAAAAGGTAATATTTTGGCCGGAGTTTGTAGCGAAGAAGGACTGCAATCCACTCTGCAACGATTTTTTCTTTCACCCGAAGCGCCAAGGTTAAACAAATCATGGTAACAATAAGTACGAGCCATATTTTATACGCTGCTATTTTCATCATTGGTACAAATATTGCATAGACGAGTGTTCCCCAAAGAACCGGAGCCATGAGGAGTAGTATTTGGGTGAAGTTCAATGACCCGGCGATCTTGTCTTCAACGGTCGTAATTTGTGCTGGGATTATAGTGGTTCTCATAGGTTCACCGTCCTTCTGGGTGTTTTTACGCCCTCTACGACGCCTTTTTGTGGCTTGTCGGTCGTCATGACATTCATAATCTGGCTGCCCATGTGTTTGACCATGCCAACTCCTCGGGAGAATAAAATAAGCTGCATGAGAAAACTGGGAATTTTTAGAAGGGTTAAAAGAAGCCCAATGGCAACGGCAATCGAAATGAGTGAATTGTTGGTCTGTTCGGGAAGCGCAAGAAATGATCCGGACAGTTGAATGGCGACCACATGGAAGAATATGGTAAACACCGATACGAGGTAGCCTTTCATTGCCATTTCGGCAAAGTCTGCCGTTTTGGGAATGGTCCAGAGAAGGAAGGCAAACGGGGAAAGAACCGCGCCCAGGGCGATAATAATGAGACGGCTGATGTACATGAGAAGTAAAACAATGGCGATCATGAGAAACAAAAGAAGAAAGATCAGGGTAATAAGAGGAGCTGTGCCGTTTGTGAGATTGGTAATTGTTATCGCGTTGGTGATCCATGCATGATCGAGGCCACCAGTGGCGTTAATGACACCGGTCACGAGTGCGTTACAAGTAACAATGGCGTAATTAGCCAGAAACAGTGATACATTCGTTCCCAGGAATGCAAGTCCGATTCGCGGGAGGAGATGTTTAAATTCGATTTCTTCAAACCCGAACGTTGAGGCGCTCATAAATTGAAGGCCAAGGAGTGCCACAACCAAGACAAAAAGCGTATCGGTAATCCCAAGCATGATGAGCCAAAATTTAACAATCGTGGCATTGGTGAGGAGTTCCGGGGTATTCGTGAGAAATGTTATAATGCCGTCCACGACCGGTTTTGTAGCGCTTTGCACAATGTTTTGAACAAATCCATTGACGGCATCAATGAGAACCTGAGTAAGGCCATCTGCCGGTTTGACGCTTTCAATTTGGGTAAGCGGCAGATTGGCTACCGTTGTCGTGCTCCCATTCCCCACAAGCGCGCCCTGAAGAAGCGAAACTATGCCGTTAGCAGTCAAAACAAGCACGAGCCCAATCAGAGCATTACGAATAGTCTTCTTGGCTTCTTCCAGCGCATCTGGCTTTCCGGTGGAAGTGATGTAGAGGTAACCACCGCGAATGAGAAAAAAGACGGCGGCAACGGCTGCGATGATGGTAATAATGGAAAGGGTGTCAGTGGTGTAGGAACTAATTTCAGGAATTGTGGAAGCGGCAAAGACGGGGTACGGGAAGAAGAGTGAAGTCAGTGTCAAACTGACTAAAAATATCAGTTTTTGCATAACGGTTGGGCATAGGTATAAGTTAAGGCGTGGCACCAAAGGCACCGGTTGCCAGGTCTGAGACAATGTTTGTTAGAACAAACGCTCCAAGTACCACTGCCAATCCTATTGCCGAATACAAAATGGTTTTTTTGGAACGGTCAAGCATCTCCGGGTTGCCGGAACTGGTGATGTAGCCAAATCCTCCCCATACGAAAAATCCCATGGAAACAAGTCCTGCAATGGTTACCAGAATTTGGATAATGCTTTTGATAAATGTTTGGATCTTGGTAACATCGGCAGCGGCTGCATACACCGGAGTTGCAAACATGAGGGTAGCAAGTGCGAATGAAGAAATGACGATGAATTTTTTATTCATAACCTTACCTCCTGACAAATTAATAATTTGTTACTGGCGGCAGGTCTTCGGGTACAAAAAAGCCCCTGTCGGAGGGGCAGCTCTTTGTAACTTGAGGTGATTATGATACAAACTATATCAGATGTCAACAAGATGGAGCGTTACAACAAGGCATTCACTAAATATTATTAAATTCCGACAATTTCTCTATTTTCTCTTACAGTTTTTATTACCGCGTTTGCTGAAGGAATCCAAATATCTTTTGCTTTATCTTGAAGATAATTTAACCAACCAATAGTATTACGCGATCCCCCAGGTTTTGTATCAGCAGGCGAGCTATACCAACGAGAGAACGTATCTATAGCACCAACAACATCTGTGAATGTATCTCTATCGCGATAACATTCCATCATCTCTTGGGTGTAATCATTTCCAATTCCCTTTTTCCAGCTTTTAAAATATTTATTAAGGAAACCTTTGTCACTTAATAATTCTGGGTGCGTTCGATGCACAAACATTAAATACATAAGTGCACTGCCAAACGCTTCTTGTCGCTGCCACCAAACGTATCCACTTTCTGGATTTATTTTAGATCCACAATCTAAATCTCCCATCGAACCATCAATCGCTATATTATTAAAATTCATCCATGCGGCAGAGCCGTATTCTCCATAATTCGGTATTACAAAACTTTGATGATGAAAAACATTCGCATTCTTTAATATCCGAAACGCTCTGCCAAGTCTTTCAGCACCTCGTATAAATGTGTGACTGGGGTCTCCATGATTCCAAAGCTTATCAAGTTTTTTTAACCCTTCCATTGATGAAGGTGTTGGTTGATGAAAATGTACATACTCATCTAGACGGTGCTTCGTAAAAGGTAATCTTCGCATTGAAACAACAGATTGTTCAATTCCATATGTTCCCTGATCAAAAAATTGGTCCTGTAATGATGCAATAAAGTCGTTACCCGCCGCTATGGCAATAGGTCGCCAAATTGGAGCATTAATATCCCATTCTAGTCCAGGGTTGTGCTTGACTAAATGTTGAAATGTTGCGGCTTCCTGATCTGCTTGACTAACTATTTCTCGCCCCGCAACACCATTCCAACCAATAGAGCGTCTATTATGAATCTGCCAACGTAAATGTTCTTTTGCCTCTGTAGTTTCTCCAGTAGTTATAGCTCCGATGCCTTTAATGTTTAAATATGTATCGCCACCCCAATCTATCCAAGGAATATTTACGGTTCTTGCTCCTGTTGAGGTTGTCTCAATTAACGTTCTGGGGGGGGGTACGGAACAACATGTCAGGCTCTAAAGTTGCACCTTGGAGTAATGCGCGGGCGCGTCTACCATCAGCGCTCGAACCATATGCATTGTCAAACCATAAAATTTGGCCTGGAATAAGTCGTTTTTCCGTATCAAACGCTCTTTGAGCTTCATTAAGTCCGTCAAAGCCTTTGTTATAGCCTGAAATTAAGCCCGTGATGTTCTCTGGTCTGGCCATGCGCGGATTTTACACTATAAGTCTGTGCATGACAATTTAGGGGTCCTGCTTCTCTTTTGGCAAGGGTTTCCGACGTTAACCATGTCTATGGATACACCATATTTGTGAGTGATGTTTTTCTTGAATTTGATTACCAACTTGTATTCCATTTCCACTTACTAAAAACTCCGGGGATATGGCCATACCTTTGAGCAATATTTGTTGCGAAAAGCTCGGGATATCTTTTATAATTTTCGTCTTCGGTAAAGGAAAAATGCCTTTTTCCAAAAACGGAAGTTAAAACCATTGGAGGCACAAATAGTGCATTTTGCTCTATTGTTTTTACGGGAGCAACAAAACCAGAATGAGCAATATCCCACCATGTAGTTTCTTTACCTTGTTTATATCGAATAGCACAAAGAGGATTATTCATATTCGGATGTGCGTTTCTCCAATTTACTCCCCCTAACCATTTTTCATCAGGTATTTCGTCTAGCGATTTTATGGTGATGCTTCCTGATGGCATTGTTTGCATATAGTTTGGTGCTACAAAGGCATGTGTGATTGCTCGAGGTACAAGTGTTAGGGACGGAAAAATGCTCTCAATTGGCCGTGTACCAACAAGAACAGGAAATAGGCCGTCAATCGATGTTTCTTCTATTGACCCCCTCACAGAGGATCACGGGCGTAAGCCCGTGAGTGAATGTGAGACAATTTGGATGTGAAAACAAAGCTCAATGCACATGGAATGTGGAGACACCAATACCACATAGTATGGATACC